>NZ_MVOI01000006.1:752039-993208 GCF_002283555.1 Rubrivirga sp. SAORIC476 | reverse complement strand
GTCGATCTCGTCGAAGCCCTTGGCGACGCCGCCCGACTTCTCGGCGAGCACCTTCGTGATCGCCGCCGTCAGCGTCGTCTTGCCGTGGTCGACGTGGCCGATCGTGCCCACGTTCACGTGGGGCTTGTTCCGCTGGAATTGCTCCTTAGCCATGGTGTTGTTGGTCTTGGGGTGTGAATCTGGGGCGGGCTACGCGGCGGCCTTGCCGGCGGCTGCGATCTCCTCGGCGATGGAGGTCGGGACCTCCTCGTAGTGGTCGAACTGCATCGAGTAGATGGCCCGGCCCTGCGTGTTGGAACGGAGGTCGGTGGAGTACCCGAACATCTCCGAGAGCGGGACGAAGGCGTCCACGACCTGCGCGTCGCCGCGCTGGCCCATGCCCTCGATCCGACCGCGCCGGGAGGACAGGTCGCCGATCACGTCGCCCATGTACTCCTCGGGCGTGATGACCTCGACCTTCATGATCGGCTCCATGATGACGGGGCTCGCGCGGCGCGTCGCCTCACGCATCGCCATGCGGCCGGCGATCTCGAACGAGAGCTGGTCGGAGTCGACGTTGTGGAACTTGCCGTCGTAGAGACGGGCGCGGATGGCCTCCATCGGGTAGCCCGCGAGCGGACCCTGGTCGAGGGCGCTCTCGATGCCCTTCTGGACCGACGAGATGAACTCGCGCGGGATGGCGCCGCCCTTGATCTCGTCGATGAACTCGAGGCCTTCGGTGCCGGGCTCGGCGGGCGAGAACTCGATCTCGACGTGCGCGAACTGGCCGCGACCGCCGGACTGCTTCTTGTGCGTGTACGCGTGCTCCACCGACTTGCGGATGGCCTCGCGGTACGACACCTGGGGCTCGCCGACGTTGGCCTCGACCTTGAACTCGCGCTTGAGGCGGTCCACGATGATCTCGAGGTGGAGCTCGCCCATGCCCGCGATCAGGGTCTGACCGGTCTCCTCATCCGAGGACACCTTGAAGGTCGGGTCCTCCTCGGCCAGCTTCTGGAGCCCGACCGAGAGCTTGTCGATGTCAGCCTTGGTCTTCGGCTCGATCGCGATCTTGATGACCGGCTCGGGGAAGTCCATGGCCTCGAGCACGACGGGCGCGTCGGGGTCACAGAGCGTGTCGCCAGTCTTGGTGTCCTTCAGGCCCACGATGGCGCAGATGTCACCGGCCTTGACCGACTCGACATCCTCACGTGTGTTGGCGTGCATGAAGAGGAGGCGACCGGCGCGCTCCTTCTTCTCGGTGGTCGCGTTGATGAGCGCATCTCCCTTGTTCAGCGTGCCCGAGTAGACACGGGCGAACGTGATCCGGCCGACGTAGGGGTCGGTCGCGATCTTAAACGCGATGGCCGCGAACGGCTCGGCCGGGTCGGCCTCGCGGATGACGATGTCCTCGGTGCGCGGCTTGTGGCCCTCCATCGGCGGCACGTCGTGCGGCGACGGGAGGTAGTCGATGATGCCGTCGAGCAGCTGCTGAACGCCCTTGTTCTTGAAGGCCGAGCCGCAGAAGACCGGCGTGATGTCCATCGAGAGCACGGCCTCGCGGACGGTCTCCTTCACGGTCTCGACGGGAAGCTCCTCCCCTTCGAGGTACATCATGAGAAGCTCGTCGTTGTGCTCGGCGACGGCCTCGAGCAGCACGATGCGGGCTTTCTTGGCGGTCGGCGCGAGGTCGGCCGGAACGTCCACCTCGTCCCAGGTCGAGCCCTGCGTGGCGTCATCGAAGATGAACGCCTTCATCGTGATCAGGTCGATGTGACCACGGAACATCTCCCCGTCGCCGATCGGAATCTGGACCGGGACGGCGTTGGCGCCAAGGCGGTCCTTCATCATCTGGACCGCGTTCTCGAAGTTGGCGCCCGTGCGGTCCATCTTGTTGACGAACGCGATACGGGGGACGTGGTACTTGTCCATCTGCCGCCAGACCGTCTCGGACTGGGGCTCCACGCCGCCAACCGAGCAGAACAGCGCGACCGCGCCGTCGAGCACGCGCAGCGAGCGCTCCACCTCGACGGTGAAGTCGACGTGGCCGGGGGTGTCGATGATGTTGATGCGGTGGCCCTTCCACTCCGCGGTCGTCGCCGCCGAGGTGATGGTGATGCCACGCTCCTTCTCCTGCTCCATCCAGTCCATCGTGGCGCCGCCCTCGTGGACCTCGCCGATCCGGTGCGTCTTGCCGGTGTAGTACAGGATGCGCTCGGTCGTCGTGGTCTTGCCCGCGTCGATGTGCGCCGAGATCCCGATGTTTCGGGTCTTGGCGAGCGAAAAGGTCTTGCCTTGGAGGTCGGCCATTGGAGGTCGTCGGTTCGGGGGGGGAGCCGAGGAAACGCGCCAGTCTCACCCAGAGGCGGAAGCGCGTATGACGGTTCGGTTAGAAGCGGGCGAAGTGAGCGAACGCCTTGTTGGCCTCGGCCATGCGGTGCGTGTCGTCCTTCTTCTTGACAGCGCCGCCCTCACCGCGCGAGGCGGCGATGAGCTCGGCTGCGAGGCGGTTGGCCATCGACTTGTCGCCGCGGGCCTTGGCGTACTGGAGGAGCCAGCGGAACGCGAGCGAGGTGCGCCGCTCGGGGCGGACCTCGATCGGCACCTGGTAGGTCGCGCCACCGACGCGGCGGCTGCGGACCTCGACCAGCGGGGCCGCGTTGGTCAGCGCCTGGCGGAAGACCTCGACGCCGGGCTCGCCGATGCGCTCCTCGACCAAGTCGAAGGCGCCGTAGACGAGGCCCTGGGCCACGGACTTCTTGCCGTCGCGCATGACGGCGGCGATGAACTTGGCGACGGTGACGTCACCGTAGATCGGGTCCGGGGTGGGGATCCGCTTTTCTGCTTGCTTCCTGCGCATGGGTTTCTAGCTGTCAGCGATCAGCTTGTCAGCGATCAGCGTGGACGGGGAGCGTCGAACTGCAGCACGCCCCCAAAACGGGCGGCGTGCTGACAGGCGACGGCTTAGCTCTTCGGCTTCTTGGCGCCGTACTTCGAGCGGGACTTCCGCCGGTCGGCGACGCCGGCCGTGTCGAGCGCGCCACGGACAATGTGGTACTTCACGCCCGGGAGGTCCTTGGCGCCGCCACCACGGACGAGCACGATCGAGTGCTCCTGGAGGTTGTGGCCCTCGCCCGGGATGTAGGCGATGACTTCGTAGCCGTTCGTCAGGCGGACCTTGGCGACCTTGCGGAGGGCCGAGTTCGGCTTCTTCGGCGTCGTCGTGTACACGCGGGTGCAGACGCCACGGCGCTGCGGGTTGCCCTGGAGAGCGATCGACCCGGAGGTCTTGCGCTTGGGCTTGCGGCCCTTCCGGACGAGTTGGTTGATCGTAGGCACAGCGGTGCGGTCAGGTCTGGTTGATGCGGGCGCGGCGACCGGCCGGCACGCGAGAATCGAACCCTCAACGTACCGACTCCTCCCCCCATCCCCAATGCCCGGACCTTCACAATCCATGGCGAGACCTGCGATTCCAGGGCCCAGAGGACGAAGCCTGTGTGGAGCACAGCAGCCGATACAGACCGACAGATCACGCTTGATCCGATCCTCACGGCACGCTGCCAGTTGCCTCCATCTTCCCCTCTATACACGAAAGGCCCGTCCGCGTGCAGCGGACGAGCCTTGTGAATCGCGCGATCAGACTGTCGCCTACGTCGATGCAGAGATGTCCGGCTCGTCCCTGACCGGCGCCGACGAGTCTACCGAGGCGGGCTCGGTCGAGGCGACGCCGTCCCCCTCGGAGGCCGGACCGGGCGGCAGGTTGACGGGCTCGCCCTCGGCGGTCACGCCCGCCTGATGGTCGTGTCGCTGGTACGGGCGCTCGCCGAGCACCTCGCGGAGGTCGTTCTCGTTGAGCACCTCCTTTTCCAAGAGTGCCTGCGCGAGTCGCTCGAGATCGTCGGCCCGCTCCTCCAGCAGCACCCGGGTCTGAGCACGCACGTCGTCGATGAGCGCCTTCACCTCAGCGTCGATGCGACGTGCCATGTCGTCGGAGAACGGCTTGTCAAAGACCGGCTGGTCCTTCTGGCCCGACATGTTGAACGACACGTAGCCGATCTCCTCGCTCATGCCGTAGTCGACCACCATGGCGTAGGCCATCTTGGTGATCTTCTCCAGGTCGTTCTGGGCACCGGTCGTGATCTGGCCGAAGATGATCTCCTCGGCGACCCGTCCGCCCATCGTCATCACCATCCGGTCGATGAGCGCTTCCTTGGTGTAGAGGTAGCGCTCCTGGGGCAGCGACTGCGCGTAGCCGAGTGCCGCCATGCCGCGTGGCACGATCGACACCTTGACGACGGGGTCGGTGTACTCGCGGAACCACCCGGCGACGGCGTGACCGGCCTCGTGGTAGGCGACGATCTTCTTCTCCTCTGGGCTGATGAGCTTGTTCTTCTTCTCCAGCCCGCCGATCACGCGGTCGATGGCGCGCTCGAAGTCGATCATCTCGACGGCGTCCTTGCCATCACGCGCCGCCAGCAGCGCCGCCTCGTTGCAGACGTTCGCGATCTCGGCGCCCGCGAAGCCCGGCGTCTGGCCGGCCAGCAGTTCCAGGTCGATGTCGTCGCCCAGAGTCAGGTTCTGAGTGTGGACCGCGAAGATGGCCGCCCGCTCGCGGCGGTCCGGCCGGTCGATGAGCACTTGCCGGTCGAAGCGGCCTGGACGCAGCAGCGCCGAGTCGAGCGTGTCGGGCCGGTTGGTGGCCGCCATCAGGATGACGCCCTTGTCGGTGTTGAACCCGTCCATCTCGACCAGCAACTGGTTGAGCGTGTTCTCGCGCTCGTCGTTGCCGCCCATGATGGCGCCGCGCCCGCGGGACCGGCCCACGGCGTCGATCTCGTCGATGAAGATGATGCAGGGCGCCTTCTCCTTGGCCTGCTTGAACAGGTCGCGCACGCGCGCCGCGCCGACGCCGACGAACATCTCGACGAAGTCGGAGCCGGAGAGGCTGAAGAACGGGACCTGCGCCTCGCCCGCGACGGCCTTGGCGAGCAGCGTCTTGCCCGTGCCGGGAGGGCCGACGAGCAGCACACCCTTCGGCAGTTTGCCGCCGAGCTTCGTGAACCGCTGGGGGTCCTTGAGGAACTGGACGACTTCCTCGACTTCCTCCTTGGCCTCGTCGAGGCCGGCGACGTCCTTGAACGTGATCGGCGCGCCCTCGGTCTGGTCGAACAGCGTCGCCTTGTTCTTGCCGATGTTGAGCACCTGCTGGCCAGGCCCGCCCATCCGGCGCAGGATGAAGATCCAGAACAGCGCCAGGAAGCCGATCAGGATGACCCAGGAGAACAACCCACTCCAGACGCCCGACGTGTAGTCGGCCTGGAACTCGACGGGGTCCTCGCCCGCGGCGATTCGCTGCTCGTTGATCGACTGGACGTAGTCCGTCAGGTCGTGGTCGTCGGGCTTGGTGGTACGGAAGCGTCGCCCGGCGTCGGCGGCGGGCTGGCGGCCGAGCGACGGCTCCGGCGCGGCCACCTCGACAGACTGGGCGTCGACGGCCTCCTGCGTGTACGAGCCGCGGATGTCGACGCCATCCTGCACCTCGAAGGCCTCGACGTACCCCTTCTCGACCTGTTCGAGAAAGACGGAGTACTCGACCTCGGACGATGCGCCGCTGCCTGCGACGAACGTCTGCACGGCGAGCGCCAGCAGGGCGATCAGGACGAACAGGTAGAAGGTGCCAAGCGACAGGCGCGGGCGCTTTCCCCCGCCGCCATCACGGCCGGACTGGCCGTCTCGAGGGTTCTGGGGCGTTCGCGGAGAGGAAGCCATAGGAAGACGTGCGCGCTGAGCGCGGGCGCGGGCGATGCCACGCAAACGGATTTGGACAAAGGGGGGCGATACCCGACCCCATGGGGGAGGTTCCTAGATCGCGGTCGAGCGCCGAACCATCCGACGCCCTGCGACGATCCCGACCCGGGTTCGGACGAACGCGCGTCGGGTTACGGTCCGTCCACGTCGTTCTCGGGAACGACGGTGAATCCGGAGAGCGCGATCACCTCACCGCGCAGTCGAGCCCAGGCGGGCAGGCCGTCGCGCGCTGCCTCGGCCTGCTCGGCATCGTCGAACTGGCCCAGCGCCACTGTGAAGCTCGTGTTGCCCTCGTCGCGCAAGATGGCCGCCCGGAATCCCGCTTCCTTCAGCACGCGGACCATCTGGGTGCCCTCGTCCGGGATCGAGAGGGTTCGCACGCGCCACGTGAAGCCGCCGAGCGAAGGATCAATCGGCTCGGAGCTGCGGAGCCCGGTGTTGGACGCGGCGGCCACCGGCTCTGCAACCTCCTCCTCGGGTTCTCTGTCGCCGTCGAGCGTCTCCTCGACCGGGTCCTCTGCAAGGACCGGGTCGTCGGGGTCCACCTGCACGGAATCGGCCGGGCCGACCGAGGAGTCGGGCAGAGACGCTTCCAGGCCATCCGGAACGGAGAGGGAGTCCGTCCGAAGCGTGTCGGACAGCACAGGGAGTTGAATCTCGGGCAGCGCGGGCAGGCGCGCGATGAGTCCGGTGGCGCGCTCCGCGTAGGGCGAGCCAGGGTAGCGAGCGACCAGTCCGCGCAGGTGGTGGCGGAGCGTGAACGAGGTGGAATCGGGGACGGGAAGGGCCCGGAGTGCCGACGGTGGCTCCGCAGACGGCGGCGGGGCGGCGGCGGCGACCGGAGTCGCAGCCGGAGCCTGTCTGCGCCGTGCCGCCGGGTTCCGGCGAAGGATGGGGGCTTCGTCGTCGACGGCAGTCTCGGTCTCTCGTCGCGGCACCACATCGTCGTCGACCGCCGGTGCGGAACGAGGACGCGACACCTCGTCGTCCAGTGGCTCGTCGTCCACCTGCCGACGCGCCTGCATCAACGCGCGGTCCTCCGGCGAGAGGTCCAGATCGTCCGGGTCGGCCAGTGGGCGCGGCGCGTCATCAGACATGCCCTCCTCAAGGATGCGGCGCTCCTGGGACGGGGAGACAGGGTCCACGTTTTCCTCGAGGTCGTCTGCCTCGGGAGTCTCCGCTCCAGTCTCGGCGGCGTCCGGCTCAACGGTCGAGGTCGCTGCTTCGAGCGCCGCAGCCTCGAGCGCCGCCGCGGTCTCGATCTGAGCCAGCGAATCGGCGACGGCGAGGAGCACCGTCGACACCAGCGAGTCGGGGAAGGGGCGCACGAGGGCGAGCGAGTCCCGCCCGGCCCACTCCACGTACGCGACGGCGGCGGCGAGGTAGGCCCGCGGGGCATCGGCGTCGTCGGGGTTCGCGTCGCCCAGCGCGACGAACGCCTCGGCGCCCGCGAGCGGGTCTCCGCCGACCCACAGCCGGCGGGCGGCGTCGTAGGCCGCGGAGGTTTCGACCACCGCCTCCCCCTCGTCTGCGGACGCCCGCCCGAGGCGGACCAGGGAGGCCTGGCGGAGCGCCGACGAGTCGGCCGCGGCGACCGCCTCGTAGAGCGGACGCGCCACGTCGTCTCGGCCCGCCTCGCGCTCGATCTCCGCCAGCGCGTAGCGTGCGCGGACGGCCACGGGCAGGTCGGGCGTCTCGGCGAGGATCGTGCGGTAGAGCGCCGCCGCGGTGTCGGCCCGGTTGATGGAGAGGAAGAACGCGTTGGCCAGTTCGTAGCGGAGCCCGGCCAACGAGGCCACGGCCTCCGCCCGCCGCGCTGGCGTCCGGGGAACCGACGAAAGGTCCAGCGGCGGCGGCCCGCCAATGCTGCCCGCCCGTCGAGCCACCTCGTTCCCGATCACGCCCCGCGCCGACGCGGCGTCGCCCGCCTGGAGGGCAGCGCGCCGCCGCCAGTTGGGCACCAGGGGCCGGTCGCCCCAGGTCTGCTCGAAGGCGATCAGACCTGCCTGCACGGAGGCCGGGACCCGGTGCGCGAGGAACCCGGCATCACCGTTCGCGGCCTGCGCTTGCTGTGCTTGTGTCTCCGCGGCCTGACCCACACGGCCCCCTCCGATCTGCTCGTTGCCCAGCCCGCCACTGCCGCTGAACGCCTGCGCCGTTCGCGCAGCGTCGAGGCGGCGCTGCTCCTCGATGAAGACGCGACGACGCTCGGCCTCGATCTCCTCGATCCGCGCCCTGAAGTCCTCGTCGGAGAGATCGCCGAGGGCGAGCAGCGAGTCCACCTCGGCGATCCGGCGGGCCGTCTCCGCGAGCGCGTTGTAGGTCCGCGCCTCGTCGGCCACGTCGAGGATCGCGCCACGCGAGGGGCGGACGTCGGTAATGGGCGCCCGGAGTGCGGTCGCGGCGGTGTCGAAGTGTGCCGACGCGAGCACATAGTCGCCCATGGCATCGCGGTAGAGTTCGGCGAGGCGGTAGTGGGTCTCCCCGCGCACCCGCTGGCCGGCGAGCGCCTCGTCGTAGAGCACGTCCCGGAAGAGAGACCGCGCACGCTGGGTCTCGCCGGCCGCGGCGCGGAGCCGGGCCTCGACGAGCGCCAGCTCACCCCGCCGGTCGTAGTTCTTGTCGTCCGACCGCATCGCGCGGACGGCCGCGAGGGCCTCGTCCGTGCGCCCAGCCTCGATGCCGACCACGAGGGCACGCCCCACCTCGGCTGCGTACGAGAGTTCGTAGTCCGGACGGCGGCGGAGAGCTTCGGTGTAGGCCGCCGCGGCCTCGTCCCAGCGCTCGGCGTGCTCCTCGACCTGACCGAGGAGCACGAACGCGCGGGCTGCGATGTCGGCGTCGCCCTCTTCGGGAGCGCCCTCGCGGAGCGTCCCAGCGGCCTCGTCCCAGCGACCCGCGCGGGCGTAGAGCTCGCCGAGGGCCAGCTGCATCCGGGCCCGCCAGAAGCGGTCGCCTCCCTCGTCGGCCAGTCCCTCCTCCAGGACGAGGACGCCATCGTCGAAGCGGTTGGCGGAAGCGTACGTGCGCCCGAGCCAGAAGCGGGCCTCATCCCCCAGCCGACGGTCCTCCACGAGCTCTGCCGCCGCCATCGTCTCGCGGAACTTCTGCTCGGCGCCGACGAAGTTGCGCTGGTAGAAGTAGGCCTTGCCGATCACCATGAGCGCGTCGTCGGCCCACTTGGAGGTCGCGCGCGAGCGGAGCAGCTCGGCGCTCTTGTCGATGGCGTCCTGGAACGGCCCGCTGGTCTGCGTGCTGGCCGTGACCGGGAACACCGAGACGAGCTGGTTGCGATCCACCGTGACCGCCGACCGCTCCAGCGCCCGCTCGCCCTCCTCCAGCGACTGCGAGGCGTTGTAGTACGTGTTGTAGTACGCCCGGAAGTTGTTGTACCGGCTGTGCAGCGGAGACCCGGTGCTGCACCCAGGCAGCCCGGCGCCCAAGCCAGCGAGGGCGAGAACCGCGAGGAGACGAACCGACAGCGCCTTGCGCATCGAGACCACGTAAGAGAGACGAAAAACGGGGTAGCGGAGGAGCCGGTTCGGTCGGGGGCGGGTTCGCGGGCCAAGCTACGCCGCGCGGTCCGCGGCGTCAGGGCACGAACGGGCGTCCGTCTTCGAACGTGCCCGGGCCCGCGGCGCGCGTCCGCCTCGGTGCCGAGGTGGAAGGACCGGCCCCGTTCGCGAGCGCCTCCCTTCACGCCTCAGTTCTCCCGAGCCCTCGACGCGCGGTGTGCCTCCGGGGGTGACGGTTGCCCGGCGACCCGGTAGCCTGCCACGCCGTCTCCCTCGACGAACACCACCAGCCCTTCCGCCTCCGGGTCGTAGGTCTCCAGCTGGCGGGCCTCCCAGCCGTCGAAGTCGGCCTCGGTGGTGCCGGGCAGGGCGTGGATCTGGGTCGTGTAGAACAGGCGCTCGGGCTCGAACGGACGCGGTCGAAACCGCCGGGGACGCTCGCTGCGCCACAGCACCACCGCCCCGGCGCCGTGCCGACGGTAGCCCTCATAGGCTGCAGCCGACAGCTCGGCCCAGTGGCTCGCGAGGAAGTCGCGGTGGGCCTCCTGCCGCGTTCGCAGACGCCTCGACGCCAGCCGGGGCGCGGTGATGGTGACGAGACCGCGCGGGGTCGCGACGGAGACGGACGAATCGGAATCCATGGGGATCGGGGCGGCCCGTCGGAACCCGGAAGCCCGTTCGCAGGGTTCCGCCCTCCTCTCCTTCTCAGGCCCCTCCCCCACGCACATGCCCCGGTACGCTGACTTCGACGCCGTCCTCGCCTCCTACCCCGACCGCTTCAACAGCGAGAAGGCCTCCTCCATGGACGACAAGGTCTACATGCAACTCACCGGCGACGACGCCCGCGACGTAACCCTCTACGTCCACCACGGCGAACTCGACATCCTCGACGGCGAGGTGCCCGAGGACCCGACCCTCCGCCTGACGGCCAAGACGGAAGATTGGGTGGCCATCGAGAACGGCGACCTCAATCCGATGATGGCGATGATGCAGGGGAAGGTCAAGATGAAGGGCTCGGTGCCGTTCGCGACCAAGTTCATGGGCCTTTTCGGCTACGGCGGCTGACCGGGTGACGAGCGGGGGGGCGGACGCTTCCCTCCCGCTCTCCCCTCGCCTCCATGGACGCCCTCGTCTCCGTCGACTACGCCCTGCGCGCCGTCCTCACGATGGCGCGCGTCACGCCGGGTGAGGCCGTCCGCCTCGGGGACGCCGTGGGGCGAACGCTGGCCGAACCCGTCGCCAGTCGGGAGTCGCACCCGCCGTTCGACGCCTCGGCGATGGACGGCGTGGCCCTCCGCGTCGCCGACCTCCCGGACTCGCTGACGCTCCCGCTCGTCGGCGCCGTCCACGCGGGCGACGTGCCAGGCGACCTGCCACCAGGCGTGGCGGTCGCCATCATGACCGGCGCGCCCGTCCCAGCCGGTGCCGATGCCGTCGTGCCGGTCGAGCGGATCACGCGCGACGGCGACACCGTCCGCCTCGACGCGCGCCCCGCAGTCGGACAGCACATCCGCACGACGGGCGACGCGCTGGCGGCAGGTGTCGAGGTGCTCGCCGCCGGGACGGTCGTGACGCCGGGCGCCGTCGCCGTCCTCGCCGCCGTCGGCGCGGATCCGGTGTGGGTCCATTCCCGCCCGCGCGTCGCCGTGATCGCGACGGGCGACGAGCTGGTGGACGCTGCCTCTCCCCTCTCGCCCGGCCAGATCCGCGACTCGAACGGCCCGACGCTCGCCGCGATGGCCGAGGCCGCCGGAGCCGCAGTGATCGGCCCGCTCCGCGCCCGCGACACCGCCGCCGACCTGGCCCGCGTGCTCGCCGAGACCCGCGACGCCGACGTGATCGTGTTCGCGGGCGGCGTGTCGATGGGCGAGCGCGACGGGGTCCGCGACGCCGTCGAGGCGGCGGGCGGGTCGTGGACGCTCTGGGGCGTCCGCCAGCGGCCCGGCAAGCCGCTCGCCGTGGGCGTGCTCGACGGACGCCCCGTGATCGGGCTGCCCGGCAACCCCGTCAGCGCGGCCGTGTGCTTCGAGGTCTACGTCCGCCCCCTGCTCGCCGCCATGCTCGGGCGCCCGGCCGACGCCTTCACCGAGCCGGCCGTGCTCGACGCGCCGATCTCGAAGAAGGCCGGGCTCCACACCTTCGCCCGCGTCGCCGTTCGCCGCTACGTCGAGGGCCGACTCCACGCCCTCCCCGCAGGGGCCCAGGGCTCGCACGTCGCCCACTCCCTCGCCCTCGCCGACGGACTGGCGCATCTACCCGAGTCGTGGCCGGACGCGCCTGTCGGATCGGTGGTGGCGTTTCAGCGCTGGGGGTGGTGAGGGTCGGACGTGCGGAGGTGGGTGAGGTCCGGAAGAGAATGAGGTGCAGCGGCATTCAGGTCTTGAGGCGACATAGAATCTTGTAGCTGCCCAGACCCTCGCACCTCTACAACCTCACCCACCTCCGCACCTCTCAATCTCATCCACCTTCCCATGCTCCTCCGCACCGTCCGCATGACGTTCGACCCCGCCCGCCTCGGCGACTTCCTCAATCTGTTCGCCGAGGCGCGCCCCCGCATCGCCGCCGCGCCGGGGTGCCGACACCTGGAACTGTGGCAGGACGCCCGGTTTCCGAACGTCCTCACCACGTTTAGCCAGTGGGACGACGCCGACGCGCTGGAGGCCTACCGCCGGTCGGAGTTGTTCACGACGACGTGGGCGAAGACGACGCCTCTGTTCGCTGCCGCGCCGGTCGCGCATAGCCAACGTCAAGTCAGCTAGTCGAACAAAGTGGGCTCACGAAGCCTCCGGGGTGTGTAGCCCCCTGCATAATCCACATTAACTGGTATATCATCGGACATAGCGCCCAGTTTTTTATGGTTTTTAAACAGATTGTTGAGATATACCGATCCCATCCCGGAAATCAATACTGATACACTTTCTAATATATAGTAGGTGGTAGCTCGTATTCTCTCGGCATAGCTTGAGAGCTCGAACGACCTGTCTCCCAATTGAACGTCCTCTAAGTTCTTGAATACATGGTGTAGTATAAATCTATTGCCGTGAACCGCGACATGATCCATCCTATTCACAGCCCCTACCTTTGAAGACTCTAGTCCCAGAACGAGATCAACTTCCCTCATCACCCGAACGACATTCCACATCATAATTGCACTAGTATTATCATTAAACAAATTAGTGTAAGGTGGTCTAGATTTATCCTTCCACATTCTCCCAATCGCCTGCTTTACCTCTGTAGAATATCTAACTTCACTGTAATGGCACGATAGGCCGACAACGGCCTCTTCGAGAGTACAGCCATCCTCCTTTCTCGGGACAGGGTCGCCGGATTTGTATGCATACGTTTTTCCCAAGTCTAAGTGAAGCTCACTTTTTAACCTTTCCTGATTCTCGTCCAAAGATGCAAAATCCCTCCTTTCGATTTTATTCTGGGTATTAGTGGCTGTCGTCACCTCTTTAGAGAAACCACTGGGGCATTCGGATAACGAAATAAACCTAGCAATGACCTCGGCACTATTGGCCTTCTCAAATCCCGACGCGATAGCCCCGGACAGGCTACCAACAGTCTGTGCCCCGTTTACAACCGAAACGCCCTTACAAAGAAACTCACCCACGCCTCTACTCCCAGCACCAATCGCCCTCTTCTCTATAGAATTGCATAATATAGTTATACCGTTGTTGAAGTACCAAAATTTACCCGGCTCCTCCGCCAAGGTTGCCTGCATGTCTATATTTACATCTGTATCACCCTTAAAGTTTCTTATGTTACTATCGAATAGTCTGGTTCCGTATTCTGAATACCATTTATGAATCTGGTCCGCAGAAACTCTTCCATAATAGGCCCTATATGGGTCACCTATTGTTCCCCAGTCCAAAAGGTTGACATCAAGGTCTATATCGGTATTATTCTTTGATATGATTCCATATATCTCTTTTTGACTGTATATCCTCTTTCTCGACACTGCGAGAGGGTCATTTAGATAGTCGACCAGATCATCGATACACCCCTCTGCCTCATCTGAAATTTTCTCCGAACCGGTATATGCGATTATTATTTCAAAGTGCACATCGGTGTCCTTGAGTGCCATGTCAATATATTTCACAGCTCTTCTAACTTTGCCATTAAACTTTTCGTATTTAGCCGAAACAAGGTCCCTGACCCCATTGACAAATTTTAGCACATCAGACTTAGGAGGCGAGGCACTACCCTTATGGACCCATTTCGACTGGACAACGTAGCAAATACTTGATTTGATATCGTAGTACACAACGTCTATTCCATTGTCGCCATACCCATCGACCACACAAGATGAAACCTTCTCGGCTGTAGCACCCGAAAGCTGCCTCACAACCGCAGCACCCTGCGCCCTTGTGAGAAACATTTTTTCTCTCTCCGACTCAGGCTTACCTACGGTGTCATCCATGTCTATCAGATCTGAATAGTCCGATTTCAATTTTGACTTGATTCTTGCAGAGTGTATCTCGCTCATTACGATTAGCTATTGAGACCTAGAACCAAACAGGAGACAGGGCGTATCAGATCACCGTCCCGTCCGGGATGATGGCGTCCTTCTGCAGCACGATCACCCCGTCGCGGATGTACCAGCCGTCCCCGTCCGCCTCGGAGACGCCGTCGGCGTTGGTGATCCGGCAGTCGGCGCCCACTTGGACGTTCTTGTCGATGATGGCGCCCTCGACCGTGCTGTTCGGGCCGATGCCCGGATGGGGCGGCGGGTTCAGGCCGGGCCGCCGTGACGCGTCGAGCCACGGGTGGTAGTCCGCCCCCAGCATGACCGTCCGCCGGAGCGTGGCGCCGGGCGAGATGAACGACCGCAGGCCGACGACCGAGTCCTCCACGGTCGCGTCCGTGATGACGGCCGCCTCGGCGATCATCGAGTTGCGGACGTGCGAGTTCTGGATCTTCGCCGGCGGCAGCATCCGCGCGTTCGAGTAGATCGGCGCCTCGGCGTCGTAGAGGTCGAACTCCGGGTCCGGCTGCGCGAGCGCGATGTTGGCCTCGTAGAACGACCGCACCGTGCCGATGTCCGACCAGTACCCGTCGAAGGGGTAGCTCACCACGCGGCGCGAGGCGATGGCGGCCGGGATGATCTCTTTTCCGAAGTCCTTCTGGCTCTCATCCGTCAGGAGCACCTCCCGGAGCACGTCGCGCTCGAACATGTAGATGCCCATCGAGGCGAGGTAGACGCGTCCCTGCTCCTTCATCTTCGCCGAGACGGGGCTTTCGAGGCCCGGCAGTTCCTCCGGCGTCGGCTTCTCGTGGAACTCCGTGATCACGCCGTCCGCGTCGGTCTTGAGGATGCCGAACGCCGAGGCGTCCTCCGCCGTCACCGGGATCGTGGCCACCGTGAGGTCGGCCCAGGTCGAGCGGTGGTGCGCCGCGAACGTGTTGAAGTCCATCCGGTAGAGCTGGTCGCCGGAGAGGATCAGCACGCGCCGGTGCGGGTGCGGGTTGATGTGCGGTAGGCACTGGCGGACCGCGTCGGCGGTGCCCTGAAACCACTCGTGCGAGTCCGGGGTCTGCTCGGCGGCCAGCACGGTCACGAAGCCGTGCCCGAAGCGGTCGAAGCGGTAGGCCCGCGCGACGTGGCGGTTGAGGCTGGCCGAGTTGTACTGCGTGACGACGAACATGCGCATCAGCTCGCTGTTGACGCAGTTCGAGATCGGGATGTCGATCAGGCGGTACTTGCCCGCGAGGGGGACGGCGGGCTTCGAGCGGTGATGGGTGAGGGGGAACAGGCGGGTGCCTGCACCACCGCCGAGAATGACGGCCAGCGTGTCGCGCATGAGGATCGAGAGAGAGAAGGTTTGCTAGATAAGGAGAAGCGGTGCAGGAGATCCCGACCGTCCTGTAACGGTTTTCGGGTCAAACGCCGGAGCCCTTCGTCGCGGTGCTGAGGCCGAGCTCCCGATACAGCGTCACGTAGTCGGCCGCCGAGGCCGCCCAGGAGTGGTCCGCCCGCATGCCGTTCTGCTGGAGCGCCGCGCGGGCGTCCGCGTCGAGCGCCAACGCCCGGCCGACCGCCTCGGCGAAGGCATCGGCGGAGTAGGCGTCGAAGCGCAGGCCGGTGCCGATCGCGCCGTCCCACGCGGTCACGGTGTCGCGCAGGCCCCCGACCGCGTGGACGACCGGAATCGTGCCATAGCGCATCGCGTAGAGCTGCCCCAGTCCGCACGGCTCCTGCTTCGACGGCATCAGGAAGACGTCGCCCGCGCCGTAGAGCCTGTGGGCGAGCGCCTCATCGAAGGCCAGCGTCACTGACAGCCGCCCCTCCGGCGCCGACGCGGCGAGGTCGCGCAGGGCACCCTCGTACTCCGGGTACCCCGAGCCCAGGATCGCGACCGCCGCGTCGGTCTGGTGGAGGATCTGCGCGATGCCGGGCGCCAGCACCTCGGCGCCCTTCTCCGGCGTCAACCGCCCGACGAACGTGAGCAGCGGCCGGGACGCGTCGAGGCCGAGGGACGCGCAGACGGCCTGCTTCAGCGCCGTCTTGCCGCCCAGGTCGTCCGCCGAGAAGTGCTCGGGCAGGAAGGCGTCCGTCGCCGGGTCCCACACGTCCATGTCGACCCCGTTGACGATGCCCGAGAGGCGGTCGCCCGCAAGTTGAAACGCGTAGTCGAGGCCGTGCGAGGTCTCGGGCGACTCGGTCAGCTCGATCGCGTAGCTGGGACTGACCGTCGTCACGCGGTCCGCCGTCTCGACGCCCGCCTTCAGGCTGTTGACGACGCCCAGGTGGTCGAGCGACTCCCAGTTGGGGAGGTCCAGGCCGAGGGAGTTCCAGCGCGCCCAGGGGATCTCGCCGTGGTGATCGGCACTGTGGACCGTCAGGACCGTCGGCAGGTCGGCGAGGACCGAGTTGGCGGGGTCCGTGTGGAGGAGCGCCGGGATGAGGCCCGCGTGGTGGTCGTGGAGGTGCAGCAGCCCGTCGCCGTCCAGCGGCGTGTTCTCGGAGCGCAGCCAGTCGAGCACCATCAGCTGGAAGACGAGGTAGCGGACCTCGCCACGCGCGAACCAGGTGTTGTCGGACGCCCGGAAGTAGACCCCGTCGTCGCCGAAGTGCTCGGGCTCGTGGACGAGGTACAGCGGCACCTCGGCGCCGTCGGACGAGAGCGCGTCCGACTGGAAGACCTCGAACGGAAACCACTCGCCCTCGAAGAACACGACGCCGGTGTGGACCGACTCGATGGCGCCCGCCTTCTGCGCCAGCCGCCCGTGCGGCCCACCGTAGAACGGCATCACCACGCCCGAGGCGACGCCGAGGCGGGCCAACGCGCCGGGCAGCGCGCCGACGACATCAGCCAGCCCACCGACTTTGGCGAACGGGGCACACTCGGCGGAGACGTGGAGAACAGGCATGGGCGTAGGGGCAGGTTCGCTGCAAGATGCGCACACCGGATGGGTTTCGCGGAAGCGATTCCAGACCGCTCCGCGGGGCCTGGGGATGGAGATCGTCGGGAACCGCCCTCTGCAGCGCTCCTCGGCCGAACGGATCGCGAGGCCACTCGTAGGCTTCCTCTCTCCCCCCTACCCCGACCATGGCCAAGACCTACAACGCAGCCCCCGAGATGCAGATCGACACGGACACCACGTACCGTGCGACCATCTCGACCCCGAAGGGCGACATCCTCATCGACCTTTTCCCGGAGCACGCGCCCAAGACCGTCAACAACTTCGTCGTGCTCGCGCGCGACGGCTTCTACGACGGCCTCACGTTCCACCGCGTGATCCCCAACTTCATGATCCAGGGCGGCGACCCGAACGGCACCGGCACCGGCGGCCCGGGCTACAAGTTCGAGGACGAGACGGCGGGCAACCCGCTCAAGCACACCACTGGCGCCCTCTCGATGGCCAACGCAGGCCCGAACACGAACGGCTCGCAGTTCTTCATCACGCACGCCCCGCAGCCGCACCTCGACGGTCGTCACACGGTCTTCGGCACCGTCGTCGAGGGCCAGGACGTGGTCGACAGCGTCCGCCAGGGCGACACGATGCAGGTCACGATCACGGAGGCGTAGTCTCTCGCGACCGACTCGCACACCGCGCCCCCGGCTGGATGTCCCGGCCGGGGGCGCGGTGCATCCGGGCGACCGGCTCAGCCCGCCTCGGTCGTGTCGGCGAGTACCTCGAACGACTCGACCTCGAGGACGGGCTTGAAGAGGAAGCCCTGGAAGTTGGGCCCCTCCGGGTTGCCGCGCGTCACGAACGACCGCTCGACGTCGAAGTCGATCAGCAGGTCGATGTCACCGTCGGTGGCCTCGTAGGCCGGGAGCGCGATCTTGATGCCCGACTGCTGCGCGCTAGGCAGCTTCAGCGGGAACGTCGTGCCGTCGACGAAGCGGACCTCAGCGTCGTCTCCGACGAACAGCCGGATCCGGTTGTAGACGCCGTCGGCCGGGATCGCGAAGCGCTCGACGAGGAGCGTGTCAACCCCGTCGCGCAGGTCCAGCAGGTTGAGGGCGAACGGCTCCCCGTCGAACAGCACGATGCGGTCCAGCACGCCCTCGGTGTCGGAGGTGTCGTTCGCTGCATCGCCATCGTCGGCGGCCGCCAGCAACTCAATGCGGGTGATGGTGACCGAGGCCGCCTCGGCGAGGTCGAAGGGGAACGGCGCGTCGGTCAGGCGGACCGTGAGGCGCGCGGTGGCGGGGCCGTCTGCCGTGTCGCAAGCAGCCAGCGCGACACCGAGGCCGACCAGCAGGCCGGTGAAGAGGAAGAGTCGCATGGGGGGACGAGGTGGTGGGACCGGATCCCCGGAAGGATCGCCTTATGGGTACCACGCGTGGCGCCCCGAGGACAACCGGGGCCGTCCAATCGGCCATTCGGGAGCGAACGGGGACTCCGCGAAGGACACCATCCGTGGGATCCGGCGAGGTGAGCGCGCCCTCCATGCTGCTTTTTTAGCACACCACTGTACCTTCTGAGCCGCGGCACCCGTAGAGCAGGTGTCCTCTCATCCTCCCCTGCCCTCCATGTCTCGTTCCGGACTCCGACGCGCGCTGCTCGTCGTCCTCACCGTCCTCCTGGTCACCGTCGGCGCCCGCGCGCTCCGGTCGGCTGCCTCAGACCACCTCGTGATCGAACGCGCCGAGCACGGCGAGAGCGTTTCGGTGACCATCGACGTGAAACCGGTCTCCACGCAGGGCACGGCCGCCGTGTCGCAGGACGTGCTGTTCGACGAGTCGTTCTCTGTCCGCGAGGGCGGACGGCTCGCCCTGAACCTCGGCAGCGAGAACGTCACCGTGCGGACCGTCTCAGGCACCCGCGCCCGCGTCACGGTCGAGGGCCGAGGCCGCGACGCGGCCTCCGAGTTCGAGCGCCGCCGCTTCTCCGCTCGCACCAGCGGCGGCGATCTGACCGTCCGCACGAACCCGCCGCGTCAGCGCTGGTCGGGCCGTCGCGACGCCTCCTTTCAGGTCACCATCGAGATTCCGCGGCGCTACTCTGCCGACCTCGACCTCGGCTCCGGCAACGTCGAGGTGGGCTCCCTGACCGGCGACCTCCGCGTGGACGTCGGCAGCGGCAACGTGACGGTCGAGGACGTGAACGGCGACGAGGTGGTGCTGGACACCGGCTCGGGCACGGTTCGCGCCCGCGCGCTCCGCGGCGACGTCCGCATCGACACGGGCTCGGGCAGCGTCCACGTGGACCGCGTCGAGGGCTCGCTGCTGGTCGACACCGGCTCGGGCAGTGTGAACGTGGGCACGGTGGACGGGCGCACGAACGTCGACACCGGCTCCGGCAGCGTCGAGATGACGCTCGTGTCAGCCGCGTCGTCAGAAGTCAGCACCGGCAGCGGGTCCGTCACGATGCGCCTGCCGCGCGCGGCGGGCTTTGACGTTCAGATGGGCGGCGGCTCGGTCCGCATCGACGACGCGCTCCGCTTCTCGGGCGACCGCGAGCGCGACGAGGCCCGCGGACGGCTCAACGGCGGCGGGCCGACGCTGCGCGTCAGCACGGGCAGCGGCGCCATCCGACTGATCGCCGGGTGAGGTCAGGCGGAGACGGGCTGATCGAGCATCGAGCCCGTCTCCGCTCCTTCCTGGTCCTCGTCGCGCGAGAGCGGCGCGTTGCCCGCCTCGCTGCGCCGGGGCGCGCCCCGGCCGACGCCGAACAGGAACTCGCGCCACGTCAGCGCGAGGTCGTCGCAGTCGCGGTCGGGAAACCGCGTCCGGCGCGTCTGGCCGTAGTTGAGGATGGCGACCAGCAGCACGCCGCCGACCGTGTTGCCGACGACGACGGCGCCGAAGAACCGCGCCGCGTCGCCGATCCCGGCGAGCCCCTGGAAGACGAGATAGAGCGTCTCGCATGCCCCAATGATGCAGTGGAAGAGGTCCGCCGCGGGCACCAGGAACATGATCGCGAACACGATAAAGAACCGTGTGACGGTGTCTCGGGCGGCGTGGTTGAGCCACACCATCGAAGCCACGAGCCAGCCCGCGAAGACGCCCTTCCAGAACAGCGCGCCCGTGGGCACCTCCAGCCCATGCATCGCGATCTCGCGCGCCATCGCCGCTGAGTCGGCGTCGAACACGCCGGTTCGCGCCAGCACCGCGGCGACGAGCGCCGCGCCGAGCACGTTGGCCAGCAGCACGATGCCCCAGAGCCGGAGAAGCGCGGGAACGGCTGCGATCCGGGTCAGCACGAGCGTGACCGGCGTCAGGGTGTTCTCCGTGAACAGCTGGTAGCGACCGAGCACGATGAGCAGAAAGCCGACCGGGTAGAGCGCCGCACCCGCCAGCGACGACGCATCGCCGATCTCGGCCGACAGCGCGGCTCGCGCCACGAACGACAGCCCGATGCTCAGCCCGGCCGCCAGCCCCGAAAAGAACAGCAGCCGCGTCGACCGGACGAACTCCTCGTCGGCCGTCGCGACGACGCGCTGGAAGATCTCGTCGGTCGAGAACAGGTCGCGGACGGCGTGGCCAGACGCCGGGGCGCCGCTCTCGGAGCGGTCGAGGGTCTGACGGGCGCGGTCGGAGTCGAGCATCGGCGTAGGGAAGGGGCGGGGCGAACCCCGCCCGAGAGCCCCAGGCTCCCCTCCCCAGTCGACGGCCGAGGCGGACCCGACGGCGCCTTACCCGACGGCCTCGGCGAGGAGACGAGCGGCCTCCTCAGGATCGGTCGTCGGCGCCTGGCAGGCGTGGTTCTCGCATACGTAGGCGGTCGCCCGCCCTTCCACCATCGTCTGCTCGGCGGCGAACGGGACGAGGTCTGTGATCGAGGTCACGCCTGGAGGCCGGAGCACGACGACCGCGTGCGGCGCGTACACCGACCGGGCCGCATCCAGCATCGCGAGGGTATCCGGCGCATCGGGCTCGCCCGCGATGACGATCTCCTGCGACGGCCCTTCGGCGAACGCCGCCGCCATCGCCAGGAAGGTGAAGCCGGAGGGATGCTCGCGGACCACGTCGGGCACGTCGAGGGCGCGACGCGCGGCGTCCTCCAGGTCCGAGCGGCCGGTGAGGCGCGCGAGGCGGAGTCCGTTGAGCACGGCGACGCTGTTTCCCGCCGGGATCGCCCCGTCATCCAGCGCTCGCTGGCGAACGATCAGGTCGGGGGCGTCGGCGGTGCTCCGGTAGGTGCCGCCGCCTGGCGCCTCGAAGTGCGCCAGCATCCGGCTGTGGAGGTCGAGCGCGGCGCCGAGGTGGGCCGGGTTGAACGTCGCGTGGTACACCTCGATGAGGCCCCAGACGAGAAACGCGTAGTCGTCCACGAGACCGGGGATGCCCGCCTGTCCGTCGCGCCAGCGGTGGAGCAGGTCGCCGTCGCCGGTCCGCATCTCGGACAATAGGAAGTTCGCCGCCTCGGTGGCGGCGCGGGCGTAGTCGTCCCGGCCGAAGACGCGCGCGGCAGAGGCGAAGGCGGCGATGGCGAGACCGTTCCAGTCGGTCAGCACCTTGTCGTCGAGGAGCGGGCGAGGACGCGACGACCGCGCCTCGAACAGCCGCTCGCGGACCGAGTCGAGACGGATCCGGAGGCCCTCCACGGTCATACCGAGGCGGGCGGCGGTGGCGGCAAGCGGGCTCGGCGACCCGATCGCCGGGTCGAGCAGATGCAGCACGTTGGCGCCGGTCGCCTTGTGGGTCGCCTCGTCCAGGAAGTTGCCGTCGGGATCGGTGCCCCAGACATCGGCGGCGAGGCGGGCGTCCTCGGGGCCGAGCACGTCGGCCAAGTCGGCCGTGGTCCAGGTGTAGAAGGCGCCCTCTTCCCGATGGCCGTCGGCATCGAGTGAGTCGGCGTCCTCGGCCGAGAAGAACCCTCCGCGGTCGTTGCGGAGGTCGCGGAGGACGTAGTCGAGCGTCGCCTCGGCGGCCTCGCGAAGGTCGGGCGCCCCGGTCGCGTCGTGCGCCTCGACGCACGCCAGCGCGTACATCGCCTGGTCCGAGAGCATCTTCTCGAAGTGGGGGAGCACCCACATCTTGTCGGTCGAGTAGCGGTGCAGCCCACCGCCGACCTGGTCGAAAATGCCGCCGCGCCGGATCGCGCGGAGCGTGGCGAGCGCCATCGAAACGAGCCGCCCGTCGCGCGTCTGCGCCGCCCGCCGCAGGAGGAACAGAACGTGGTGCGGCGTCGGGAATTTGGGCGCCATCCCGAAGCCCCCGAACTCGGGGTCGAAGCGGCGCGCGAGGGCGTTCGACACCGCGTCGAGGTCGCGGTCCTGCAATGCGTTGCCTGGCGCCAAGTCCGCCATGCTCCGAACGGCTCCGGCGAGCTCCACGGCCGACCGTCGGACGCCGTCGGCGTTCTCGCGCCAGTGCCGGGACACGCTCGCGGCAAGGTCGCGGACGCCCATCCGTCCGCCTCGGCTTTCGCGCGGGAGGTACGTGCCTACCCAGAACGGCTCGCGCGTATCGGGCGTCAGCAGCGCCGTCAGGGGCCAGCCGCCGCCGCCCGTCGCCGCGATCACGGCCGACATGTAGATGCCGTCTACGTCGGGCCGCTCCTCACGGTCGACCTTGATGGGCACGAACGCCTCGTTGAGCGCCTGGGCCGTGACCGAGTCCTCGAACGACTCGTGCTCCATGACGTGGCACCAGTGGCACGTCGCGTAGCCGATCGAGAGGAACACCGGCACGTCGCGGCGCCGCGCCTCGGCGAAGGCCTCGTCGCACCACGGCCACCAGTCGACCGGATTGTCGGCGTGGCCGAGGAGGTACGGGCTGTGGGTGTCGGCGAGGCGATTCATGGGGGGGTTGGCGCGGGGACCAGTGGACGCGCGGAGGGGAGTCACGGTGCCCACGAGGTACCACCGTAGAGAGAGCGGCGCTCCATACGGCAGCGCGACGGACTCCATTCCGGCGAACGCAAAGAGCCCCCGCCTCAATCGAGGCGAGGGCTCCTTCCCGGGAAGCAAGGTGGTGGGCCCGGGAGCCTGGCTGCCGTCCTAGCGAACGACCGTGACCTGGCGCGTCAGCCGCTGGCCGGCGGCGTCGAGAACGACCACGTAGACGCCCGCGGGCAGGTCCGACGTGTCGATCCGCACCGGCGTCTGACCGGCCTCCAGCGTGCCGGCGAGCGGCGTGGCGACCGTGCGGCCCAGGAGGTCGATCACCGTCACCGAGACAGGGCCGGCGTCCGGCAGCGAGAGCGTCGCCGTCGTCGTCGCACCGGCCGGGTTCGGGCCGACGCCCAGCGCCAGCTCGGCCACCTCGGCCTTCGAGAAGACGGCCGGGAGCACGTCGCTCGGCTGCGCCTCCGGCTCGTAGCCCAGCACCGGGTTGGGGTCGGCGGCGAGCAGGACCTGGTCCGAGAAGTACGCGACGGTCGTGACGCGGTAGCCGTACGCCGTCACCGAGTAGTCGGTCACGAGGTTGGCCGAGATCGCGTCGCCGTCCACGATGGCCCAGAATGCCGACTTGTTGCCGGTGTAGGTGGCCGTCGTCGCGCCGGAGCTGTTCTTGATGTAGACGAAGTCGTAGTTGTTCTCCGTCGAGAACTGCTCGAAGTACATCGCGACGCGCTGAGCGCCCGGCTTCGAGTAGGTCTGGGTGTTGTTGTAGTTGTTGGGGTAGTTGTGAGGCGACTGGTACGTGATGGTCTCATAGCGCCACTCGGGCGTGCCGCCGCCACCGCCACCGCCGCCACCGGTGCTCCCAGAGCCCACGCCAACGGCAGCCCAGGCGTTGGTCACCGAGGCGACCTGCGAGGAGCCCGCGCCGTAGAGGTCCGTCGCCGCCTGGATGGTGCCCGCACGGGCCCCGGCGAAGTTGGTCGAGGACGTGAAGTAGTTGGCCATGGCGCGGTACCAGACCTTCTCCGTCACGCTCCGGCCGACCGCGCCCACGGTGACGCCGCGAAAGGTGCCGCCGGCGATCATCAGGTAGGCCTGCTTGTTGGCGATGCCCGAGTTGATGTGGACGCCGCCGTTGTCCTGGCTGCCGGTGTAGCGGTCCGCGTAGTTGTCCGGCTGGTTGCCCGCCGGCGGGTTGTCCAGGTAGCGGAGCGCGTCGCCAGAGGTGCCCGGCGTGTACGAGTTCTCGCCGACGCGGTAGTCGTTCCGGTCCACCATGATGGCCATGATGTCGGAGAACGCCTCGTTGAGGGCGCCCGACTCATTCTGGTAGATCAGGCCGCCGGTGTACTCCGTGACCGCGTGGCTCAACTCGTGGGCCGCGATGTCGAGCTCGACCAGCGGGCCGAACTGGCTGCCGTCGCCGTCGCCGTAGACCATCTGCGAGCCGTTCCAGAAGGCGTTGTTGTAGCCGCTCCGGTGGTGGACGGTGCTCGTGATGGAGGCGTTGTTGCCGTTGTAGCTGCTCCGGTTGTGGGTGTTCTTGTAGTAGTCGAACGTGGCGACGGCACCGTAGTGGGCGTCGACACCGGCGCGGGCGGCCGTGGCGGTGAAGTTGTTGTCGCTGTCGGTGATGTAGCTCCCCGGCAGGCTCGTCCCGTTGTTGCCGGTCATCGTCCGGATGTAGGACGGGCCGCGGGTCGTGTCGTAGAGGTAGTAGCTCGACCCCGAGAGGTAGGTCGGGATCGTGACCGTGCCGCTGTAGAGGCTGGAGCCGGTGCCCGTCGTCGGACCCGCCATCATCATCGAGGCGGAGGGGACGGCGTACGGGACGCCGGGCCACGCGGCCACATCGGCCTCGGCGCGCGGGTCGAACGTGTGGATCGAGTTGAAGCGGTGGACGACCTCGCCGGTCGTGGCGTCGACGAAGACCTCCCAGTTGGCGGGAGCGGGCGACTCCACGAACAGGCGGACGTGGTAGGTCAGCACGTAGTCGCCGTCGTGGGGGAGCACGACGAGCTCGGCGCGCGGCGCCCAGTCGGGGGCCGCCTCACGGCCGGTGATCGGGGCGTCGCCGGAGGCGCGGCGGTACTCGACCGGGCCGAGGGCGCGCTGCGCGGCCTGGATCGACGTGTTCGCGTCGAGCGCGGGCGTGGTGCGGACGTTCACGGCGCCGGGGTGCAGGTCACCGCCCCAGGCGTAGGCGCGGCCGTCGCGGAGGTGGAGGGCGCTCTCGGCGCCGAAGACCGGCACGCCGCCGACCGTCTGCTGCACGCGGACGTGCGTCAGACCGAGGTCGTCGGACTCGGTCCGCACGACGCGGACGTCCGGTGCGGCGTCGAAGCCGAAGACCCCGGCATGGTCGCGAAAGAAGGCCTCTGGCGAGGCGACTGAGCCGAGGTCGCCGGAGAGGAACAGGGGCCGGTCGGCGTCGGCCTGGAAGGTGGCCGCGTCGACCGACGGGAAGGCGTGGTTGAGCGCGGTCGTGCGAGCATCCTGAGCGCTCGCGAGCGGCGTCAGGGCGAGGGCGAGGAGGGCAGCCAGAACCACATGGGTCCGGCGACGAAGAGCAACAGGCATGTGCGGGGGAGATGGTGGGAGGCCTCCCAGGAGTCGGAGGCGAGGTCCGCACGGTAGGGGCACATCATCCCTTCATCCAACCACCACAGCTCGTTCATTTTGGCTCCTCACCCATTCCTCAGGCGGTGCGACTGCATGTGGAACCGCTTTCGCATGACACAGGCCAGAAAGAGGAGGCATGACCTCCGTTTTGTCAAGAAATAATGAACCGTAGGACGAAATCTGACAACATGAACCATGCATCCGACCACTAGTGCAGGAGTCCCTCGGCGGTCGTCTAGAACGTTCCCTGAGCCTTGATCTGCAGGTACTTGTTGACCGCGTCGACCGTGAGGTGCTCGGGCGTGGTGAGCAACGAGCCGATGCCGTGGCGCTCCAACACCCGGGCGATCTCGCGCTTCTCCACAGCCAGCGCCTCGGCCGTCGCCTTGACGTAGACGTCCTCCAGTCGCTCGGCCTTCGCCGCGAGCAGGCCGCGGATGCCGGTGTTCTCGAACAGCACCACCACGAGGCGGTGGCTCCGCGCGATCCGGCGGAGATAGGGAAGCTGCCGCTCTAGACCGGTGACCGTGTCGAAGTTGGTGAGCAGCAGGACCAGCGAACGCTGGCCGAGACGCCCGCGCAGGGTCGCGTAGAGGCCCTCGAACGACGGGTCCTGATAGCCGGGGTCGAGGCGGTAGAGCGCGTCGAGGAGCGCCGCCAGCTGGCCGCGCTTGCGGTCCGGCCGGACCACCGCTCCCACCTCCTTGTCGAACGCGACCAGCCCTGCGCGGTCGGACGTGAGGAGGGCCGTATTGAGCAGCACGAGCGCTGCGTTGACGGCGTGGTCGAGGAGCGTCATGCCCTCGAACGGGGACCGCATGGTGCGCCCCATATCGAGCGCCACCACGACTGGCTGCTCGCGCTCGTCCTGGTACGTGTTGACCATCAGGCGCGGCTCGTGGGCGCTGCGCCGGGCGGTCGCCTTCCAGTTGATCGAGCGCCGGTCGTCGCCCGCCACGTACGGCCGGAGTTGGTCGAACTCCATGGTGTGGCCGCGGCGCCGGACGCGCTTCACGCCGACCTCCCGGAGCCGGTCGCTCTCGGCCAGGAACGCGTAGCGCTTCATCTGAAGGATGGACGGGTAGACGACCGCCTCACCGCCCTCCACCGCCTCGAACCGCCGCGCGAGCAGGCCGAGCGGCGAGGACGCGTAGACGAGCAGGCGGCCGAAGCCGTACGCCCCGCGCCGGGTCGGGCGCAGCGTGTAGGTGTGCCGGGCCTCGCCCCGAGGCGGGACGGCCAGCACGGCGCCGTCGCCGCGCTCCTGGAACTGGACCGGCACCTCGTCGATCACGCGCGCCGAGAGCCGGAAGCGGTAGCGACTCCGCACGGTGACCGCGATCTCGTTGGGGTCCCCCATCGACAGCTTGTCCGGCACGGCCCGGTCCGCCTCGACGCCGCCGCGGGTGCCCCACAGCAGGAGCGTGTCGGCCACGACGAGCACGCCCAGCACGCCGACGCCGACCTGGACCGCGGGCAGCAGCGGCGCCCAGAAGAACGCGACCACGAAAGCCACGGCGAGGCCGAGCATCGCCCAGAACGGGCGGGCGGTCAGGAACAGGGAGCGAAGGAAGCTCAGGGCGCTACGGGGACAGTGGGAGCGGGAGGACGACGGGGACCTGGAGCGTCGGGCGCGGGAGATGGCCGGGATCTGCCGACCGACGCACTCCGGGTCCTCGGCGAGTCTCTGCCTATCGCGGCACCTCGATCTCCTCCACGATCCGCTTCAGGACCGTCTCCGGGCGGACGCCCTCGATCTCGCGCTCGGCGGTGAGCAGGATGCGATGACGGAGGGCCGGGGCGACGATGGTGCGCAGGTCGTCTGGCGTGGCGAAGTCGCGGCCGGACATGGCGGCGACGGCCTTTCCGCCGCGGACGAGCGCGAGCGTGGCGCGCGGGCTACCGCCGAGCGTGAGGGCCGGGTGGCGGCGGGTGGCGGCGACGATGGCGGCGGCGTAGCGGAGCACCGGCTCTTCGACGCGGACCTCGCGCACGGCCGCCTGGGCGGCACGGAGCGCGTCGGCGTCGACGACAGCGGAGACGCGGTCCTCGTCCAGGGCGCCACCGAAGGCCTGGAAGCGGGTCAGCATCTCGACCTCCTCCGCCTCGGACGGGTAGTCGACGACGACCTTGAACAGGAAACGGTCGAGCTGAGCCTCGGGCAGGCGGTAGGTGCCCTCGTGTTCGATGGGGTTCTGGGTGGCGACCACCATGAACGGGTCCGGAAGCGGGTGCGTGACACCGTCGATGGTCGCCTGCTGCTCCTCCATCGTCTCGAACAGCGCCGCCTGCGTCTTGGCGGGCGCGCGGTTGATCTCGTCGATGAGGACGAGCTGGGCGAAGATGGGGCCGGGGTGGAACTCGAAGGTGCGCGTGGCGGGCGAGAACACGCTCGTGCCGAGCACGTCGGCGGGCATCAGGTCGGGCGTGAACTGGATGCGGGCGTAGTCGAGGCCGGAGGCGCGGGCGAGGAGCTTGGCGGTGAGCGTCTTGGCGACGCCGGGGACGCCCTCGATGAGCGCGTGGCCGCCGGCGAGCAGGCACGCCACGAGTTCGTCCACCAGTCCGTGCTGCCCGACGACGAGGGTCCCGATGGCGGCGCGGAGCTTCTCGACGGCCTCGGCGACGGGCGCGAGGTCGGCGGTGGAAGCGAACGGGTCGGCATTGTGAAGGAGATGGTGAGCCTCGCCGGAGGCATGGGGAGCCTCGCCGGAGGCGTGGGAAGCCTCGGCGGAGGCGCGGGAAGCCTCGGCGGAGGCGCGGGAAGCCTCGGCGGAGGCGCGGGAAGCCTCGGCGGAGGCGTGGGGAGCCTCGCCGAAGGCACGGGGAGCCCCGGCGGAGGGATCGGGGGTGACGTCGGAGGGACGGGACGTGTCGTCGGTGGGGTCGGACATGAGGGGATCGCGGTGGGGTGCGGGCTCCGGCGGACGGGAGGCGCACCGGTCAGACGTGCCGGAAGAAACGGGCGACGCGGGCGTCGAGGCGGACGAGGTCGTCGGCGTCGGGGCGATGGCGCACGCGGCGGAGGGCGGCGAAGAGGGCGAGGGCCTCGGCCTCTGGGACGCCCGCACGGGCGGCAGCCAGGCGGGCGGTCTCGTCGTCGAGGGCGGGCTCGGTGAGTCGGAGGTCCGACCGGAGGCGGTCGCGGACGTGGGCGTCCATGCGGTGGGCCAGGGCCCGGTCGTCGCGGTGGAGGAAGTGGAGGCGGCCGACGGTCCTCGCGAACTCGCGCTGGGCGTTGGGCGGCGGCGCGACGACGGGCACGGCGCGCTGCCAGCGGCGCCCGCGGAAGGCGACGTAGAGCACGCCCGCGAGCAGCAGCAGCAGGTACGCGCCCCGGAGCGCGGGCGTCTGGAGGACGAAGCGGAGGGGCGTCTGGGCGTTCTCGCGGTAGGGCTTCTGGTAATCGTCCCAGAGGACGGGCTGGTCGGGGAGGGCGGCGACCAGGGCCGCGGCGTAGGCGGGGCCGTCGCCGTCGCCAGTGAGGGCGGCGTTGGAGAGGGCCAGCGGGGTCGAGGAGACGAGGACCTCTCCCCTGCCGTGGCGGATGCGGGCGAGGGTGACCATCTCGTCCACGTCACCGTTCTCCCAGGACCAGACGGCGGTGCCGAGGATCTCGCTGCGGGCGGGGTCGAGGCCGACGACCTCGTGGCCGCTCACCTCGACCGGGAAGACGTAGTCGCCGCGGACGCCGGGGGCGCCGAGGCGGAGCGTGTCGGGCTCGAGGGCTCCCTGGGTGACGCCCTGGGCGAAGCCCTCGAAGGTGCTGTAGTCGCCGTAGTAGGAGTCGACGAGGACGGCGCTCTCCGGCACGTCGAGGTCGAGGCCGTCGGGCACCGGTAGGTCTGCCTCGGGCCCGCGGCGGGTGGTGTCAGGGGGGAGGAGTCCGGCGGCGAGGGGCCCCTCGAGGAGGTGGGTCAGCACGACGAGCGTGTTGCCGGCCTCCACGAACCGGAGCAGGCGCGCGGCCTCGGCGGCGTCGGGCTGGACCGACTCCGCGAGGACGAGGTAGGTCAGGCCGGTCAGGGTGGAGTCTTCGAGCCGCTCGAAGGCCGGGACGCCGACCGGCTCGACGGGCTGGCCGAGCCACTCGGGCAGGGACGCGAAGAACACCTCGGCGTCGAACGGCGCGTCGCCGCTGCGCTCCAGGCGGACCCGTAGGTCGAGGGGCTGCGGCTGGGCCAGTTGGACCGCGACAAGCGCGGCCACGAGCGCGGCGAGGAGCAGGAGGTAGCCTCGGACGCTCACGCGGCTCGGGGGGAAGCGCCGTCGAAGAGGGGGGCCAGCTCGGCGTAGAGGGCGGGCGAGACGGGCCGCTCGCCGTACCAGACGGCGTCGAAGACGCGGGTGGCGCGCGTGAACAGCGGCGCGTGGTCGGCGTCGGCCGCGGCCACCTCGGTGACGTACTGGCGGTTGGTCTTGTCGCGGCGCCATGCGATGGCGCCCGCCGCGTCGAGCGCCTGGAGCAGCAGCAGGTAGCGCACGCGGACGGCCTCGCGGTGGTCGGCCTGCGCCAATGCGTCGGCCAGTCGGGTGTGCAGGTCCACCTCCGCGATGTCGTCGGCGTCGAGCAGCGGGCCGCCGACGCCGCCGGCGGGCGCGCTCCGGCCGAACACGCCGCTGCCCTCGGCCTGCAGCAGGCGCGACAGCACCCACCCGAGGATGCCGACGGCGAGCGCGATCAGGACCCACTCGCGGGCGCGGGCGGACGTGTTCTCGAAGAGGGGCGCCAGAACGGTCCGGTAGACCCAGCGCCAGAACCGCTCCCAGAGGGACGGCCCCTCGGCCTGTGGGCGGTCGTACTGAAAGTCGGGGTCGGCGCGGTACGCGTCGAGGATGGCGGGGGCGGGACTCGGGCGGAGCGTGTCGGCCGCGAGCGGCACGGCGGGCTGGAGTGGCGCGGGACCGGGCTCCGAGAGGTCCAAGTCGACGCCCGGCGGGGCTTTCCGTAGAGGCTCCGAGGTCGGCGGCGGCGGCGCGGGTGGTGGCGGCGGAGGCGCCTGTGCGGTGGCACGGACGGCGAGCAGGAGCAGGGCGAGGCCTCGTAGACGGAGGCCTCGCCCTGACCGATGGGACACCGCGAGCCCGCCCGCGCTGAACCGAGGACGCCGCAGAACCCGTCCGGTCACGATCGGAAGCCGCCCCCCCGGAAGCCGCCGGGCGGGTCGTCCGGTGCGTCGGGCCCGTCCGCCTCGGGCGCATCGGGGAGGTCCGACGGCGGCGTCGAGGCGGGCGGGGCCGGGCGGCTGGGGGCGGGGGCGGACGCGATCCAGCCGTCGAGCGGTGCGTCGCCCGCGAGCACGTCGAGGTCGTCGGAGAGGCTGGTGCCGTCCATCTCTTCGGCCAGGTGGCCGTAGACGAAGAACATGGCCACGAGGGGGATCAGGTAGCCCGCGTACGAGATCACCTGCAGCGGCGCCATGACCGCGCCCATGAGCGAGAACATCTGGGCCGGGTCGGTCTCGACGGTGTTGATCCCGATCACCATCAGCGCCACGTACAGCGGGATCGAGACGAGCATGATGACGACGTAGAACAGCAGGAACGCCAGCAAGAGCGCGCCGAACGTCGGTCCCCAGGAGCCCTTGACGAGGTCGCGAGCCCGCTGGTAGGCGTCGAGGAGCGTCGGCTCATCGAGCATCCGCGCGGCCAGGGTGACCGCGAAGTAAGGGATCGACCAGACGACGAACGCGAACCATGCCAGGATGCCGAGGCAGGGCACGATGGCGATCACGGCCGAGAACGAGACCACGAGGCCGTACACCACGGACAGCCCGACGACGGGCAGCATGAGCCCCTTCGCCTCCTCCCAGAGCAGGCCCGCGGTGATCTCGCCCGCCATCCCTTCCCGGTACAGGCGGACGTACGCGGCCGCGGCGGCCGTCGTCAGCGCGGTGCCGATCAGGCTGAAGACGATCAGCCCCGCGTAGGTCAGGTTGAACATCGCGAACGGGTCGCTCTCCATCGCCATCGGGTCGGCGAACATCCCCCCCATCTGGTGGAAGTAGAGGCCGAGGGCGATGCCTCCCGCGAGGGCCACCGGGGCGACGAGAGCCACGTAGCTGGTGAGCAACTCGCGGGCGTTGCCCCGGAGGAAGGCCACGGTCGCGTTCATCACGCTGCCTACGTCGCGGTGGGCGCGGAAGCGGATCTCGCCACGGTCGGGGTAGGCGTCAGGCATGGGAGGCGCGGCCGCGGAGGGCCGGGAGGACGACGAAATATCCGACGAGCGCGGCGAGCGAGCCCAGGATCACGAACAGGCTCGCGGCGAGCGGCATCTCGGTGCGCCGGGTGACGACGCCTTCGAGGAGCGCCGCGATCAGGAAGACGGGCACGAGGCCGACGATGATGGTCACGCCCCGCCTGGCGCCGCGCCGGAGGGCGGTCATGCGGGGGTAGGTGCCGGGCAGGAGGAGGGCGTTCCACATGGTCAGTCCGGCGCCGCCCGCGATCACGATGGCGGCCAGCTCCAGCGTGCCGTGGATCATGACCACGCGGAGCCACTCCAGCGTGAGCCCCTCGGCGCCGAACAGGTGGGCGAACGTGCCGACCATGATGCCGTTCGAGATCAGGATCCAGCCGGTGCCCACCGACGCGCCGGGTACGGGAGCCCCCGGGAGCACCCCCGCGAAGGCCACGAACGACACCCGGACGTTGTTGAACGCGATACCCAGCACCATGTCCAGCTCGCGGGCGTCCTTGTAGACCGCGAAGGGGTCGCCCGCCTCGACGTTCGCCTGGGACATGTTGACGTAGGCGTCGCCCAGGATGAGGCGGGCGAACGACCCATCCCCCATCGAGGAGAGAATGCCGACGCCGACGGCGCCCAGGAACAGCAGCAGCGACGCCAGCAGCGCACCGCGCGCCTCATAGACGGCCAGCGGGACCTCGTGCGTCCAGAAGCGGACGAGCCGCCCGCGCTCCTCGCGGCGGTTGCGGTAGATCCGGGCGTGGGCCTGCGCCGAGAGGTCGTTCAGGTAGGCCGCCGCCGCGGAGCCGGGGAAGAACGTCTTGGCGTAGGCGAGGTCGTCGCCGAGGCGGACGTAGGCGTCGGCCAGCGCGTCGGGGTCGGCCGGGGCGTCGGCGTCGAGGAGGGCTTCCATCGCGCGCCACGTGGGGGCGCGGCGGCGGACGAAGACGGCTTCGCGCACGGGGCGGCGGCGGGGCTACGGGACGGGCCGAAAGGTAGCGTCCCCGATCACGCCCCGGGTCCGGGTGCAGATTTCAGACCTTCGCCACCTGGCCGATACCCGAGACTCCCAGCGCCCTGTCCATGTCCGCCCCGATCATCTCCACCTGGTTCTACGCCGAGCGCGAGGGCGAGGAGAGCATCTACCCGCAGGTCGGCGGCCGCTCGTCCTCGACCTGGTTCCAGGCCGTCTACTGGCGCTGCGTCGTGGACTTCTTCGCGGCCAGCGTGCGCGTCAACTCGGACGCGGTGCATCGGCTCTACACCAACGAGCCGACCATCCCCGACATCGACGGGTTCGACACGGCAGGCTTTCTCGAGCGGCACGGCGTCGAGCACATCGTGCTCCCGTATGCGTCCAAGCCCCCGGCGGGCTACTTCGGCGCATGGGCCAACCAGTTCTACGTCCTCGACGTGGCGACGCACCTCGCCGACACGCTGCCCGAGGCGGACGCGGTGGGCATCCTGCTCGACTCGGACTGTGTATTCACGCGCCCCGTCGGGCCGCTCGTGGAGGCCGCACGCACGCACGGCGCGCTGACCTTCGACGCCCGCATTGGGCCGGACGAGGAGCAGAACGGCCTCACGCCCCGCCAGATGGGCCGCATCTACGCCGACCTCGGCGGCTTCTCGGGTGACGGTGCCGACCCGATCCCGGCGTACGTCGGCGGCGAGATCGTCGCGGGCACGCGGGACGCACTTCGCGCCGTCACCGACGAGGCGGCGTCTCTCTGGCCGGAGATGCTGCGCCGACATGAGGCCGGGCTGCCCAAGTTCAACGAGGAGGCGCACCTGCTGAGCTTCGTCTACCACCGGCTGGGGTATTCGGTCGGGACTGCAGACCCGTTCATCGACCGCATCTATACCTGGTTCACTGGCGCAAACGTCCGGCCCGGGCATGAGCGGATGATGATCTGGCACCTGCCCAACGAGAAGCGCCTGGGACTGCGGCGGCTGTTTCGCGCCGTCCGCGACGAGGCGTCCTGGTTCTGGATCCTGCCCGCCGACGCGTGGCGGGACCGACTCGGGCGCACCCTCGGCGTTCCCAGCCGGACGCCGACCAAGTGGCTGCTGGATCTCGGGCGGGCGGTGCGGGACAAGGTGGAGCGTCCCGCGTAGGCCCCTACCCCGCCCCGAGGCCGAAGTAGTTGTTGGGTCCGGGGACCACCAGGTTGCGGAGACGCTCCGGCCCCACCGCGAAGCGTGCGAGCGCGCTCCACGCCGAGCGTCGGCCAGCCCCTGCGAGCGGGGCGCGCTGGATCGCACGAGCGAACTCGACTGCCCGCCCTGCCGACGGCAGCATCAGGCCCGTCGGGCGGACGCCCGTCTCGTACTCGATGTAGTCGCGCCGCGACAGGTGCCGCGCGCTCCGGGCATGGTGGCGCTGCTCGAACAACGGGTCCTCGACAAACGCCAGCGGCCCTCGCAACAGGAGTTCGGCGCAGAACGCATCCTCAACGCCGGGCATCGTGAGAGGGCGCGTCGCGGCGACGGCGTCAGAGCGGAAGACGGCGTAGATGAGCCACTGGCCCGCTTTGTCCCGGAGAAACCGGAGCAGGCGCACACCGGGGTCCGGGTCGGCGAAGGCCACCTGGGTCTCCCGCGTCCATGCCCAGACGCCCTCACCGTCTGCGAAGCCGCCACGTGTGGCGTCGTACGGGTAGGGCGCGCCGTCGTCGTCGACGAGCATGATCGCGGTGTGGACCCCGATGGCCTCGGGGCGGGCGTCGAGGGCATCAAGGCAGCGTGCAACGTACTCCGGCCGGGGGCGGTCGTCATGGGCCGCCCACTTCACAGCGGGAGCTCCGGTCTCCACGGCGAGCGCCATCGACCGGTTGAAGTTGCCGTTGGCCCCGAGGTTGGTCGGGTTGCGGTGGTAGCGGATCCGCGGGTCCTCCACCGACGCGCGCCGCACGATGGCAGCCGTGTCGTCGGTCGACGCGTTGTCGGTGACGACGGCGACCCAGCGCGTCTCGGTCTGGGCCTGGAGCGCGGCCAGCGCCTCGGGCAGGTACCGCGCGCCATTGTAGACGGGCACAGCGAAGGCGATGCGGGGGGCGTCGTCAGGCACGTCAGCCGGCGGTAAACTGGGCGATCGCGTCGGCGTAGATGTCGCGGAGTTGGCAGTAGTTGACTTCCCGGGAGAACCGATTCGTGAACTCGGCGGCCGTCTTCCGCCGGATCTCCGCGAGGCGGCTGGGGTCCCCGAGCAGATCATGGACGGCAGCAGCGAGAGCATGGGCATCCCCACGGGGGATCAGCAGGCCCGTCTCGCCGTGCACGATCATCTCGAGGAACGCACCGTGACCGGTCGCGATCACCGGCGTGCCCATCCCCATTGCCTCGACGGCGACGAGGGGCCAGCCTTCGTACCAGACCGACGGCGCGAGCAGCGCAGCCGAGGAGGCCATTACGGAAAGGAGATCCTTGCCACCGACCCACCCCAGCCACTCGATTCTGGGATCGGCCTCAGCGGCGCGACGCACCTCGTCGGCCATCTCTCCGTCGCCCGCGATCCGAAGCCCTGGAAGCGTCGGGTCGGCGGCCCAGGCCTCCAGAATCACGGGGATCCCCTTGCCCTTGGCGAGCCTCCCCGCGAACAGCACGGATGCCCCCCCTGGTGCCGATACAGGGTCCATCTCGGGGGCGTTGTGCTTCACCGCGATGCGGTCTGCCGGCAGCCCTCCCTCACAGAACAGGTCGCGGGCGAACTCGCTCAGCACGATGTAGCGGTCGACGGCTCGGTCCCACGTTCCGAGTGCGCGGTGGGCGGCCGTCGTGGCCGCGACCGCCGCGGTCTCGAGCCGACTTCCCCGGTAGCACCCGTGCCGAATCCCAGGGGTGGCAAACGCCTTGCCGACGCAGTCGTGGCAAATCGCGCCCTCTCGAAGCAACAGGTTGCCGGGGCATACGAGGCGGTAGTTGTGCAGGGTGTGGACCGTAGCCGCCCCTCCCGCGTGCGCCGCATGGAACACCGAGGGCGACGCCAGCGGAAGCGTGTTGTGGACGTGGACCACGTCCACCCCCTCCGCCTCGACGATCTGACGGACCTCTGCGTAGGCGTCCCGGCTCCAGAGCGTCCGCCCGGCGAGGGCGACGCGACTCATGCCTTCGACAGCATCGTTGTGGAGCCTCATGCGCAGGACGCGGTGCCCCTGCTCCTCGAGCAGGGCACCCTCGCGCTCGAACACAGCGTCTTCGCCTCCAGGCTTCTGGTAGACGTTGTGGACGAGCAGGACCGTCACGGGCACATCGCCGGGTGGTTTCGCACCCGGAACGACGTCAGAACCACGAGAACGACGGGGCGGCGGAGCGAGCGTTGTGGACATCGGAGGTTCGAGGAAGCGTGAGGTCGAGCGGGTCGAGCAGCTCAGGACGGGTGCGGTGGAGGCGGACGGCGGCGACTCCCGCACCGATGACCGACCAGAGCCAGATGCCGCCCATCGGCCCTTCGAGGTAGACATCGAAGGACGCGTTCACGAGGGCCGCGACCCAGAAGCCGGCCAACCACGCGAAGAGCGCCATCCAGCGCCGGTGGTCCTGCAGTCGCGCGCGTCCCCATGCGAAGAGCACCATGCCGAACCACGACAGGTGGAGCGCTGTCCAGAGCACCAGGCCCGGCACACCGGATCGCGCGAGGATCGTCATGTGACCGTTGTGGGGGCTCCGGAGCCCCTCGTCCACCTCACCGAGCGTGAAGCCATCCGACTCTGCGAGATTGAGCCCGAAGCCTTTCCCCGTCCAGAAGTACGGCCCCGAGAAGGTGTAGTCGACGATCTTGCCCCACCAGAGGAGTCGCCAGCGCTTGGTGCCATCGAGCGCGTTCGAGCCGGAGTTCCCGAACACGCTGCGGACGTTCTCGACGACCTGCTCAATGGAGATCGACCGGGTGCCGCCCTGGATTTTGACGTCGATCATGGGGCCGACGAGCGCCGCCACGATCACGAGGAGAGCCATGGCGTACACGAACCGTGTGGCTCCTGTGCCTGACGGCCGCATCAGCCACACCAGCCCCATGCCCAGGGCGAAGGCCACCATGCCTCCGCGATTGCTGACCATGATGACGCTGACGTTGAACACGGCCAGCGCGACCGCCCAGGGGGACAGGCGCATCCCGCCGAGCATGAGGAACGCGACGATGCCCGTCATCTGGACCATCAGGTCACCTCCCTTTGCATTGAGCAACGCCACCTCCGGAGCCCAGGGAAGCGTCGGCATGCCACCACCCAGCAACTTGGTGACGCCATATACGGCACCGACCAGTAGGAGCATCACGACCGCCAGCGAGCGGTACTTGGCCATCAGGTCCCGGAGCCGTTCCGGCTCCGAGAGAAGCACCGAGGCGACCACGACGGCATACAGCCCGTACACGACCACCATCGCGTCCCGAGGGGCGTCGATGCCCTCGATCGCGACATATGGCACAGTCCGGATGAGGGTCCAGACGAGTAGAAGCGCCCACAGTCGGAGCGGCCACGCGCTGAAGGCCTGACCGATCCGTCCCATGGTGAGCGCGACCCCGATCCCGATCGCCAGCATCACCTCGCCGATGTACACCGGTGCCACCCCGACGTAGGCGAACGTCTTTCCGAGAAGGGCGTAGCCGAGCAGGCAGACCCCCAGCGCGCCGACGTAGCGCGTCGCGATCGTAGGACGGGCCTGTAGGTCCGCAGGGGGGGCGTAGGTCAGATCCATGCCGACTCGAGAGAGGCTACCTGAGCGTCGGCGGCCGTGTCGGGGCCGTCTTCGGTGATCGGCAGTCCGACCGGATCCGGGTGCGCGGCAACGGCACGAGCGGGCTGAACGAGAGCCACGATCTCCGCGAGGAGCATCACGACTTCTCCGATGAGCGCGCCAAGCACCCCGAGGACCGCCGTCAGTGCGACGCCGACCGTCGAGGTCACGCCGAGGGCCAGAGTGCGAGCACGGAACACAGCCGACGGCCGCTCGGCGCTCCGCACGGCAGTCGTGAGAACGTTGGCAATCGAGACCGTCACGGGGACGAGCGCGAGGCAGATCAGCATTCCAGGCGTAGCGACGTAGGCTCCGTCGTACAACCACAGCACGGCGGGCCCGCCGAAGCCGAGGACCAGCAGGCCGTACAGCAGGCCGAGGCCGGCAAACCCGCTCCCGAGCACGATCAGCTTTTGCCGGAACGTGCCTTCGAACCGGGCGCGGACCAACAGCGGGAGGCACATCGTAGCGAGCGCCGCGAAGCCCTGGGCGGCGGGCATGGCGAGGTTGAACAAGGCCCGGAGGGTGGCACTGCCGTCGAGGCCGACGAACAGGGGGAGGACGAGAAAGGGCACGGCGAGCTGCGCCCACTCCAGCACGCCCGTGGACGCCGCCCACCGGCCATACTCGATGTGGGATGCGCGGGCCTGCCTGGCCAGGTCCGCCTCGCGACGAGCACCGAAGACTCCGAGCCGGAACGCCAGCAGCACCGAGGCTACCAGGGAGGCCCCCGCCATCAGCCAGAGGGCCGTCACCCCGGTCAGCGCGTCGACCTGGTAAAGCCCAACGGCACTGGCCGTCAGCAGGAGCAGGTACAGGAGTCCTGCGTTCGCCGCCCACGCCGGCCGGGACACCAGGTAGCACGCACGCCGCAAGAGCCACAGCCCCAGGATGGCCCCTTGCGCCACAGCCAGGGTACCGAACAACGCCGCGAAGCCAGGAGAGCCGACGATCCAGCAAACCAGTGCCACCACCATGAGCACGCCGCCGGAGACGAGCGCGTAGCCAGCATGTGCGCGCAACAGCTCGCGCAGGTAGGTCGCGGTGCGCCCTTCGAACTGCCCGCGCCCGAACACGAGCATGGGCTCAATCAGGAGACCGCCGTGGACGGTTCCTGCAAGTAAGAACACCACGAAGGCGACTGTGAATGCGCCGTAGGCGTCGGGCGTCAGCCAGCGAGCCAACAGCACATTCACCAGGAAGTTGGCTCCTGCGAACAACCCCTGATCCAGCACAGACCATACCCCCTGGCGGAGCCAGGAGCCGTGCAGAGCCTGACGGACAGAGGAGATCGAGAGGGCCATCGATGGGGGAACCGTCACCGAGCTGTCAGACCGACCCCGGGGGCTCCTCGGTCGTCGTGCGGTAACCAGCAGCGACCTACTGGGTCAGGAGTTGGAACAGGAACGCGACCGTGCCCGCGGCGCCGATCAGCGTGGCGCCGTCCTGCCATCCGAACCGGCGGCGGTCGATGACCTCGACCAGCAGCGCGTCCTGGTGGAGCAGAGGCGGGATCACCGACGGGTTGGCGACCGCGTCCACGAGCAGGGCGCCGTAGACCTGCCCGGTGCCCGGGCGGATGAGGCGCAGTTCGACGCGTCGGTCGCTCTGCCGGTCGCGCACGTCGATGCGGGGGCCGCCGGTCAGCGCGAGCAGGTCGCCGAGGTTGGTCTCGTCGGCGACCTCGTAGAGGCCGGGGTTGACGACAGAGCCCTCCACGCGGACCTGGATCGTGGCCTCGCCGGGCAGGTGGTGCCGGTAGTAGCCCGGCGCGCTGCTGACGGTCTGCTCGCTCTGGCCGATCCGGGTGACCGGCCGGTCGGTGGACGCATCCGGACGCCCGTACGGGTCGACGGGCTGGGCGAGGGCGAGAGCCGGCAGCAGGCCGGCGAGGAGAACGAGGCGACGCATGGGGACGGAAGAAGTCAGGGGACGGGAGGTATCGGCGGGACCGCGGCACGCTTCAGCCCGGTGGGCTCAGCGGCCCGTCGGCGGGGCGTGGCGAATCCCGGCCGTGGCCTTGAAGCCGACCGCGCCGCGCGGGTCGAACCGGTTGAGGACGGCCCCGACGCGCGTCAGGCCGACGCCCGAGAGCTCGGTCGCCACCTGGGTCATCGCGTCGAGGTCGGTCTTGCCCGCCTCGGCCACCAGCAGGGCGGCGTCGGCGTGAGGCGCCAGCAGCGTCGCGTCGGCGGTGGCGAGCGCCGACGGCGTGTCGACGATGACGAGATCGAACGCCTCGCGCAGGTTCTGGAGCAGCGCGCCGATCTTGTGGGGCGCCCACATCTGGTCGGGCGAGGTCGCCATCTCGCGGGGCGTCATCGCGAGCAAGCTCGGGACGGCGGTGCTCCAGTAGACGAGGTTGGACTCGGGCGGCCCCTCGCCCAGGGGCGCGTGCGCGCCGAGACCGAACAGGTCGCCCACGGCCGGGTGGCGGAGGTCGGCGTCGACGAGGAGCGTGCGGCGGCCCGCCTGGGCGGCGGCGACGGCGAGATTGGCGGCGACGAGGCTCTTGCCCGAGTGCGTCTCCGGGCCGCCGACCAGGACCACCTGCGGGTGGGCCCCGCCGCCGGCATACAGACCGGCGTGGATGTGGCGGAACGCCTCGGCCTCGGGGCCGAACGAGTGCGTGAGCGTCACCAGGCCCGGGTGGATGGCGGTGCCCTCGATCTCCTGACGACCGCCCCGGAGGGCCGCCGTCACGTCTGGCACGGTCCCGATCACGGCGAAGCCCTTCTCCTTCAGCTCGTCGGGGGTGCGGACGCGGGTGTCGGTCTGGAAGCGGAGGAAGGCGAGGCCCAGCCCGAGGAGGAAGCCCGCGATGCCGCCGAGCGCGAGCGACAGCGGCGGCTTCGGAGACGCCTTGTCGCGGGGGACCTGCACCTCGCGGATCACCTGGGCGAAGCCGAACTCGGTGGTCTCGGCCAGCTCGGCGCGGTCATACTCCTGGCGGAGCTGCGTGAGCGTGGTCTCGGTGGTGGTGCGCTGGCGCTCGAGCTGCCCGATCTCCATCGACTGCCCGGGCACGGCGCGGAGCTGCCCGCGGGCCTCGCCGAGGCGCTGGGAGAGCGTCGACGCACGCGCCTCGGCCCCCGCAAGGTCGGCCTGGACGGACGAGATCTGGCGCTGCAGCTCGGCGACGTAGGCGCGGCCGTTAGAGCCCTCACTGGACAGATCAAGGCCGCCCGCGGCCACCGCGGCGTCCGTCTGGTTGCCGATGCGGCGGCGGCGGTCGGCGCGGAGGTCGCGGAGGCGGCCGTCGATGCGGGCCACGTCCGGGTGGCCCGCCGGGTCGCCGCGGAGGTCGGGGTTCTGCTCGTAGATCTGCTCCAGGAGCCGCTCCAGACGTGCGATCTCGGTGTCGAGGTCGGTCGTCTCCACCACGGACGGCACGTCAGCGCTGCGCTCCAGGCGCTCCGGGATCGAGGCGAGGTCGGCGCGGAGCTGCGCGAGGCGGGCGCGGTTGGTCTGCGCCTCGACGCGCGCGAAGTCGAGCTGGCTCTGGAGCTGTCCGATCTGGCTCACGGTGACGCGCGTCTGCTCGTCGAGCCCGGCGGCGTTCTGCGAGGTCATGTAGCGCTGCAACTGGCTCTCGATCTCGGAGAGCTCGCCCTCGCGGCGGGCGATCTGCTCGTCGAGCACCTCGCGGGTGCGCGTGGAGCGCTCGCGGGAGGTGGACTGCGTGAGGGCCTCATACTCGGCGGTGTAGAGGCGCGCGATGAGGGCGGCCTCCTCAGCACCGCCTGCCTCGGCCTCCACGCGGATCGCGTCGGCCTGGTCGGCGGCCTGCCCGATCGTGACCACCTCCTCCTGGAGGAAGTCGGCCAGGGCGTCGGCGGTGACGGGGGTACCGTAGGACGCGCCCGCGGCCTGGACCACGGTGAGGGCCTCGGCGTTGGGCTGGCGGAGCAGCGTCTCGGCGGTCCGCTCGGCGATCTGGGGGGCCTGCTGAAGCACCAGCCCCTGGTTGACGACGCGGGAGATGTCCTCGCCCGGTGCCATCGCCGCGCCCCCGACGCGCTCGCCGTCGCCCGGGGCGATCAGGAGCACGCTGTGAGCCTTGTAGGTGGGGGGCGTCAGGAACGCGTGGAGCGCACCCGCGAGCAGCCCCAGCAGCGTCAGGCCGAGGATGAGCGGCCAGTGGCGCCGCAGCATCCGCAGCGTCCGGCGGACGGAATCTCGGGCCTCGTCGCGCGGCGCCGCGGCGGGCGGCGGCGGGGTGGTGGGAGGCAGCGCAGGGAGACTGGCGGGGCGGTGCGCGGGCACGGACGGCCGCATCGGCGCGAGCGCGGTCGACGGCGCCTCGTCGAAGTCGATCCGGAAGCCGTCGTCCGGGTCGTACCCCAGCGTGGCGGCCCCATCGCCGCTGTCGCGGAACGGGTCGCCGAGTTGGGTCACCGGCGGCACAGCAGCCGGGGGGGGCGGCTCGACGGGGTAGGCATCGGACGAGGGCGCCTCGTGCACGGTCTCCCAGCGTGGCGCCTCGGGCGGCGCCTCGGGCCCTGTGCGGGCCGACCCGTCGCCCGAGGCGGGGTCTCGGGAGAACGACAGGTCCTCGAAGACGGCGTCCTCGGCCGAGGCGTACGCGCCGCTGAGCGGCGGGACGGGGCGGGAGTGAGGGGGACGATCGGGCATGAGTACGGCGGGGGGCCCGGGGTATCGGCGGGGAGGGGAGGCGGCTTCAGCCCCCCCGCGTACAAGCCCCGCTCCGCGTCCCTCCACCCGCCACTTGACCCCTGCCGAATGGCACGCCGGCCCTACATGCGATCGGCCTATTCCGCTAATTGGATCGCTGCAATCCGGACCCAGGAGGCAGAAACGGAGCACTGGACCTCTCCCCGCCTCCCCCTCGGTTCGCGCCCTGTGGGGGAAACCCTCAGCTTCTGGGTCGCGGGCCTCAGAGAATCAGCATGCAGTCGCCATACGAGTAGAACCGGTAGCCCTCGCGGACTGCGTGACGGTAGGCCGCCATCACCGCCTCGCGCCCTCCGAACGTGGCCGTCAGCACCAGCAGCGAGGACGACGGCAGGTGGAAGTTGGTCAGCAGGCCGTCGATGGCGCGGAAGCGGTAGCCCGGCGTCACCGTGAGGTCGGTCGGGCCGGAGACCGGGTGGAAGCGTCCCTCGGCGTCGGCCGCCGTTTCGAGCGCACGCGTCGACGTGGTGCCGACGGCGACGATGCGCCCCCTGGCCGCCCGCACGTCGTTCAGCGTCGCCGCCGTCGTCGCGGAGACCTCGATCCGCTCGGCGGCGACGCGGTGGTCCCGCAGGTCCTCGGCGCGGACCGGCTCGAAGGTGCCGTACCCCACATGGAGCGTCACCTCGGCCGTCACCACACCCGCCTCACGCAGGCCGTCGACGGTGCCGGGCGTGAAGTGAAGCCCGGCCGTCGGTGCGGCGACGGCGCCTGGCGTGCGTGCGTAGACGGTCTGGTAGCGCTCGCGGTCGGTCGCGTCCGCTTCGCGGTCGACGTACGGCGGCAGCGGCATCCGGCCGATGGCTTCCAACGCGGCCTCCTCGGCGGCGGCGTCCAGCGGCTCCCCGTCGCGGAGGATCCGGATGCGCCGCCGGCCGCTGTCCTCCACGCCCTCGATGACCGCCGTCAGCCCGTCGCCGAAGACCACCTCCCCACCCGCCGTGAGCCGACGCCCCGGCCTGGCGAGCGCCGACCACGTGCCATCGGCGGCCTTCTCCACGAGGAACAGCTCGGCGCGTCCGCCGGTCGGCCGCTTCCCCACCAGCCGCGCCGGGACCACGCGTGTGTCGTTGAACACGAGCGCGTCGCCCGGCTCCAGGTACCGCCCGAGGTCGGCAAACCGGGCGTCCTCGAGGGCGCCGGTGGCGCGGTGCAGCACGAGCATCCGCGACCCGTCGCGCCGCTCGGCCGGGCGCTGGGCGATCAGGCCGTCGGGCAGGTCGAAGGCGTAGTCGGCGAGGGCGTGGGGCACGGGAGGATCTGGAGGGGACGGAAAGATGCCCGTGGTTCGACTCTCAGGGGATGGCCGGGCGGTGAATCTGACGCGCGCCCACTGTCCGCCCGGTGCCGTGCTCCATCCTGACCCCGCGTCTGTACACAGACATCCACACACGTGACACCACAGCGACGTAGAAAGAAAAATTTGTGACCCACTGCCTGCCCCCTATAATCTCTCCAGCCCCACCGCTCTTTAACCCCTCGTAACCCACAACGTGTTATGCAACACTCTCTACGACGGGCGGTGACCGCCCTGTTCATCGGGCTTCTGGGCCTGACGGCTCTCACGCCTGCCGCTCTCGCTCGCGAGACCTGTACGTTCGACCTCGGCGGAGGCTGTGAGATCGTCTTCAGCGAGGATCCTGGCAACGCCGGGTACGGCATTGCAGGCTACTACTGCGGTGGCGAACTCCTCAGCGCCCACTACGGCGCGGGCTCCTGCAGCTAGCGCTCCCTTCTCCAACCCATCTCTCGAACCCATGACTCTGTTTCTCCGACTGAGCGCTCTCACCGCGCTCGCCTTCACCCTCACCGCCTGCGAGACGGTACTGGACGCCGACCCCACCTCCCAGATCACACCGGGCGCGTCCGTCCACGCGGTCAACCATGCGATCTACGGCAACCCGGACGCCCTAAAGGAGGGCCGGACGGTGGACGAACTGAACACGCTCATCCGCCGCAACTTCGAGCCCCTCGACGAGATCGTCCCCGGCACGGACACCGCCTACATGTGGTTCTTCCGCTCCGAGCGTCCGCTCGCAGAGAAGGACCGCGCCGCCGCCGAGTTGCTCGCGGCTCACGAGGGCATCGAGTGGCTCCACCTGCGCCAGATGGTGGCCACCCAGCTCCTCAACCTCCATGCCCGCAACGGCTCCGACGACCTCGACGCCATCGAGCGCTACACCGCCATCCTGATCGAGGCCGAGAACCCGAGCGCCGACCTCGTGGCGTGGGCCCTCCCGCAGCTCGACGAGCGCTGGACCGCCGCGCAGCGCCGCGACGCCGCCGGGGTGGCGGTCGAGGCGGCCACGGAGTGGCTGGCCCGCTCGTGCGCCGACTGCACCGAGCCGGCCCGCCGCGCCACCGCGCCCGTCGCCGACGCGTCGACGGACGCCGACGGGAAGCGCCGCGCCGTGAGCGACGCCGTCGGTACGCTGGCCGCGCTCGCCCAGGGGTAGCCGTGACGACCGGCTCCTCCCAGCCTCCGCCCGCGCCGAGACGCCTCGGCGCGGGCGGCGCGCGTTAGAGCTGGGCCGCGCGGCGGCGGACCGAGGCGAACTGGGAGTCGTTCATCCGCAGCCCCCGGCCATCATACTGGCGTGCGAGCTGGCGGACTGTCTGCATCCGGTCGGACGAGAGCGGGTGGGTGCGGAAGAACGCCGTGCCGCCGCTTCGCTCCTGGCTCGCGAGGCGCTCCAGGAGGTCGCCGAGGCCGTCCGGGTCGTACCCGGTGCGGGCCATGATCTGGACCCCGAGACGGTCGGCCTCGCGCTCGTCGGACCGCGAGAACGACGCGAACGCGCCCTGGGCCGCGATCTGGGCCGCGATGCCCTCCACCCCGCCGCCGCCGCCGAGGACGCCCGCGAGAATGTTGGCCTCCTGCGCCTTCGAGAGACGGCTCGTGCCGTGGCGCGCGGCGCCGTGGGCCACCTCGTGCGCGATGGCGCCCGCCAGCTCGCCCGCGCTGCCGACGTTCGCGATCAGCCCGGTGTTGACGTACACCAGCCCGCCGGGCACGTTGAACGCGTTGATCGCGTCGTCGCGGACGACGAAGAACTTCCACTGGCGGTTGCCGAGGGGCGTCTGGCGGGCCATCGCCTGCCCGATCTGGTCGACGTAGCGAGTCAGCGTGGCATCGTTGGTGAGCGGGAGCTGGGTCCGAAGCTGGGCTTCCAGCTGACGGCCAGCCTGCCACTCCTCGTCGACAGAGTAGTAGTTGGCGCCGCCGAGCGTGGCGCAGCTGCTGAGCGCGAGCGCCAGCACGGCGAAGAGAAGACGAGACATCATGAGAACAGAGGTGGTGGGAGGGCGAGAACGCACGCACCGCCCCGGCGCGTTCCCGCCCCTCGGCCGCGGGCCAGCCCGACGGCGTCACATGCCTCTCACATCTCAGGGCTCGACCGAGGCCGTTTGCGCCTCTCCCCTACCGCTTCAGCTTGCGCAGGAACCGCCCGACCCATGCGTCCGACTCCTCGAAGCCGAACAGGTGGCCCAGCGCCATGTAGCTGATCCCGAACACGCCGATCACGCCGATTCCATACGCCCACACGGGGAACGGGGTCGACGGCACGAACCCCATCACGAGCGTCGCCGGGATCGCGGCCAGACCGGCGAGGCCCACCATCTGCACCGCGCGTCCCCACGGCAACCGGAACGCCGGGTCGTGCGTCTTGAGCGCCGCCACCAGTCGCCACAACTCCACCCACGCACCCACCGCCGAGCCGAGCGCGAGGCCGACGGCCCCGAGGCGGAGAGGGTCGCCCTCGGACGCGATCCCGACCACGTCGGTCACGCTGTATCGGTCGAGCACGAACATCAGCGCGCCGCCGATTACGGCCGACACCGCGACGCGCCAGACGGCGATCTTGGCGGGCGTCTTGGTGTCGCTCAGCGCGTAGAACGCGTTCTGCAGCAGCCGCCCCGCCGTCGTCGCCACCATGCCGAGCGAGTAGGCCGCCAGCACGAGCGTCACCTGCCACGTGTCGTCGGCCGCGAACTGGCCCGTCTGGTAGAACGCGCCGACCACCAGCGACCCGAAGCCCAGGTAGCCGACCACCGTCGGGACGATCAGGAAGAAGATCTGCCGGACCGACCGGTTCACGCGCGTCAGGAACGCGCCCAACTCGGAGCGCGAGATGCGGCTCAGCTCGGGCAGTTCGCTCGCGGCGACGCTCATCCCGAACAGCGAGATCGGCAGCAGGTACAGCGTCTGCGCGTAGCCGATGGCCCCCAGCGCACCCGCCGCCACGAACGTCGACAGCCAGAAGTCCAGGTACCCCGAGAGCTGGTACGCCCCGCGCCCCAGCACCACCGGCACGAACGCCTTGATGCCCTCGCGGACGCCCTCCACCTGGAGTGACAGCCTCGGCCGGAAGCCCGTCAGCAGCTTCAGCACGAGCGGCAGTTGCACGCCGAACTGCAGGATGCCGCCCGCGATGCCGCCGACGAACACGGCTATGAGCAGCTGGCTCAACTGGTCGGCCGGCACGACATCCACCCGGCCCACCCCGAAGGGGTCGTCGAGGTAGAGGTACGCACCGCCGAACAGCGCCGCCAGCAGCGCCACGTTCCAGGCGACCGGGGCGAAGTACGACAGCAGGAACCGCCGGTGGCTGTTGAGCACGCCGAGGCACCACGCGCTCAGCACGAGGAAGCCCGTCATCGGGAACGTCAGGCGGACCACCCGGACCGCGAGGTCGAACCGGTCGACCACCAGCGTCCCGGCCTGCACCTTGTCGGCGTCCCCCAGGAAGCCCGACGCGATCACGGCCACGAACGGCTCGGCCAGCAGCACGCCCAGGATGGCCGCCCCGAAGGCCACCGCCGCCAGCAACCCGAAGATGGCGCCTGCGAAGCGACCGGCGTCCTCCTCCCGCCCCTCTTCCAGCATCCGGCTGTAGATCGGGATGAACGACGCCGAGAGCGTGCCCTCGCCGAGCAGGTTCTGGAGGAAGTTGGGCGCCCGCAGCGCCAGCCGGTACACGTCCGCGAAGGCGCCCGAGCCGAAGTAGTACGCCACGGCGCGGTCGCGCACGAGCCCGATCACCCGGCTCGCGAAGATGCCCGCCGCCACCAGCAGCGCCCCCGACCCGCCCGATGACGCCGACGGGTCCTTCTCCGCCGCATCCTGGATCCGCTCGGCCTCCAGCGCCTCCTCGGCGGGCGAGTCCGGCGCCGCGTCCGCCTCGGCGAGCATCTCGGCCCCCTCGGCGGGCGCGCTCAGCCCGGCCGGGCGCAGGGCGTCGTCCGGCGACGGTTCGTTCTGCGGCTCGGCGACCGACTCCGGCTCCGGCGCGGACGGCTCGTCGGCGTCCTCGGGGCGCTCCGCCATCAGCCGTGCCCCGCGAAGTGCCCCACGCCCATCGCATACCCGGCGACGCCAAAGCCCGTGATCACGCCCGCGCAGACGGCCGACAGCAGCGACGTGTGGCGGAAGCTCTCCCGCGCGTACACGTTCGAGATGTGGACCTCCACGACCGGCGTCGAGATCGACGCGATGGCATCCCGCAGGGCGACCGACGTGTGAGCGTAGCCACCGGGGTTGAACACGACGCCCGCCGTCGTCACCGTGTCGGCGGCGTGGAGCGCGTCGATCAGGTCTCCCTCGCCGCTGTGCTGCGCGAATGTCAGCGTGAGGCCCGGGAACTGTTTCCGGAGGTCGGCCTTGATGTCGGCCAGCGTGAGCGCCCCGTACACGTCCGGCTCGCGGACGCCGAGGCGGTTCAGGTTGGGCCCGTTGAGGACGAGGACTCCGGGGCGCGGCGAGTCGGACATGGGTGCGATGGCAGGCCCGCCAAGGTAGCCCGGCCGGTTGCAGGGCAGGATGGAGAGTGGGAGATGGAGGATCGAGGGGCGCACTGCACGCGGCATCCCATTGGAAGCTGCCCCGCCTCGGCGCCGAGGCCGACCGAGTCACCCCGCCAGCGCCGGGTCGTAGCGCGCCGTCCCCGCGACCCCGTCCAGCGCGCCCGGCACCAGTTCCAGCACCATGAACGCCTCCGGCGGCGCCCCGTACTCATTCCCGATGCCCCGCCCCGCCGCCGACGCGAACCCGAAGCGCGGGTAGTACGCCGGGTGCCCCAGCACGACGACCGCCTCCCCACCCTCCGCCCGGCACGCCGCCAGCCCCGCGCGCACCAGCCGCGAGCCGACGCCCGCCCGCTGCCGATCCGGACGCACCGCCATCGGTGCGAGCCCCCACACCGACACGCCCGGGTGCCCGTCGATTCCGACCGGGCTGAACGCGATGTGCCCCACGACCTCCCCCGCCTCGGTGGCGACGAGGCCGAGGTAACCCGCCGCCCGCTCCCGGATCCGGTCCACCAGGTCCGCCTCGTCCGCCTGCCCGAACGCCGCCTCGTTCACGCGGCGCACCGCCGCCCGGTCCGCCGCCGTCTCAGTTCGAATCTCGATCACGTCGACGCCTCCACCTCCAGCACCAGCCCGTCGTACGCCAGCCGGACGTCCGCCGGCAGCATCGCGTCCGCCGCCTCGTGCGTCACCATGTGGGTCACGTGCACGAGCCATGTCTCGCGCGCCCCCACGTCCGCCGCCACCTCGGCCGCCTCGGCGAACGTCAGGTGCGTCGGGTGCGGCTCCGGCCGGAGGCCGTCCAGCACCAGCACGTCCACGCCGCGCAGCAGCGCCCGCGTCTCCTCCGGTACTGCCCCCGCGTCCGTCAGGTAGGCGAACCCGCCGATGCGGACGCCCAGCACCTCGAACGTCCCATGTGGCGCCCGGATCGGCCGCACCGCCACCGATGCGGACACCCCCGGCTCGCGACTGGTCACGGTAAACGGCCCGTCCACCTCCGCCAGGTCCAGCAGCGACGCTCCCGGATACGTCCGGTCGAAGATGTAGCGGAACATGCTCCGCAGCGCGTCCGCCGTTCGCGGCAGCGCGAAGGTCGGGATCGGGGCGCGGTTGCGGAAGAACAGCGGCCGCAGATCGTCCAGCCCGACCACGTGGTCGAAGTGCTCGTGCGTGATCACCAGCGCGTCCGCCGCCGTGATGCCTGCCCGGAGCGCCTGCGCCCGGAAGTCCGGCCCCGCGTCGATCTGGAGGTGCACGTCGCCCGCCTCGGTGTGCGCGACGACGTGCGCCGAGGTCCGCAGCCGCGCGTCCCGTGGGTCGTCGGAGGTGCAGACGGCGCAGTCGCACCCGATCACCGGGACGCCCGTGGACGTGCCGGTGCCGAGCAACGTGACCGTGAGCGCAGGGCCGGTCATCCGGCCTCGGCGTCCGCGTCGGCCTCCTGTCCGGCGTCTGCCTCCTGTCCGGCGTCTGCCTGAGCCCACGCGTCCTCCAGCGCGGCACGCACCGCGGGCCGGAGGTAGAGCTCGTCCACGCCGCCGTGCTCACGCAGCGCCGAGGCGAGGACCGCCACCTGCGCCTCGTCCGGGTGGAGTCGGTTCAGCACCAGCACCGGCTCGCCCGCGACCACGCACAGGCCGCCCCGGAATCCGCCCCGCTCACGCCGCACCCGCACGCCGAGTTGGCGCAGGGCCTGTTCCAACGCAGCGACGACGGCGGGGGGCTTCATACGTGGGTCGCAGGCCGCGGAGCGCAGGGAAGGTGTCTCCCCCACGCTCCACGGTCCGCGCACTACGGGGTGTACTTCTTCAGCAGCGTCCTGCCCGACTTCTGGTCGCGAACGTCGAACGTGAGCGGGTCCACGGTGGCGTCCTCCTCCAGCACGAACGTGATGCCGCGCAGCGACAGGCGCCAGCGCATCAGGAGCGACGGGAAGCCGCCTCGGAGATAGCCGCCGAACAGCGGGTGGACGCGCACTACGATGGGCCGCCGCTTGTACTTCTCGTCGACCGTCTGGCGGTAGTGGTCCAGCCAGCCGCGGAGACGCCCCGAGAGGGCGCGCGGGGACGCATCCTCCGGCGCGAGCGCGGGGCGCTCGGTAGCGGGCTCCGTGGACTGCGGCTGCGGCTCCGGCTCGACGTAGGCCTGCTGGCCCTGGCGGCGGATCTCCCCGGCGCCGGCAGCTGCGACCGCGTCGGCGGCGTCGAGCGGGTTGCCGTCCTCGTCGGTCGCGTTGGCCGTGATCGACGGGCGCAGGCGCTGGCGCGTGATCTGGACCAGCCCGAAGTCCGACATCGGCAGCAGCTTCGTCACCGCGCGGTCCTTGGCGAACTCCTGCTTGAGCACGTCGGTGACCTTCTTCCGGTCACGGTCGTACTTGAGGTCGATGAAGTCGACCACGATGATGCCGCCGAGGTCGCGCAGGCGGAGTTGCTTGGCGACCTCCCGGGCCGCCTCCACGTTGACGTCGATCAGGTTCTGCTTCTGCGACTTGCCGCGGCCCGCACGGCCCGAGTTGACGTCGACCACGTGCATGGCCTCGGTCGTCTCGATGAACAGGTAGCCTCCGCCGCGCATGTTGACGCGCTTCGAGAACGCCTCCTCGACCTGCTTCTCGATGCCGAGCGAGCGGAAGACGGGCGCGCGCCCGGTGTGCAGCTCCACCTTGTCGGCCATCTGCGGCGCGACGGCCTTGACGTAGGCCTGGACGTTCTTGAACACCTTCGGGTCGTCGACCAGGATCCGGTCGTAGTCCTCCGAGAACAGGTCGCGGATGACCGACGAGACCATGTTCACGTCCTGGTACAGCAGCACCGGCGGCTCGGGGTTCTCGTTGAGCTTCTGCTCGATCTTGCGCCACTTGTCGACCAGCAGGCGCAGGTCGGTGTCGAGGCTCTTCGCGTCGCGCCCCTCGGCGACCGTCCGCACGATGACGCCGAAGCGATCGGGCTTGAGGCTCGTCGCGAGCGTCCGCAGGCGGCGGCGCTCCTTGGCGCTCTCGATCTTCTTCGAGACGGCCACGTAGTCGGCCGCGGGCACGAGCACGAGGAAGCGGCCCGCCAGCGACAGGTCAGTCGAGACGCGCGGCCCCTTGGTGGAGATGGCCTCCTTGGTGATCTTGACGATGATCTTGCCGGAGCGCCGCAGCAGCTCCTCGTTCGGCGGGATCGGCCCGTTCTTCTGCGACCCGTTCGACCGCCCGGAGGAGCGGTCCGAGGAGCGGCCGTTCGAGCGATCCGACGACCGACCCGCGTTCCGGTCCGAGGACCGACCCGAGGACGACCGGTCGGACGACGAACGCCCGCGCCGTCCTCCGCTGGACGAGTCCTCGCCCTTCGACGTGTCCGAGGCGGGCAAGTCGTCGTTGCTGGACGAGCGGCCACCCCGCGAGCGGCGTCGGTTGCCCGACTCGCTGTCGGCAGCGTCCTTCTCGTCCGCCGCGTCGTCGGAGGAGCGGCCGCCACGGCGGCTGCGTCCCTTGGAGTCGTCGCCCTTGGAGTCGTCGGAGGACGAGCGGGAGCGGCCCCGGCGCGAACGCGACGAGGTGTCGTCGGAGGAGTCCTCCGTCTCGGTGTCGTTCGCCTTCGGCTCCGCCGAGCGGCCCCCGCGGGAGCGGCGGCTCCGCCCCGAGGGCTCAGCCTCCTCGTCGGAGTCGTCGTCGGAGGGCTCGGGGCTGCGACGCGACCGCGACGGCTTGGAGGCCGAGGAGGTCAGGTCGAGCGTGGCCGGCAGGCGCTTGCTGCTGGATGCGGACTCCTCCTCGCTGTCATCATCGGTCGCCTCCGCCGTCGTCGGGTTGGTGGGACGGCGGCTGCGGCCCGTAGGCGACACGTCGCCCGGGCGCTGGCCCTTGTCGTCGGCTTCCTCCTCGGCATCGGCCGCCGGGGCGTCCTTCTTGCGGCGGGACCGCTTCGGCTTCGGCGCCTCCTCGGCATCGTCGGCCTCGGGCGTCTCCGCGGCGGGCTCCGGCTCGACGGGCGCGTCGGCCTTCTTGCGACGGGAGCGCTTGGGTGTCGGCGCCTCCTCGGCGTCCTGCGAATCGGCCTCGGGAGAGTCGGCTTCCGGCGTCGCGCCCGAGGTCTCCTCTGCAGTCTCGCCGTCGGTACCGGAGGCGTCCGATCCGCGCCCCTTGCCGCCTCGGCGGCGACGGCGACGCTTCTTCTTCGAGGAGCCTTCCTGACCGGCCTCCGCCGTGTCGTCCTCGTCATCGGACTCCGAAACCTCGGTCTGCTCCGTTGCCTCGATCTCCTCCGTCGCCTCGGCCTTCTTGGTGCGGCGGCGGGATGCCGGCTTGGCGGGCGCGTCCTCGGCTGGAGTCTCCTCCACCTCCGCGGTGGGCGCCTCCTCGACCTCTGCGGTCGGGGCGTCCTCGATCACCTCATCCTCCTCCTCGGGCTCCGGCGCGCGCTGGCGGGACGGGCGACGCGCAGGCGAGCTCAGGTCGATCACGCCCGGGAGGCGACGTCGTCCCTGCTCCTCCTGCTCCTCTTCCTCCTCAGAACGCCCGCGACCGCGTCCCCGGCGGTTCCGGCCGCGACCACGGGAGCGCCGGCGGCTCCGGCTCTTGGTGGACGACTCCGGCTCGGTGGCCTCGACCTCGAGGGCGTCCTCCACGTCGGGCTCGTCCTCGTCGTCGGCGACGCGCTTCGCAGGGGCCAGCGACAGGACCGGCTCGTTCAGGCCAGGCACGTCCTCACCAGCCAGCGCGAGCAACTGGGGAAGGTTGTCGGTCAGGTCCGAGAAGTGGAGGAAGCAGTCCTGCTTCTGGCCGACATCGACGAAGGCCGCCCGGATGGCGGGCATCACCTTCTGGATCTGACCGAGGTAGACGTTCCCGATCGTCCGGACGTTATCGGGGTTCTCGACGTAGAGCTCGACCAGCTCGTCGTTCTCGACGATGGCGATCCGCGAGCGATCCTTGCTCGCGTTGATGACAATCTGCTTTTTCAAAGGGGTTTGGGGCGTCGCGCTCGCGCTCTGGCGCGCGGTCCAAAGGACGCGCGGCGCGGCGCCGGGCGGGCGGGCGGCCGTCCACGGGGACGGCGGTGCCGGAGGCCTGGGCGCGCGCGGGGAGGCGAGGCGCGGTGGGTCGCGCCGCGGCCACGGCCGGAAGCGCCCCCGGCCGTACGGCGAGGAGGGCGACCCAGCGGAGGACGAGGCGGACGAAGTACAGCACGACGTGCAGCATGGGGCGCAGGTCCGGACGCGGGGGCGTCGGGCAGGCGGCGGCGGACGAGAGAGGCTCGGCCCGGGGCCACGCAGGCGCAGCGAAGGGAAGGCTCGCCCCGACACCGGATGCCGGGCACAGAACCACGCGCGGAAGATACACCCCGTCTGAGCCTGGCCCGTTGCAGCCGGTGCGAATAGCGCGTGCGGGACCTGGACGTGCCGGAGACCCGTCGCCAGCCTGCGACTCGGAGCCGCTCCAGGCATCGCCGCCGCTCCAGGCATCGCCCACGCACCTCGCCGACCGCGCCCACCTCGGCGGCCCTGCCGAGGCCCCGAAGTCGACACCCGGCTCCCTGAGGTGGCGGAACGGCGTTCTCCACTCTGAATCCTCTGAAAGGCGACCCCGACAGTGCGTTCCTCTAGTGGAGCCCGCGAACCCGAACGCCTGCCACGGGTACGCCTGCTCCTCTCCCATCCTGTGCCCGGCGGCCCGTTCCCGCGTCCGCTTCTCACCCCGACCGATGTCTCAGACCTCCGCTCCCGCTCCCACCCCGTCCCGTGGCCTCGAAGGCGTCACTGCCCTCGACACCGAGCTCTCGTACATCAATGGCCAGGAAGGCACCCTGATCTATCGCGGGTACGGCATCCAGGACCTCGCGACCAACGCCTCCTTCGAGGAGGTCGCCTACCTTCTTTGGAAGGGCACCCTCCCGACGCAGGCCCAGCTCGACGAGCTCAACGAGCAGCTCCGCGCGGCGCGGCCCGTCCACCCGGACCTGCTGGACCACCTCCGGCACCACACGCCGAAGGACGCCAACCCGATGGCCGCCATGCGGACGGCCCTCTCCATGCTCGCCGCCTATGACGAGGAGGCGGACGTGATGGACCCCGAGGCGAACTACCGCAAGGCGGTCCGCCTGACGGCCAAGCTCCCGACCCTCCTGGCGGCGTTCTCGCGCATCCGCGCGGGCAAGGACCCCGTCGCGCCGACGCAGACCGGCTCGACCGCGTTCGACTTCCTCACGATGCTCAACGGCGAGGAGCCCGGCCCGGCGGCCCTCCAGATCATGGACGCGGCCCTCGTGCTCCACGCCGAGCACGGCCTCAACGCCTCCACCTTCGCCTGCCGCGTCATCGGCTCGACGCTGTCTGACATGTACTCGGCGGTCGTCGGCGCGATGGGTGCGCTGAAGGGCCCCCTCCACGGCGGCGCCAACATCGAGGTGATGCGCACGCTGATCGCCCTCGACGAGAGTGGTGAGACAGCCCAGGAGTTCGTCGACCGCAAGCTGGCGAACAAGGAGAAGATCATGGGCATCGGCCACCGCGTCTACAAGACGCTCGACCCGCGCGCGACCATCCTGCGCAACATGCTCTCCGACCTCTCCGAGGAGAAGGGCGAGACGAAGTGGCTCGAGATGTCCGACACGATCCGTACGACGGTCAAGGACACGAAGGGCCTCGACGCCAACGTGGACTTCTACTCGGCGAGCGTCTACTACCTGCTCGGCATCGAGATCGACCTCTACACGCCCATCTTCGCCATCTCCCGCATGACGGGTTGGACGGCGCACCTGCTGGAGCAGTGGGAGGACAACCGGCTGATCCGCCCGCGCGCCGAGTACGTCGGCCCGAAGGACCTCACGGTGACGCCCATCGCCGACCGCGGCTAGCCCGCCCCGCCTCGGCACCGAGGCGGACGACCTCGCGCGCCCCGCTGGCTCTGGCTGGCGGGGCGCGCTGCGTTCAGCGCACGACGGTGAGCGTCCGCGACGACACGGCGTCGCCGACGCGGAGCCGGGCGACGTAGACGCCGGAGGCCAGCCCCTGGGGCATCCAGGTCACCCCATGCTCGCCCGCGCGCTGCGGGCCGTCGGCCAGCCGGGCGACCTCGCGGCCGAGCAGGTCGAACACGACCAGTTCCACGTCGCCGGGCGCGTCGAGCCGGTAGGTCAACGTGGTGCGGTCGCGGACCGGGTTGGGGGAGGCGGGATCGAGCGCCGTCGAGGCCGTCGGCGACGGGTCCTGGGCGGTCGCCACGACGGTGCCCGTCCCGCCCGACGTGGTGACCTGCACGAGCCCGGCGCCCGTCCCGCTCGCCCGGAAGTCGGATCCGAGCACGACGGCGCGGCGGGCGTCGAAGGGGAGCACGAACCGGGGACGGGTCTGAGGGACGGCCGGCTCGAACGACCACGTGCTGCCGCCGTCCTCCGTTTTCAGGATGCCCGCCTCGCTCGGGATGTAGCCGATCTCGGGCGTCACGAAAGCGGCCCGGCCCAGGTTCTCCGCGCCGAGGGGGCTCAGGGGGATGTTGTCCCAGGTGTCGCCGTCGCCGGTCAGGCGCAGCACCCGGTCGTCGCCCGAGACTTCGCGCCGCCCGCCCGTCACGAACCACGTGCCGTCCCCGCCATACGCGACGGCGACGGTGTTGTGCGCGCGGACGGCCTCGGTCCAGGTCGCGCCGCCGTCTCGCGTGCGCCACACGTGACCCGAGCCCGAGGCCCCGTTGCCCGTGTCGACGTACATCCCGATCGTGGCGCTCCGGAACGCCACGTCGACGATGCGCTCCGGCGCCTCCGGGAGCGTGAGGGCGGTGAAGGTCCGGCCGTCGTCGGTGGATCTGTAGACGGCGCTCCCCGACGCCGCGAACCACGTGCCGCCGCCGCCGTGCGACACCCAGGCCAGGTCGGACGGACCGGAGCGGGCCTCCCACGTCGCCCCACCGTCTTCGGAGCGGATGTAGTCGCCGCCGCCCTCGATGTCTACGCCGGTGGCGATCAGCGTCTGCGTGTCCGGCCGCACCGCGATCCCCCGCATCGTAGACGCGCGGACGGAGGTGTCCCGGGTCCACGTCCGCCCACCATCGGCGGAGCGGTAGATCACGAACGAGCGGTCTCCCGGCGGTTCGGCCACAGCGATGGCGGTCCCATCATCGAGGAGGACGGCGTCGACGAGCGGGAGAGGCCGTGCGTTGACGGACTGCGGCACCCAGTACCGCGTCTCATCCGAGCCGACCTCGCAGTGGACCTCCACCGGACCGTCGAGGATGCCCGTCGGGAAGATCACCGTCCGCCCCCCGCCGTTGTAGACATCGAACAGGTCTTCGTCGCGGACCTCGCCGCACGTGCTGGCCTGCTCGATGGGCAGTTCGAGCGGGCTCCGCCGGACGGCCCCCGACACGTCGGTGACCTCGATGTACGAGGACGCCATGCCGATCGGCGACGTGGGGAACGCGGCGCCTTCCGTGGACCAGTACGCGCGGCCGAAGACCGGCGAGAGCGGGACCGTGCGCGCGACGCCGTCCTGGAACAGCACCGCCCGGGCCGACTCGACGGGGATCCCGCCGCGTGCCGCGATGGCGGCCCGGACGTGCAGCAGGTCGACGGTCGCCGCGACGGCCCGGATGGCGGCGCCCGGGCTGGCGGGGTCGGGGCTGGAGAGCGCGAGCGTGGCCTCCCGTGGGATCACCACGTCCAGCATGCTGGGGGGCCCGCCGACGGCCTGCCACGCCTCGTAGACCGGCCGGAGGCCGTCGCCATCGGGCTGCTCGAACAGGATCCAGGATGCGTAGGGTCGGCCTTCGATGGCACCCGCGCCCGTCACGTCGAAGCCGATGATCTCCAGCATCGCCTCCAGGGTGAGGTTCGCCGACACGCTCGGCGAGCCCGCATAGACGCGGAAGTCGAACGGGTTGCCTCGGAACGGAGCCGGGATCGTCGCCTCCGGATCGCCGGAGTACCCGAAGTCCACGATCAGGCGCGTCGTGCGAGGCCGGATCTGGTTCTCGAAGCTGGTCCAGGTGCAGGTCTCCCCTGAGCCGCACGCCCAGTTGCTGTCGCCGGGGCGCCACCGCTGGATGTTGGCCTCGATGCCCACGACGCGGATCGCGACGGCGGCGCCCCGCTCCAGGGCCAGGAGGCGCTCCAGAGTGAGTTGGATCGCCAGCGGCTCGCCGCCGACGATGGGCACGACGGGCACGCCCGACTCGCCCGGCGCCAGGCTGAGCGCGAGTGGTTCGTCGGGCACGACCGTCGCCACGAGTTCACCGCCGATGGTGATGTTGAAGGTCGGCCGGATGGCGAGGGCCGTCGCGCCGCCGGTGTTGCGGGCGAACAGAGCGAGCGAGAGCGTCCCGGCGTTGTCCAGTTCGGTGCTGGTGGCCGTCTCCCAGTTCAGTTCCCTCCCCGACGTCACCTCGCTCCCGTAGGACTCGGTGTACGAGTAGCCCGCCGTGGCCTCGCCGCTGATGGTCGGGCCGGTGACGACGTTGTACTCCGAGCCGACCGTGACGGAGGCGCTCGCGGTCTCCTCGACGTTGCGCGAGAACGACATCCCCTCGGTCAGGGCGGCGCCGCGCGCGTCGGTGATGGTCGCGTTCGAGGTGAACGTGTACGACCCCAGCGTGACCTCGATGACGGGGTAGGCCGCGACCAGCGGGCTGTTGTAGGGGGCCTCCACGGTCGCGTCCATGTTGACGCCGCTCGCCTCCTGGAGGTCAGAGTACGGGTCCCCGTCCGACGACCACGTCAACGGGTCGGTCACGTAGCAGGGCAACTCAATGGCGGGGTCGCACGCGACGGGAGCGCCCGACCCGATGTCGAACCGGAAGCCGGAGGCCTCGAGCGCGTTGGGGACGCCGTCCCCGTCGGAGTCCTGAGCGGACGCGCCGACGGCGAGGCCGAGAAAGAGGAACAGAGAAACGAGACGCATGGGCTGTGGGGGATGGGTTCTCATCCCCTCACGCGGAAGAGTCCGCCGGAATCGCTCACGCCCTCTCCCCTTTTCTCTGGCGACCTACCGGCCCTCCGTCTGGCCGAGGAGGGTGTCCAGGGCCCGCACGTGGAAATGATCGGCGGACACACCCGCCAGGTACAGGTCCCGGGCCTGGTTCAGCAGAGCCCGTCCGCGCGCGGTGTCTCCCCGTCCCAGTGCCGCCTGGCCCTGCGTCGCGAGCGCTCGGGCCACGCCGAAGCTCTCCGGCCCCGCCGCCGCCGCGTAGATCCGCCCCCCCTCGATGGCGCTCGCCTCGGCCTCGGCCCACAGCCCCCGGGCCTGCAACGCCTGCGACTGGATGACGAGGGTGCGGGCCCGGTTGGTGTTCCCGGAGCCGGAGCCCTCCGTCGCGTCGAGCACCTCCTGGATCAGCGGCTCGGCCCGGTCCACGTCGCCCAGTCCGACCAGGGCCTCGGCGATGGTGCGCCGGTTGCGCAACGTGCGCTGGTGCTCGGGCCCGTGGATGGCCTGGTTGAGCGAGTCAGCCCGCCAGCCCCAGCGGACGGCATCGGCGTAGGCGCCGGACGCCTCCGAGACGTGCGCGAGGTTGGCCAGGCTGTTGGCGACACTCGGGTGAAACGCGCCGAGCAGCTCGATCCGCAGCGCCAGCGTCTCGCGGTGGAGTGCGAGGGCGCGCGCATGATCCCCGCTCTCGGCGACGAACAGGGCGTGGTTGTTGGTGGTCGTGGCCAGTTCGGGAGTCCCGGCCCGGTAGCGTCGCTGGAGGGTCAGGAGTTCGTCGTAGAGCGGCTCGGCGAGCGCGTACTCGGTCCTGTTGCGATGGACCTCCGCCAGCCGCTCGATGGCCCGAGCGTAGAGCGGGTCCGACGGATCGAGGTGATCGCGCGCCAGCGCCGCGGCTTCCAGGAGGAGGGGCAGGGCGTCGTCGAGGCGCCGGTACACGTCGCGCGTCGCGCCGAGTGTGGTCAGGGCGGCGATCTCGATGGCCGGGTCGGGCGGGCGGAGAGAGCGCGCGAGGCGGACCGCCTCGCCGAGCGCCGCCTCGGCGGCCTCGGGGTTGTTGAGGCCGAGGTAGATGTCGCCGATCGTGGTGAGCAGCCGGGCCTGGACGGCGGGCTGGTCGGCGAGGTCGGTGCGGAGACGCAGGGCGGCGCTGTCGAGGGCGGCGTAGACCGAGATCGTGTCGCCCAGGGCGCGGGCGGGATTGGCCTCCTCCAACACGCTCCCCAGGAAGCCCGCCACCTCGCGCGCCGTCTCGGCCTCGGTCTCGGCTCGGTCGCGCTCCGCGGCCACGCGCGCGAACGCGACCGCGGAGACCCCCACGATGACCGCAAGCGCGGCCGCGGTCCCGGCGAGCGCGCCCCGGTGCCGCCCCGCGAACCGCCGGAGCCGGTAGCCCCTCGTGCCCGCCCGCGCGGCCACGGGCAGCCCCTCTCGGTGGCGACGCAGGTCGTCGAGCAGGTCGCGGACCGTCTCGTACCGATCGGCGGGATCGCGACGGAGGGCGCGGAGCACGATCTGGTCGAGGTCGCCTCGGAGCCGCTTCTGGAGCCGCCCGGGCGTCGTTCCCCGCGCCGCTGCGACCTCCTCGCTTCGCCGGACGACCGTGCTGGGAGGGGCCGGGTCGTCGGCGAGGATCGCCAGTTCGACCTCGGCGGGCGAGCGCCCCTCGGTGGGGACCGGGCGGATTCCCGTCAGCAGCCGGTACAGCACGGCACCCAGGCCGTAGACGTCGGCGGCCGTCGTGATGCGCCCGCCGCGGAGTTGCTCGGGCGCGGCGTAGCTGGGCGTGAACGCGCGCTGCCCCGTCCGGGTGTGGAGCGCGTCGGCGTCGTCGGCCAGGACCTTGGCGATGCCGAAGTCGAGCAGCTTGACGCGCCCCTCCGGCGTGACCAGCACGTTTGACGGCTTGAGGTCGCGGTGGACGACCAGGTTCTGGTGCGCGAACGCGACGGCCTCGCCCACCTCGGCGACGAGCCCGAGGCGGGCCGAGATGCCCAACCCGTGGCGGTCGCAGTAGTCGGTGATCGGCTCGCCCTCGACGTACTCCATGGCGAGGTAGGGCCGTCCGTCGTCGGCCAGCCCGCCGTCGACGAGTCGCGCGATGCCCGGGTGCTCGAGCGAAGCCAGGATCTGGCGCTCGCTGCGGAAGCGGGCCAGCACGGCGTCGGTGTCCATCCCGCGCTTGACGAGCTTCAGCGCGACGGTCTGCGCGAAGCCCTCGCGGCGCTCGGCCCGGTACACGGTTCCCATCCCCCCCACCCCGAGCACGTCTCCGACGCGCCACGGCCCGACCGTCTCCGGCACGGTCGCGAGCAGCCGGTCGACGTCGCCGGGGTCAAAGGCCTCGAAGGCGAGGCCACCCAGGAGCTCCGCCGGGGCCGCGTCCGCGTCGAGGAGCGACACCACCTCCCGGTAGAGGACCGGGTCGTCGCCGCAGGCATGGCGCAGCCACGCCGTCCGCTCCTCGGCCGGGCGGTCGAGGGCCTGGCCGAAGAAGGTCTCGATGCGGGTCCAGAGGGCAGGGTCCATGCAGAGGGAGAGACGGTTGCCTGGACACGCGGGAACCCGCGGCCGAATCGCTCACGCCGGCGACGCCTCGCCGAGGGCGCGGGTGAGCCACGCCTGCGCCAGCCGCCAGTCGCGGCCGACCGTGGCGGGCGAGATCCCGAGGATGTCGGCGATCTCCTCCACCCGGAGGCCGCCGAAAAACCGGAGCTCGACGACCCGCGCCGGACGCGGCGCGACCCGGGCGAAGCGACCGAGTGCCTCGTCGAGCGCGATCAGGTCCTCGGCCCGCGTCTCGCGGGCGACCTCGCCGTCGTGGAACGTCACGGCCTGGAGACCGCCCCCTCGCTTCTGAGCCTGTTTCCGTGTTGCGTAGTCGACCAGGATGCGCCGCATCGCGAGCGCGGCGATCCCGAAAAAGTGAGCGCGGTTCGCCCACCGGGTGTCCTGACTGGCGAGACGGAGATACGCCTCGTGGACGAGCGCACTCGTGTCGAGCGTGTGGTCGGCCCGCTCGCCCACGAGGTGGCGCCGAGCGAGAGCCCGGAGTTCGGGGTAGACGGCGTCCAGGAGCTGGTCGGCAGCTTCGGCGTCGCCACCCCACTCGGCCAGCAGGGCAGTGAGGTCCATGTCAGGCATAGCGCGGTGGGGCAAAGTAGCTCGGGGGTCCGAGGACTCTGCGAAGACCCCGCGGACGACCCGGGCGGCCGTACTTTTGGGTCGGAGGCCCCCGTACTTTCACTCACGAGTGAAACCTAGCACGGGACGGCCTGTAGCCTGCTCCCGCCCCCCGACTTCCCATGGCCGTCGCCGCCGACCCCGCCGCCGCCCCCGCCCAGCCCGTCCAGCGCTACAAGCTGCGGACGGGCATGGTCGCGTGGATCCTCCACCGCCTGACTGGCCTCGGGCTGGTCGCCTACCTGGTCCTCCACATCTGGGGGCTCAAGGCGATCACCAACCCCGAGGCCTACAACGCGCTCATCACGAGCTACCACCAGCCGCTGTTCAAGGTGGCCGAGTTCGGTCTCCTGGGCGCCTGCATCTACCACGCGCTCAATGGCCTGCGGATCGTGCTGATCGACTTCGTCGGGTGGAGCCCGAACCAGAAGCGGCTTTTCTGGACGCTCGGCGCCGTCGCGCTGGTGCTCCTCGTCGTCGGCGGCCTGCCGTCGATCCTCGCCCTCGTCGACCACTTCAGCTGATCCCATGGCTTCCAAGTACGGCCGCACGGCTCGCTCCAGCGCCTTCCAGTGGTTCGCCCACAGGATTACGGGCACCTTCCTGATCTTCCTGCTGATCACCCACTTCTGGGTGCAGCACTACAACCGCACCACGGCGTCGATCTCCCACTCGGTGGTGACTGCCGAGGAGGCCGAGCGCGGCGAAATGCCCGAGTACCGGCAAGAGGCGGCCGACGCCGTCCGCGCCTTCCAGAGCCGCGAGGCAGGCCCGGCGCCTACCGAGGGCGGTGCGCTGGGCGACCTCCGCAGCGGCGGCGACGCGCCGGTGGCCGTCGTCCAGGACGCGCCGCTCCAGCCCACGCCGCCCGTCGCCGACACCGCGGGCCCGACCCCCTACGAGGTGCTCATGCTGCGTCTCGGCGACCCCGTCTATGCCGTCCTGTGGAAGGGCTTCAACCTGCTCTTCCTCATGTTCGCGTTGCACCACGGCTTCTACGGCCTCAACAACGTGCTGACGGACTACATCCGCAATGACATGGCCCGCGTCGGCGCGACGGCGCTTTCGTGGACGCTCGCGCTGGTCCTGTTCATCATCGGCGCCTACTCCGTCATCGTCGCTGGCCTTTGATCGGTACGGGGTACTCGGTACGGGGCCTGGCTGCGAGCCACCACGTACTCCGTCCCTTCTACCACGTCCCCTGAACCCATGACCTACACTCACGACATCGTCATCGTCGGCGCGGGCGGCGCCGGGCTCATGGCGGCGCTCTACGCCTCGGAGGGCGGGGCCGACGTCGCCGTCGTCTCGAAGCTCCACCCACTCCGCAGCCATACCGGCGCGGCGCAGGGCGGCATCGGCGCGGCCCTCGGCAACGAGGAGGAGGATCACTGGCTCTGGCACGCGTTCGACACGACCAAGGGCTCGGACTACCTCGGCGACCAGGACGCCATCGAGCAGATGTGCCAGGACGCCCCGCGTACCATCATCGAGCTCGAGCACTACGGCGTGCCGTTCTCCCGGACGCGCGAGGGCAAGATCGCCCAGCGCCGCTTTGGGGGGCACACCCGCAACTTCGGCGAGGCGCCGGTGCGCCGGGCGTGCTACGCGGCCGACCGGACGGGCCACATGATTCTGCACACGCTCTACGAGCAGTGCGTCAAGAACAAGGTCACCTTCTACGACGAGTACCAGGTCCTCGACCTGATCCGCCCGGACGACACGCAGGACGCGGTCTCGGGCTGCGTGGCGTACGAGATCCTGACCGGCGAGGTCCACACGTTCCACAGCACGATCACGTGCTTTGCGACGGGCGGCTACGGCCGCGCCTTCAAGACGACCTCGAACGCCCACGCGGGCACCGGCGACGGCTTCGCGCTCGCGCTCCGGCATGGCTTCCCGCTGGAGGACATGGAGTTCATCCAGTTCCACCCGACCGGCCTCTACCGCCTCGGCATCCTCATCACCGAGGGCGCCCGTGGCGAGGGCGGCATCCTCCGCAACTCGGAGGGCGAGCGGTTCATGGAGCGCTACGCGCCGACGGTCAAGGACCTCGCGCCGCGCGACATGGTCTCGCAGTGCATCTACAAGGAGATCCGTGAGGGCCGCGGCGTCAACGGCAAGGACCACGTCGTGCTGGACATGACGGGCGTCGGCAAGGACGTGCTGGAGCACAAGCTGCCCGAGATCTCGACGTTCAGCCGCGTCTACCTCGGCATCGACCCGGTCAAGCAGCCGATCCCGGTCGCGCCGACGTGCCACTACGCGATGGGCGGCATCCCGACCAACATTGACGGGCAGGTCGTCAAGTCGTCCGACCGCACCGACACCGTCCACGGCTTCTTCGCCTGTGGCGAGGCCGCCTGCGTGTCGGTCCACGGCGCCAACCGGCTCGGGACCAACTCGCTGCTCGACCTCGTCGTCTTCGGGCGGCGGACGGGCATGGAGATGGCCAAGCAGATCCGCGAGGGCGCCGAGCGCCAGGGCTTGCCCGAGCGCCCCGAGGCCGAGACCCGCGAGCGCCTCGACCGCATCATGGCCCGGACGACCGGCGAGAAGGCCGTCACGGTCCGCACGGACCTCCAGGAGACCATGATGAAGAACGTCTCGGTGTACCGCACCGACGACACGCTGGGCGAGGCCCTCACCGACCTCCAGGACCTCCGCACCCGGGCCGCCTCGGTGACGTGCCAGGACAAGGGCAAGCGCTTCAACACCGACCTCATGGACGCCGTCGAGGTCCAGTTCATGGTCGACTACGCCGAGGCCATCACGGTGTCGGCGCGCAACCGGACCGAGAGCCGCGGCGCGCACCTCCGGGAGGACTTCTCGAAGCGCAACGACGGCGACTGGCTCAAGCACACCCTCTTCTGGAGCGACCAGCAGGGCCAGACCGAGATCGGCTACAAGGACGTCATCATCACGCAGTTCCAGCCCAAGGAGCGCAAGTATTAGAGGGATGAGGGGCACGGGATGGAGGCACGGGCAGACGCCCCCTCGTCCCGCCCTCCCTCACCCATCCCGCATCCCTCCCTCCCCCATGTCTGACACCATCGCCGTCGCCGACACCATCGAAGACCGCGTCGAGGCGGCCGAGCAGAACAAGCCCCGGCGCCGCCCCGGCGGCGAGGCGCCCACGATGACGCTCACCGTCAAGGTCCGCCGCTTCAACCCGGAGACCGACGAGCGCTCGCGCTGGGACGAGTTCCAGGTCCCGGCCGAGTCCATGGACCGCGCCCTCGACCTGCTCCACTACGTGAAGTGGCACCTCGACGGCACGCTGACCTTTCGCAAGTCGTGCGCCCACGGCATCTGCGGCTCGGACGCGATGAAGATCAACGGCGAGAACCAGCTCGCCTGCTCGGTCCTCGTCCACGACCTCGGCCTCAAGGACGGCGACACGGTCACCTTCGAGCCGCTCCCGGCGGCGCCGGTGCTGAAGGACCTCGTGATCGACCAGAGCCGGTTCTTCGACAAGTACCGCGCGGTCATGCCGTGGCTCATCAACGACGAGGCCGTCCCGGTCAAGGAGCGGACGCAGAGCCCCGAGCAGCACGCCGTGATCGAGGATGCCACCAAGTGCATCATGTGCGGCGCGTGCACGCACTCGTGCCCGTCCACCTGGGCCGACCCCGACTACCTCGGCCCGGCGGCCATGCTGAAGGCGTACCGCTACGTGTTCGACAGCCGCGATACCGAGGCCGAGGAGCGCCTCAAGGTGGTCGACTCGAAGGACGGCCTGTGGAAGTGCTACACCATCTTCAACTGCGTGCAGGCGTGCCCCAAGGGCATCGACATCACGCGCTGGCTCTCGGCGCTCAAGCGCAAGGCCGTCACGACGCGCTACTAGCCGACCGCGCCCGCCTCGGCCCCGAGGCCGACAGACTTACGCGCCCCGTCCGGATGCTCCGGGCGGGGCGCGGCTCGTTCAGAGAAGGCCCTGCATGACATGGTAGATTTGCTACACGCCCCACACACCTCTATGCCCCGCCTGCTCTCCACCGGCCTCTGCACACTGGCCGTGCTCGCGCTCGCGCTCCCCGCCCGATCCCAGACGGTTCCCACTCCCTCCCGCACGTCTGCGACCTCCGCGGACTGTGAGATCGGATCGGTCCGCACGACCCTGAGCAGTCTGTCGGTGAGCGCCTACCTGTCGAACGCAGGCATGCTCTTCTGGCCGGGCATCGGCCCCAGCCGGTACACCGTCAACGGCGCAACGACGATGTACAACCTGTCGCTCTGGCTGGGGGGCGACGTGGACGGGCAGCCGCGGTTTTCTGGAGCGCCGTACACAGTCGGCGAGTTCTGGCCGGGGCCGCTGGATGAGAGCGGTGCGACCGATGCGGCGAGATGCGCCGCCTACGACCGGATCTGGGTCGTGAAGGCCGAGGATCTCGAGTCCTACCGGACGTCTGGGATCGCGAGCCCCGATGTCCGGGAGTGGCCGATCGGCTATGGCGCGCCGTTCTTCGTGGACGCCAACGACAACGCGAAGCTAGACCCCGGTGTGGAAGCCCTCATCGAGTTGACCCCGGCGGACCCCGGGTACGGGACTCGGACCATCGACCTCGCCGCCGGAGAACGCCCTGCGGTGCTGTCTGCCGCGGGCACTCGCTCAGCGGAAGGAAGGGTCGCCTTCTGGATCCTCAACGACGTCGGCAACGAGCACGTGTGGAGCGGCCAGCAGGGCCTCGGGGTGGAGGTCCACGTCTCGGCCTACGCCCTGACATCGCCGTCGTTCGCCGTGCAGGATGCGACGTTCTACCGGCACACGGTCGTCAACCGGAGCCCGGAGCCCATCACGGACTTCCGGCTCTCGTTCTTCGCCGACCCGGACATCGGAGCGAGCAGCGACGACTACGTCGCCTCTGACCCGGACCGTGGCATGCTCGTCGGGTACAACGCCAACGAAAGTGCCTCGTACGCGGTAGGGCTCGACCTTCTGACAGGGGCTTCTGGAGCCATCCCGTTCGACGTGAATGCGGTCACGGGCGACCGGCTTTCCGCCGTCCAGAATGCCCAGCGGAACCGTTGGATCGACGGCACTCCGATCACGCGAGGTGGAGATGGCTACAACCCGGGCCAGACCGACGTGACCTCATGGATCTACGACGGTGATCCCGTGACCTCTGGGTTCTGGACAGAGGAGAACATCGACGGGTCTGGATCGAGCCAAACCCCGGGAGAGCGAGCGGTGGTCCTCAACACCCCATCCACGACGCTGGGCCCAGGCGAGACGACCACCGTGGACCTCGCCATCCTGTACGGATTCGGAGGAAGCGCCGGACGAATGGGAGGCATCCAGGGCGTCCGGTTCGGCAGCGACACGATCCAGAATGCCTACGACTTCGGCGGGCTCGCGGCGCTCCAGGACGGTCCGTTCACGGTCGCGGCAGAGCCCGAGTCCTCCCTCGACAGGTCGGCTTTGGAGGTCCACCCCAGCCCGGTTCGGGGAGGGTCGCGGGTGCCGTTCACCCTCCCCTCGCCCGGACCGGTGCGTCTCCGCGTGATGGACGTGCTGGGTCGCGAGGTGATGACACTGGCAGAGGGTGTGTATGGAGTCGGCCCGCACGACGTGTGGTTCGACGCGTCCTCCCTCCCGGCAGGCGTCTACGTGCTCGTCCTCGACACCGACGGCCAGCGCGTCGCGCGCACGGTCACGGTGGCCCGCTAGCCCCGCCTCGGTGCCGAGGCGGGCCGACTCGCGCCCCGTCCGGCGGTTTCAGGTGGGGCGCGAGGGCGACAGGCAAAAAGGCTCCCCCGAGGGAGGCCGCCGGACGGCGCGGCTAGTTTGATCCGATCCCTCTCCTCCCTCGCAGCATGCCCCTTCGTACGCTCCTCGCAGGTCTCGCCGTCCTCCTCCTCTCGACCGCCGCCGCGCAGGAGATCCCGACGCCGGGCTGCCAGACCGGTGAGGCCGCAGCCGAGTTGAACGTGGCGGGCGTCCGCGCAGGGCTCTTCAACCTCGGGGGACTGTTCTGGCGAGGCGGAGGCACCCTCTACGAGGTGCCGAACGGGTCGGGAAAGACCCCTCTCTTCAACGCGTCCCTGATGGTCGGTGGCCTGGTCAAGGGGCAGGTCCGGTTTGCAGGCTCGACCTACAGCGCGTGGGAGTACTGGCCGGGCCCACTCACGTCCGACGGCACCACGACGCCCGCGACCTGTGCAGCCTACGACCGCATCTGGGTCGTCCGGACGGCTGACCTGGAGGCGTACGACGCGACCGGCGCCGTCACACCCGACCTCGCCGACTGGCCCGTCCGCGTCGGAGCGCCCTTCTACGTCGATGCCGACGGTGACGGCCGCCAGGACCCGACAGAGCCGACGAACTCCCTCGACCCCGGCGACCCCGGCTACGGCTCCCGGATGCTCGACCTCGCGGCCGGGGAGCGGCCCGTCCTCTTCGGCCGCCAGACGGCGTGGTGGATCATGAACGACGTGGGCGGTCCCCACTCGTTCAGCGCGAGGTCCGGGCCGGAGTACGCGGCTCCCCTCGGCATCGAGGTTCGCGCGACCGCGTGGGTCCACGGGGGCGAGGCCGAGCCCGACCTGTTCGAGTCGACGTTCTACCGATACGAGGTCATCAACCGGAGCGCCACGACGATCGAGGCGGCTCACGCGGGCCTCTGGATCGACGGCGACCTCGGCAACTTCGGCGACGACCGCGTCGGCACCGACTCGACGCGCCAGATGGTGTACTTCTACAACGGCGACGACACCGACGAGGGCCAGGGCGGCTATGGCACGCCCCCACCCGCCATCGGGGTCGATGCACTCAGTGGCGCTTGGACCGGCACCACGCCGAACAAGTCCAGCGGACCGTACGGAGAGCCTCGTGGGGCGCTGCACAGCTACAACTACCTCCGGGGGCTATGGGGCGACGGCTCGCCGATCCGCGTCGGTGGCCCCGGGTTCGACACCGATGGCCCCGTCACACGCTGGATGTTCTCGGGCCGGGCCGCTTCCCAGGAATTCTGGAGCCAGGAGAACCTCGACGGGGAAGGCGCCCAGTCCCCCCCGGACGACAAGCGCGGCATGATTTCCAGCCTCCCCGCCGACCTCGCCCCGGGCGAGCGGATGGTGTTCGACGTCGGCATTGTGTTCGCGACCGGGCTCTCGCGGCTCGACAGCATCAACGAAATGCTGGCGGTCTCGGACCGCGCCCAGGCCCTCTACGACACCGGAGCGCTGACGGCGCCCGTCGCCGACCCGGCCGCCCCCGCCTCTCCTCAGCCCCTCGGCCCGTCCATCGAGGCCCCGGCCCAGGGCGACGCGGCGACGTTCGCGTGGGAGGGTGTCCCCGGCGCGGAGCGGTACGTGGTGGAGGTGTTCAGCGACGCCGACGGGAGCGACCTCCTCTTCGAGCGGTCCACCGTCGAGACGACGCTCACAGAGGAGGCGGAGGCGTTCCCGGTCAACCGGCGGGCCCCGCTCTACTGGCGCGTTCGGGCGGTTCGGTTCGGCGTGGAGAGCGCGCCGACGGCCCTCCAGGCGTTCGCATACGTCGTCCCTGGCTTCGACCGGTTCTCGGTGGTGGCCAACGCGAGCGGCCCCCTGGATCCGCCGCTGGTCTCGTCCACCGGCGTGTTCTCCGGCCTCGCAGGCGCCGACCGCCAGCAGACCACCGAGATGACCTGGAACGTGTTCTTCCAGGGCGGCCTGCGTGGCACCAACGCCGCAGCGGCGTACCCGAGCGACTTCGAGATCCGGTTCTCAGCACCTCCACACCCGGACGACATCGCGCTCCGGCACTCGACCGGGGAGCGCATCCGCGTTCCGTTCTCGTTGTGGGACATCGGGGTCGGCACCCCCGACGACCCGGCCGACGACGTGCGTCTCGTGCCGGTCGTCCACGACGAGGGTGGCGACGGCTACGAGGCGTACTACGATGCCGTGTCGTGGTACCGCCCCACCGACATGGCCCCGGGCTCGCGGGGCTACCGCGCCTGGACCACGCCGACCGACCGCACGCTGCCGGACTCGTCACGGCTGGTCCTGCCCCGGATGTCGTTCGACCTCGCATCGGGATTCGCGCTCTCCCCGGAGGCCGGGACCGTGTTCCGCTTCGAGTCGAGCGCGCAGGCGCTCCCGGTGGCTGAGCCCGAGGTCCCGGGAACGCTGACGTTGGAACTCCGCCCGAACCCGGCGACGGTCCGTGCGACGGTCGCCTACCGACTCGCCACTGCCGGGGCGGTCCGCCTCCGCGTGGTGGACGTGATCGGCCGCGAGGTGATGGTGCTGGTAGACGAGACGCAACCGGAGGGAGAGCACCGGGCTGGGCTCGACGCGGCCTCGCTGGCGCCCGGCACCTACGTGCTCGTGCTCGACGCCGACGGCCAGCGGGTCTCGCGCGCGATCACGGTCGTGCGCTGATCCGGCCACCTCGGCACCGAGGCGACCGGGGTGACGCGCGTGGGGTAGGCGTGGAGGGCAGAACCCGCTGCCCCATCCGGGGAACAGTCTGTTTGTACCAGTCCACCCGGAAGCCAGCCACATAGGTTGAAGCGCCCACTCATCCACACGCTTCTCACCATGACACACACGCTACGCCTCGCCCTCTGGGGGCTTGGATTCTTACTTGTGATCGCCCTCCCCGCTCGCGCGCAGAAGACGGTCCACCGCGCCGCGCCCTCAGCCTCCGTGGCTTCCGCGGCAGCGAACTGCAACCTCGGCGCCGCGACCGCGGATCTCGACATCGGGCGCGTGCGCGCTCAGGTCTACAACATGGGCGGCCTCTTCTGGCGAGGCGGCGGCGCCATCTACGAGGCCCCGTACGACGCCCGGAACGCAACCGCTGAGCCCAATGCGTTGTTCGCAGCGGGCCTCTGGGTGAGCGGCGAGGTCGATGGCGCCCCCCGATTCGCAGGCTCGACGTACGGCAACTGGGAGTTCTGGCCCGGCCCGCTCGACGCCACCGGCGAGACCACCGCGAGCCGCTGCGCGAGCTTCGACAAGATCTGGAGGGTCTCCGTCCGAGACCTGGCCGCGTACGGCCGCAGCGGGATCACCGCTCAGACGAACCCGGACCTGCTGAGCTGGCCCATCGCCCAGGGCGCGCCCTACTTCGTCGACACCAACGGCAATGACCGCCGCGACGCCTCCGAGCCGCGGATCGCGCTCGGCCCCGGCGACGCAGGCTACAGCCTCACCCTCGGCGGCGGCGCCGTCCTCGACCTCGCCGCCGGTGAGCGCCCCGACCTCGTCGGCGACCAGGCCGCGTGGTGGGTCATGAACGACAACGGCAACCTCCACAACTGGTCGGGAAGCCAGCCGCTCGGCATCGAGGTCCAGGTCCTGGCCTACGGCTTCACCACGCCCGATGTGGCCGTCTCGACGGCGACCGTCTACGAGTACACCATCCACAACCGCGGCACGAACACGATCATCGACTCGCGCGTGTCGCTCTGGAGCGACCCCGACATCGGCAACTTCGGTGACGACTACGTCGGCTCCGACGCCGCCCGCGGGATGGGCTTCGCCTACAACGCCGACGAGGACGACGAAGGCGCCGGGGGCTACGGCGCCTTTACCCCTGCGATCGGCATCGACCTGCTCAGTTCCGCGGCGGGCACCATCGCATTCACCAACAACGGTGGTGTGACGGGCGACCCGAGCGTGGAGGACGACCGCCGCGTCGCCGCATGGCTGGCGCAGCAGAGTCTCTGGAAGGACGGCGAGCCCATCACCCGAGGAGGGGACGGCTACAACCCCGGCAGCTCGGACGTGACCACGTGGGCCTTCGACGGAGACCCGCTGGGCTTCGAGTTCTGGACGGAGGAGCAGCCCGTCGTCGGCGAGCCGCAGCGCGAAGCGGGAGACCGCCGGATCGTGGTCAACGCCCCCGCCCTGACGCTGGCGCCCGGCGAGAGCCGCCAGGTCGATGTCGCGATCCTGTTCGCAGCCGGCGCGCGGGCGCGGACCCGTCTCGCGAGCGTCTCGCGCCTGCGTGACATCAGCGACGCCGTCCAGGCGGCCTACGACGCGGACGGCACGCGCGGCATCCGCGATGCCTCCGTGACGTACGGCGCCGCCCCGGCTCGTCCGGACCGTCCCACGCTGGTCTCCCCAGCCAACGGCACCGACTTCGAGACCACGCAGCCCGCCTCGGTCACCTTCGAGTGGACCGCGGTCCCCGGCGCGGCCGCCTACGTGCTCGACTTCGGCAACGGGACCGAGTATACGGTCGCGGCGCCCGCCACCTCCCTCACCCTGGACGCGGCCACCCAGCTGCCGCAGGGCGAGGCGCAGACCCGGTGGGGCGTCCGCGCGGTGAACTGGGGCGGCGAGAGCCGGACCTCGTTCCCGTTCACCTACACCTACAACATCTACAACCCGAGCGTCCTGCTGCTGTCGAACGGCTCCCCGGCCTTCGTCGAGGTGGTCGGCCCCGGCGGCGCCGACCCGTGCGGGCCCGACGCGGGCTCAACGTTCGGGTGCAGCGAGGTCGGCGGCAACGCCATCTTCAGTTCGTTCAACGGCACCGGCGACTACATCGGAACGGCCGTGGGCGCCGGCCCCGAGGTCAGCCTTGCGGACTTCGCTCCGAACGATTACGAGATCCGGTTTACGGCGGCGGGCTCCTACGCCTACTACCCGTTCACGACCGGCGTGGCCATCTGGGTGCCCTTCGAGGTCTGGGACATCGGCGTGACCGCGCCGGGGGCCATCAATGACCCGCTGGACGATGTGCAGATGATCCCCAACCTCTTCCCCGACAGCGGCGTCGAGTGCACGTTCGATTACCAGGACCCGACGGTGTTCGGCATCGGGGAGACCACCCAGAGGATCTACGCCTACTACCCGGTCGGCGACTATGCGACGTGGGCCGCGGCCATCGCGCCGGTCATCGCGGCCGACCCGAACCAGTGCCCGACGGACCCGGCGACTGCCGCCGCATCGAACGAGATCGACTTCAGCCGTGGGCGCCCGCTCCAGCGCTTCAAGCTGGAGCAGGCGGGTGCCGAGATCTCCGGCCTGACGGGAACCGTGATCCGGTTCTACACCACCGACCCGACGCCGCTCGTGGCGCCGAGCCTGGCCCGGGCCGAGGCCCTGCGGGTCGCCACCCACCCGAACCCGGTCACGACCACCGCGACGGTGCCCTACACGCTCGCCGAGGCGGGCCCGGTGCGCCTGCGCGTGGTGGATGTGCTTGGCCGTGAGGTCGCCGTCCTCGCCGACGGCCTCCAGGCCGCCGGCGATCACTCGGCGACGCTCGACGCCACCGGCCTCGCGGCGGGCGTCTACGTGCTCGTCCTCGACGCCGACGGGCAGCGGACCTCGCAGTCGATCACGGTCGTCCGCTAGCGCCGCCTCGGCCCCGAGGCCGACCGACTCCCGCGCCCCGCCCGGTCTCTCCGGGCGGGGCGCGGTGCATCTATGGGTGCCCTTCCCTCAGGGGATTTAGAGACATCGTACGTTGTCCGCACAGACGTTCGCGTCGGCCGATGACCTCGATGACTCGACTTCTTCTGCTCTCGCTCGTCGCCGCCTGGATCGCCAGCGGCGCGCGGGCGCAGGAGCGGACGCTGCCATCGGCGGTTCCCGCGGCTCTCGCGGCCGGCGACTGCGCGTACGGCACCGCCGAGCAGTTCCTCGACGTCGGCGACGTGCGGGCGGCGCTCTACACGACCGGCACCCTGTTCCGCCGTGAGAGCACCGCGACGTACACCGTCCCCTACACGCCGGGCGTCGAGTCGGCGGGCGCGCTGTTCTCGCTCAACCTGTGGGTCGGTGGCGAGGTCGAGGGCGCCGCCCACATCGCAGGCGCGACGTACGGCAACTGGGAGTTCTGGCCTGGCCCGCTCGACGGCGACGGCGAGACGACGCCCGAGCGTTGCGCCGCCTTCGACCGGATCTGGCGCGTGTCCTTCGACGACCTCCGCAGCGTCACGGCCGACGGGGTGGGTCCGCTCACCAACCCCGACCTGATCGGCTGGCCCATCGCCCACGGGGCGCCCTACTTCGTCGACGTGAACGGCAACGACCGGCGCGATGCGTCCGAGCCGCGCCTGACACTCGGCCCCGGCGACCTCGGCTACAGCCTCACTCCGGGCGAGGGAGCGACGTTGAACCTGGCGGCGGGCGAACGGCCCGACCTGGTCGGCGATCAGGCGGCGTGGTGGGTCATGAACGACAACGCAGGGCCGCACATCCGGTCCCAGGGCGATCCGCTCCAGATCGAGGTCCAGGTGCTCGCGGTCGCGTTCGACGCCTCCGACCTCGCGATCTCTCAGTCGACGGTCTACGAGTTCACGGTCATCAACCGGAGCCCGGTGCCCATCGACGACGCCCGCGTGTCCTTCTTCCTCGTCCCCCAGATCGGGGCCTACGGCGATGACTTCCTCGCCTCGGACGCGGACCGGGAGATGCTGATCTCGTACAACAGAACCGAGATCGACAAACACTACGGCACGTCGCCGCCCGCCCTCGGCCTGGACCTCCTGAGCGGCGCGTACGGCACCGTCTGGGTCGACGACGAGATGTTCGACTTCCCGAACGCGCCCGACCTGGACCGCCCGTCGGCCATGCGCAACGCCCAGGCGAGCCTCTGGAGCGACGGCACGCCCCAGACGCGCGGCGGCTTCGGCTACAACCCCGACAGCACTGACGTGACGCGCTGGCGCTTCGACGGCGACGTGATCCGCCGACGCTACTGGACGCAGGAGCAGCCGCGGTCGCCCTCCGGGACGCGCTCCGAGATGTCGTCCCTGCTGAACACCCCCGCCCAGACGCTCGCGCCGGGCGAGAGCCGCCGCGTGGACCTCGCCCTGCTCTTCGCGGAGGGCGGCCTCCGGGACGGACCAGGCAGCCCCGACCGCACCCGCTTCCACAACGTCGCGCGGCTGTTCGACATCAGCGACGCGGTCCAGGCCGCCTACGACGCGGGCGGTACGACGGCGATCCGCTCCGCCAGCGTCGCCTACACGCCCCCGCCGCCGCTGCCCGCCTCGCCGATGCTCCTCGCACCGGACGACGGCGCCGACTACGACGAGGCCCTGCCGGACAGCCTCATGTTCTCCTGGACCGCCGTCGAGGGCGCAGAAGGCTATCACCTCCGCCTCGGTGCGATGCCGGACAGCACGCGCTCGATCTATACGCGAGGCACCAGCCACACCGTGCCCGCCCAGGGGCTGCCCTTCAACATGCGAACCTCGTACTGGACCGTCCAGGCGACGAACTGGGGCGGTGACGGCCCGGCCCCTCCGGCGCGCAGCTTCTCCTACTTCCGCTACGTGTACATCCCCGAGGCCCTCACCGTCGCCGGCCTCGGGCTGGCGTTCGTGGAGGTCGTCGGCCCCGGCGGAGCCGACCCATGCGGAACCGAGGCCCAGTCCACGGTCGGCTGCGCCCAGATCGGGGCCAACGGGATTTACCAGTCGCACAACAGCACCGGCGACTACATCGGCACCGCGATCGGGACGGGGCCAGAAGCGTCGCTCCCTGCGTTTGCGCCACGCGACTACGAGATCCGCTTCACCGAGGCAGGCTCGGTCGCCTACTACGGCCTCACGTCCGGCGTCGCCGTCCCGGTGCCGTTCGAGGTCTGGGACATCGGCGTGACGCCGCCGGGTACAGACAATGACCCGGACGACGACATCCAGATGGTGCCCGTCCTCTTCGCCGACGGCCCGGACGAGTGCGTGTTCGAGTACGGCGGCCCGTCGCAAAACGGCACAGGTCCCACCACCCAGCGCATTTACGCCTACTACGCCGTCGAGGACTACGCGGCGTGGGAGGAGGCTATCGCGCCGGTCGTCGCGGCCGACCCGAACCAGTGTCCGACGGACCCGGCGACTGCCGCCGCATCGAGCGAGATCGACTTCGACCGCGGGCGCCCCCTCCAGCGATTCGTGCTGGAGCAGAATGCCGGCGGCGTCGACATCGACGGGCTGGCGGGGACCGTGATCCGGTTCTACACCACCGACCCGTCGCCCGCACCGGAGGAGGCGTCCCCCGAGCCGACTCCTGTCCCAGAGCCCATCGATGAGCCGACGCTGGCGGTCCAGCCGAACCCGGTCGTGGGTGCCGCCACCGTCCCGTTCGCCCTCCCGATCTCCGCGACGGTCCGGCTTCGGCTGGTGGACGTGCTCGGCCGCGAGGTCGCCGTCCTGGCCGAGGCCCCCTACGAGGCAGGTCCGTACGAGGCTCGCCTCGACGCGTCCTCGCTGGCTGCGGGCGTCTACGTGCTCGTGCTCGACGCCGACGACCAGCGCCTCACGCAGACGCTCACCGTCCTCCGATGAGTTCGTCCGCCTCGGTGGCAAGTCGGGCACGAATGCCGCCGGTCGGTCGTATTGTGGAGCAGCACCGGCCCCGCCGGTGACTCTTAAGACAGGGACCTCCCTGCTTGCCAGCCCGTCCGATGGGAAACCGTCGGGCGGGTTGTTTTGTGACGCCGCGCCGTCAGGCGAACGCCGAGGAACCGCATCGGCGCGAGCGCGGCCAGCCCCGAACCCCTCCGCTCGCGCCGGGTTGACCGCGCCTCCCACACCCCTCGGTCCGTGTTCGAAGTCATCCCGCTCGGCGTCGGCTCTGCCGTTCCCACCCGCACCCGGCATCTCGCCGCGACCCTCCTCCGCCGGGACGGGAAGATGGTGCTGTTCGACTGTGGCGAGGGGACCCAGCTCCAGCTCGTGCGCGGCGGGCTGACGCGCGGCACGCTGAGCGCCATCTGCATCACGCACCTCCACGGCGACCACGTGTTCGGCCTCCCCGGCCTCGTGACGACGCTGGCGCTGCTGGAGCGCACCGACCCGCTCCTGATCGTCGGGCCGACCGGGCTCCGGGAGATGCTGCACGCCATGCCGGGCATCCGTACCGACGGGCTGCCGTTCGAGGTCACGTACCGCGAACTGGCGGACGGCTTCGAGCACGAGGTCGTGTACGAGGACGAGCACGTGACCATCGAGGCGCGGCCCATCGAGCACCGCGTCTTCTGCGCAGGCTTCCGCTACCAGGAGCGGACCCGGCCGGGCTCGCTGGACGGCGAGGGCGCCCGCGCGGCGGGCATCACCGAGGGCTGGCAGTTCGAGGCGCTGAAGCGCCGCGAGGCAGTCACGCTGGACGACGGGACGCTCGTCTCCCCGGACGGGCTCGTGGGGCCCGAGCGGCCGGGCGCGGCGTTCGCCTACGTGCTCGACACGGTCCCCTGCGAGGGGGGGCGCCTTCTCGCCCGCGACGCGGACCTTCTGCTCCACGAGGCCACGTTCACCGACGAGCACGCCGCCCGCGCAGCCGAGGTGGGCCACTCCACCGCTCGGCAGGCCGCCCAGGTCGCCCGCGACGCCGGTGCGAAGCGCCTCCTGCTGACCCACTTCTCCGCCCGCTACGCCGACACCGGCCTGCTCGTCGACGAGGCGCGGCAGGTGTTCCCGGTGACGGAGGCCGCCGAGGAGTTGGCCCGCTACGAGGTGCGTCGCTGACGATGGTCCCGCCGTTTCGCCTGTCCGATCTGACGTGGCCCCAGGCCCGCGACGCGGCCTTCGAGGTCGCCGTGCTGCCGTGGGGGGCGACGGAGCCGCACAACACGCACCTCCCGTATGCCACCGACACCCTCCTCGCCGAGGCGCTGGCCCTGGAGGCGGGACGCCTGGCGTCCGCACGCGGCGCACGCGTGGTCGTCCTCCCCACGATCCCGTTCGGCGCCAACGCGATGCAGCTCGGGCTGGGACCGGTGATCGACCTCAGCCCACCGACTCAGCGTCTCGTGATCGCGGACGTGGTGCGGAGCCTGGAGGCGGCGGGCGTGGCCCGGCTGGTGATCGTCAACGCACACGGCGGCAACGACTTCAAGCCGATCCTGCGGGAGATCCAGGGGCAGACGGAGGTCTTCCTGAGCGCGCTCGACTGGTGGCGCACCGTACCCGCCGACAACTACTTCGACACGCCGGGCGACCACGCCGGCGAACTGGAGACGAGCGCGATGATGCACGTCCGCCCCGACCTCGTCCGGCCCCTCGCTGAGGCGGGCGACGGCGCCGAGCGGCCCTTCCGTGTGGCTGCCCTCCGCGAGGGCTGGGCGTGGTCGCCCCGCGACTGGCGCAAGATGACGGCCGACACAGGCGTCGGGGACCCGCGCGCCGCGACGCCCGAGCGAGGCGCGGCGTTCGTCGACGCGGCGGCCCGACGCATCGCGGACTACCTGGTGGAACTGGCCGCCATGGACCCGGTCGACCCGTACGCGTAGCGCAGGGGAGTCACGGTCCAGTAACGACTGGATAACGCTTGGATAACTGGACGATCCGACAGGGCGGGATAGGCTCAGGGCTCCCCTGTCCCCCGCCCGCATGCTCGTCCGCTACGCTCTCCTCCTCGTCCTCACCGCCGGCCTGTTTCCGGTCGCCGCCCAGCCGCTCGAGGCCACCCGCCTTGGTACCTACGCCACGGGTCTCTTCGACGAAGGCGCTGCAGAGATCGTCGCCTTCGACGCCGCCACCCAGCGGCTTTTCTTCGTCAACGCCGCCGAGGCGCAGGTGGTCGTGCTCGACGCCTCCGACCCGGCCGACCTCACGCTCGCGTTCACCCTCGACGTGACGCCCTACGGCGCCTCTGCCAACAGCGTCGCCGTCGCCAAGGGCATCGTGGCGGTCGCCGTCGAGGCCGCCCCCAAGACCGACCCTGGCGTCGTCGCCTTCTTCGACGTGAGCGGCGCCTTCCTCGGAACCGTCGGTGTGGGTGCGTTGCCCGATGCGGTGGCGTTCTCCCCGGACGGCAGCACCGTCGTCGTGGCCAACGAGGGTGAGCCGAACGACGACTACACCGTCGACCCCGAGGGCTCGATCTCGCTCATCGACCTGTCCAGCGGCGTCGCGGGCGCGGCCGTGACGACGGTCGGCTTCGCCGACTTCAACGTGGGCGGCACGCGAACGCTCGATCCGCAAATCCGCATCTTCGGGCCGGGTGCCTCGGTGGCGCAGGACCTGGAGCCCGAGTTCGCCGCCGTCAGCCCCGACGGTACGACGGCCTACGTCTCGATCCAGGAAAACAACGCGCTCGCGGTCGTCGACCTCGCGACCGGAGCCGTCGACCTGTTGCCGCTCGGCTACAAGAACCACGCGCTCGCCGGCAACGCCCTCGACCCGTCCAACCGCGACGACGACATCGCCATCTCGACGTGGCCCGTCTACGGCATGTACCAGCCCGACGGCATCGCGGCGTACAGCATCGGCGGCGCGACGTACGTGTTCACGGCCAACGAGGGCGATGCCCGCGACTACGACGGCTACTCGGAGGAGACCCGCATCAAGGACCTCGCGGCCGACCCGGTGGCGATCCCGGACGCAGCGTTCCTCCAGGACGATGCCCGCCTCGGCCGCCTCACCACCACGACCACGATGGGCGACTCGGACGGTGACGGCGACGTGGAGTCCTTCTTCGCCTTCGGCGCCCGCTCGCTCTCGATCCACGCCGCCGACGGCGTGCGCGTCTGGGACTCCGGCGACGACATCGAGCGCCAGATCGCGCTGCTGATCTCGAAGGAGGTGCTCCCGGAGGACGCCTTCAACGCGACCAACGACGAGAACGACACCTTCGACAACCGCTCGGACGACAAAGGCCCCGAGCCGGAGGGCGTCGTGGTGGGCGAGGTGGACGGCCGCACGTTCGCCTTCGTCGGGCTGGAGCGCGTCAGCGCCGTCATCCTCTACGACGTGTCGGATCCGCTCGCGCCGACCTACGCGGGCCTCCTCATCAACCGCAACTTCGGCGTCGACGTGCAGCTTCCGGACGGCTCGATCAACCCGGCCGCGGGCGATCTCGGCCCCGAGGGCCTGGCGTTCATCTCGGCCGCAGAGAGCCCGACCGGGCAGGCCCTCCTCGTCACCTCCAACGAGATCAGCGGCACCGTCACCGTGTGGGGGCTGGGCTCCGGCGGGACCGACCGCGCAGGCGCCCCGGCCTCCGACGCCCTGCTGGCGCTCGCCCCGGCCCGTCCGAACCCCGGCCGTACGCCCCGCCTCGCGTTCACCCTCGACGCGCCCGCCGAGGTGGACGTGGTGATCGTCGATGCGCTCGGCCGCGAGGTCGGGCGCCGCACGCAGGCGTTCCCCGCGGGCCTCTCCACCGTCGACGCCCCGACGGCTGGGCTGGCCTCGGGCGTCTACCACGCCCGCGTGACGGCCCGCGTGGGGGACGTGTGGGAGACGCAGACGAGCCGCTTCACGCTCGTCCGATAGTCCGGTGGCGCCCGCCTCGGCTGCGGCGACGAGGCGGGCGCCCCTGGACCGCTCCCGCGAGGAACCGCGGCCGGGTGCGGCGGGGTAGCTTGCGCCGTGGCCGACGACCCCTCCCAGACCGCTCCCGCCTGGCGCCCCCCGCGCGGCCTCGTCCGACGCCTCGGGGCATTGCTGTGGCCGTACCGCTGGCACGTCGCTGCGGCGCTCTCGCTGACGTTCGTCGTCGCGTTTCTGGGGCCGCTCCGGCCGCGGCTGGTCCAGACCGCCGTCGACGACTTCATCATCCCCGGCGACGTACCCGGCCTGATTCGGATCGTCGGGCTGATCGGGGCCGTGCTGGTGGCGGAGGGGCTGGCCTACTTCGCGCTCGGCTACCTCACCCAGTGGATCGGGCAGCACGCGCTGTATGACCTGCGGACGCGCGTCTTCCGGTTCATCGAGCGGCAGCGGCTGGCGTTCTTCGACAAGACGCCCATCGGGACGCTCATCACGCGGGCCACCAGCGACATCGAGGCCCTGGCCGACCTACTCTCGGCGGGCGCCGTGACCATGCTGGGAGACCTCGCCCGGCTGATGTTCATCGGCTACTTCATGCTCTCGCTCGACCTCGAGCTGGGGCTGATGGCTCTCGTCGCGCTCCCGCCGATGGTCCTGGCGACGGAGGTCTTCCGGCGCAAGATGCGGGCGGCCTATCGCGAGACCCGCAAGCAGGTCGGGCGCATGAACGCGTTCCTCCAGGAGCACGTCACGGGCATGAGCGTGGTCCAGATCTTCGGCCGCGAGCCCGAGGAGCAGCGCCGCTTCGGAGAGGTCAACGCGGCGCACCGCGACGCGCATGTCCAGACGGTGTACTACTACGCGCTCTTCTACCCCGTCGTAGACATCATCGCGTCGGCGGCGCTGGCGCTTGTGATCTGGTTCGGCGGCACCGAGGCGATGCGCGAGGCCGTCTCGATCGGCACGCTGATCGCGTTCGTGCAGTACGTGCGGCTGTTCTTCGAGCCCGTCCGCAACCTGTCGGACCAGCTGAACTCGATCCAGGCCGCCTTCGCCGCCTCGGAGCGCGTCTTCGACCTCCTCGACGACGACCAGTCGCTGCCCGATCCGGAGGCGCCGACGCACCTCGCCGGGGGCCGTGCCGCAGGTCGCATCGCATTCGAGAACGTCTGGTTCGCGTACGAGCGGCTTCCGGAGGCCAAGAGCGAGGACGAGGGACGCGGGATGCAGGACGCGCCGAGCGACCGCGGCCCTCTGGCAGGGTCCCCAGGCTCCGCCTCTCCCCCCGACTGGAACTGGGTCTTGCGCGACGTCTCGTTCACGTGCGAGCCGGGGCAGACGCTGGCGCTCGTAGGCGCGACGGGTTCCGGCAAGACGACCATCCTGTCGCTGCTGCTCCGCTTCTACGAGCCGCAGCAGGGACGCATCACCGTGGACGGGGTGGACGTGCGCGACCTCCCACTCGCCGAGCTCCGCCGACAGGTCGGACTCGTGCTCCAGGACGTGTTCCTGTTCTCCGGCTCCATCGCCGAGAACGTGACGCTCGGCGACCCCAACGTGTCCGTCAAGCGCGTCGCCGAGGCCGCCCGTCTGGTGGGGGCCGACCGATTCATCGAGCGCCTGCCCGAGGGCTACGCGTCTGACGTGGGAGAGCGCGGGGCGACGCTCTCCCTCGGCCAGCGCCAGTTGCTGTCGTTCGTCCGCACCCTCCTCTACGATCCGGCCGTGCTCGTGCTCGACGAGGCGACCTCGTCGGTCGACACCGAGACCGAGGAGATGGTCCAGCGCGCCGTCGACGTCCTGATGGAGGGGCGGACGGCGCTCGTGGTCGCGCACCGCCTCTCGACCGTCCAGCACGCCGACCAGATCCTGGTGCTGCACAAGGGCGAGGTCCGGGAGCGCGGAGACCACCAGGCGCTCCTCGTCGCGGACGGCTTGTACCGCCGCCTGTACGAACTGCAGTACGCCGACCAGGAGCGAGCCACCGCCTAGCCGGGCGGTTCCACTGAGAGGGGCGTCCTCCCTCGACGGAACCGGTGTAGGACAGGGGCCTGAGCCGGTGTAGGAAGAAGGCGACATGTCCGAGCCGCAGACGCTCTGGGCTGACCATGGGCGGAGTCAGGGGTAGCGACAGGGTGTCCTCCCCTGCCCCGGGGCTGCCCACTTCCCGTCGTCACTGTTCGGTAATGGAACACTTTGGGGGGGCTTCTACTATCAGGCACTGCACGTCCCCCCAAGTCTGCGGCGACGACGGTGTCGCCGAATCGGACCATCTCTTTCTCCCCCTCTCTGCTCATGAGACCCTCCACTACCCTCGGCCGACTGCTCACACGGTCCGCCCTTCTGGTCGCCTTCGCGCTGGCCTTCACCTTCACCGCCCAGGCCGCGACCATCACGGTCGACTCGGGCACCGACGACGGCGTCGGGTGCACCCTTCGCGAAGCCGTCCAGTCGGCCAACACGGACTCCGCCGTCGGCGGCTGCACCGCGGGCGACGGCATCGCCGATGAGATCCAGTTCTCCGTCGGGGCGATCACGCTGACGGCGGGTCAGATCGCGATCACCGAGGGCGTGACGGTCACCGGGCCGGTCACGATCACGGCCGCGGCCAGCAGCCGCATCTTCCGCATCGACGGCAGCGAGGTCGTCTCGTTCTCGGACGTCACGTTCCAGAACGGCCAGGCCGATGGCGGCGCGCTCTTCATCACGGACTCGGCACCGGTGGTGCTCACGGGCGGCGCGTTCAACATGAACGCGGCTCCGGTCCGCGGCGGCGCGATCTACGTCTCCGCGAGCGGTAGCCTCACGGTCAACGGCACCTCGTTCACGGGCAACCAGGCCCGCGGCGACGCGGCCAACGAGGGCGGCGGCGCCATCTACACGAACGGCGGCACGGTCAACATCAATGAGGCCACCTTCACCGACAACCGCGCGCTCGGGACCTCGGGCTCCGGCGGCGCGATCCTCAACCCGAATGGCGCCACGCTGGACATCACGGACTCGGCCTTCACCGGCAACCGCTCGCAGCGGGCTGGTGGCGCCATCGAGACGGTCAACGGCTCGACCCAGGTCACCGGCGGCAACTTCGAGGGCAACACGGCGGGCACCAACCCCGGCAACGGCGGCGCCATCCACGGCGGCGGCTCGGTCGACGTGTCCGTCTTCGGCTCGACGGCGCGCGGCAACCGTGCCAACGAGGGCGGCGCGTACTGGATCTCCAGCGCTGGCACGATGGCTCTCGGTGACGTGATCGTGGAAGGCAACATCGCCGAGGGCGCCAGCGCCGAACAGGGTGGCGGCGGCGTCTACGTCGACGGTGGCACCCTCTCGGTGACCAACGTGACCGGCCAGTCGACCTTCTCGGACAACCGTGCGATTGGCGCGTCCGGCTCCGGCGGCGCCATCCTCGTCAACGGCGGCTCCGTCACGATCGACGGCACCGTGTTCATGCAGAACCGCGCCCAGCGGGCGGGCGGCGCCATCGAGTTCACGGCCCCGGCCTCGGACACCCCGATGACGGCGACGATCGACTTCGCGACGTTCACGAACAACATCACCGGCCGCGCGCCCGGCAACGGCGGTGGCATCCACACCACCACCGGCGATCTGACGATGACCATCGACAACGCCAACTTCTCGGGCAACGAAGCCTGGAGCGAGGGCGGTGGCCTTTGGATCAACACCGGCACGACGGCGACCGTCACCGCGGGCTCCTTCACGGGCAACGCCGCCCGCGGGCTCGCAGCCGACAACGGCGGCGGCGCGCTGTTCAACAACGGCGGCTCGCTGACGGTCCTCACCTCGACGGTGAGCGGCAACCGGACCTACGCCGATGGTGTCCCCGGTGGTGGCCTCCTGGCCGTCGGCGGCACCACCGCGGTGATGCAGAGCCTGTTCACGGAGAACTACGCCAGCAACGGCGGCGGCGTCGCCTCGCTGAATGGCGCCACCGTGATGGTGCACAACTCGACGCTCTACGGCAACACGGCGCGCTTCGGCGGCGGCGGGTTCTCGGGCAGCGGCTTCCTGTCGTTCGACAGCGCGACCATCGCGTCCAACAGCGCCACCATCGGCGGCGGCGGGCTCTACAACCAGAACACCCCCAACCAGGGTACGCCGTACGTCACGCTCACGAACACCATCGTGGCCGACAACAGCGCCACCAACGGGGCCAACCTGAAGGGACGGCACACGTCCGCCGGGTGGAACGTGATCGGCACGACGCCGGACGCGCTCACCTTCGCCGCGGTGGCCTCCGACCAGCTCGGCACCGACCCGATGCTCGGCGCGCTCGCCGACAACGGCGGCCCGACGCTGACGGCAGCCCTCCTGTCCGGCAGCCCCGCCATCGACGCGGGCAGCACGGCGCTCACCATCGACCAGCGCGGCGTGGCCCGCACCGAGCCCGACGATGTCGGCGCGGTCGAGTTCGGCGACGCGGCTCCCCCGGCCACGGCGTCGATGATCGTCACCGGCGTTTTCGACGGTCCGCTCTCGGGTGGCAACCCGAAGGTGATCGAGCTCTACGTCCTCGACGACATCGCGGACCTGAGCGCCTACGGCGTCTCGTCGGCCAACAACGGCGGCGGGCCCACCGGCTCGCCCGAGTTCACGTTCCCGGCCGACGCCGCGAGCGCGGGCGACTACATCTACGTCTCCGCTGAGGCGCCCGGCTTCCTGGCCTTCTTCGGCTTCGACGCGGACTACGTCTCCGGCGCCGCCTCGATCAATGGCGACGACGCCATCGAGGTGTTCTTCAACGGCGAGGTGATCGATGTCTACGGCGACGTGAACGTCGACGGCACCGGCCAGCCCTGGGACACGGTCGACGGCTGGGCCTACCGCGTGAGCGGCACCGGTCCGGACGGCGACACGTTCGTGCTGGAGAACTTCACCTACAGCGGTGTCGACGCCAACGACGACGACACGAGCCAGGACACGGCGACCAACCCGTGGCCGATCGGCACGTACGCGCCGGCGATGACGGTGGCGCCGACGACGCGGACGGCCGCGCTCGCGACGACGCTCGACGCGCTGACGGTGGTGCCGAACCCGTTCCGCAGCTCGGCCCGCGCCTCGTTCGCGGTCTCCGAGGCGCAGGCGGTCACGGTGACGCTCTACGACGTGATGGGCCGCCAGGTCCAGCAGGTCTTCAGCGGCGCGGCGCAGGCCGAGCAGGCCATCGAGGTGTCGGTCGACGGCTCGTCGCTGGCCGCGGGCGTCTACGTGCTCGTGCTCCAGGGCGAGACGGTCCGGTCGACGCGCCAGGTGACGGTCGCTCGCTGAGCCATGTGAGTCTCCCTGCCTCGGCGACGGCGCCGGGGCAGACCAACGGCGCGGCCCCTCGTTCTTCGGAGCGGGGGGCCGCGCTGCGTTCGGGGCCATCGACTCGGCGGGCGAGAGGTCACGCCCTGTTGACGATTCTCTCTGCTCGCGTCGATATGTTCTTTCTCACGCGGCTCTCCCTGGCTCCCCCGACGCCGCGCTCCCTCCACTCTCTGCATTCATGAGACGCTTGCTCCCTCTCGGCCGACTGGCCCGACCCTCTCTCTTCGCTGCCCTCACGCTGGCAGTCTCCTTGACAGCCCAGGCGGCTGTCATCACGGTCGACTCCGGCGCCGACGACGGCGTCGGCTGCACCCTCCGCGAGGCCGTCGAGGCGGCCAACACCAACACGGCCGTCGGTGGGTGCGCGGCCGGTGACAACGTGAACGATGAGATCCAGTTCTCGGTCGGCGCGGTGACGCTGACCGGCGGCCAGCTCTACCTCTCCGAGGACCTGATCGTGACGGGCCCGGTGACCCTCACGGCGACGCCCGGTCAGCGCATCGTGCGCGTCGGTCCCGCCTCTTCGGTCTCCTTCTCGGGTGTCACCTTCGTGGGCGGCCGGGGCAACGGCGGTGCCCTCGCCATCACGGGGGCGACGACCGTGACGGTGACGGGCGGCGCGTTCAACCAGAACAACGCGCCGCTGTCCGGAGGCGCGATCTACCTCTCGGCCGCCGGGACCCTGACGATCGACGGCACGTCCTTCACCGACAACCAGGCTCGTGGAGACGCGGCCAACCAGGGAGGCGGCGCCATCTACACGAACGGCGGTGGGCTCACGGTCCAGAACGCCACGTTCACCAACAACCGCGCCCTCGGCACGTCCGGCTCCGGCGGGGCGATCCTCAACCCCAACGGGGCGAGCCTCAACATCCAGGCCTCCACCTTCACCAACAACCGCTCCGAGCGCGCAGGCGGCGCCATCGAGACGGTCGGCGGTGCCACGATGGTGACCGGTGGCTCGTTCGTCGGCAACACGGCGGGCTCCAACCCCGGCAACGGCGGCGCCATCCACGGCGGCGGCACGGCCAACGTCACGGTCACCGACGCGGCGGCGACGGGCAACCGGGCCAGCGAAGGCGGCGCGTACTGGATTTCGGCCTCCGGCACGCTGTCGCTGCTCGGCGTCACCGTTACCGGCAACATCGCCGAGGGCGCGAGTGCGGACCAGGGCGGCGGCGGCGTCTACGTCGACGGCGGCGTGCTCAACGTAGACTCCGGCACCGGAGACTCGGTCTTCTCCGGCAACCGTGCCTCGGGAGCATCCGGCTCCGGCGGAGCGATCCTCGTCAATGGCGGCTCGGCGACGGTGTTCAGCACCACGTTCGACCAGAACCGCTCGCAGCGCGCCGGGGGCGCCGTCGAGGTGACGGCTCCTGGTGAAGGCGAGATCGTGCTGGCGGCCTTCGTCGGCTCGACGTTCACGCAGAACGTGACCGGCACGGCGCCGGGCAACGGTGGCGCGATCCACACCACGCGGGGCGTCATCACGCTCCAGGTCCTCGATGCGTCCGTCTCGAACAACGAGGCGGGCAATGAAGGGGGCGGCCTCTGGATCAACGGAGGCACCACGCTCCTCCTACGCGACAGCAACCTGCTCTCGAACGCCGCGCGTGGCGCCGCGGGCGGTGGCGGCCTCTTCGTCAATGGGGGCGAGGCGACCGTGTTGCGCACGACGCTCAGTGGCAACCGGACGTTCGGGCAGGGCTCCGCCGGAGGCGGTGTGCACCTCGCCGACGGCACCGCGACGCTGGATCAGACGCTCCTTCTGAGCAACAGCTCGGACCTGGGTGGCGGCCTCGCCGTCCGCGCGGACGCCAGCGCGACGGTCCAGAACTCGACGCTGTACGACAACTCCGCCCGCCTCGGTGGAGGGGTGGTCTCGCTCAGCGGCGCGATCAGCTTCGACAGCGCCACCATCGCCAACAACTCGGCGGCGCTCGCCGGCGGCGGTCTGTACAACCAGAACACGCAGAACGCAGGCACGCCCTTCGTCACGTTCACGAACTCCATCGTGGCCGACAACAGCGCCACCAACGGCGCCAACCTCTCCGGGCGTTACGGCTCCGGCGGATGGAACGTGATCGGCACCACGCCGACCGCGGCCACCTTCCCGGCGACCGGCACGGACCAGACGGGCACCGACCCGATGCTGGACGCACTCGCCGACAACGGCGGCCCGACGCTGACGGCAGCCCTCCTGTCCGGCAGCCCCGCCATCGACGCGGGCAGCACGGCGCTCACCATCGACCAGCGCGGCGTGGCCCGCACCGAGCCCGACGACGTCGGCGCGGTCGAGTTCGGCGATGCCGCAGCGGGCCCGGCGCTCGTGTTCACGGGCATCTTCGACGGCAACCTCACCGGGGGCCTGCCGAAGGCCATCGAGGTCTACGTCCTCGACGACATCGCCGACCTCTCGGTCTACGGCCTGGGCTCGGCCAACAACGGTGGCGGCACCGACGGCCAGGAGTTCACGTTCCCGGCGGTCGCCGCGAGCGCGGGCGACTACATCTACATCGCCTCGGAGACGACCGGCTTCACGTCGTTCTTCGGCTTCGCGCCGGACTACACGTCGAGCGCGGCCGGCAACAACGGAGACGACGCGATCGAGCTGTTCCAGGATGGCGCTGTGGTCGACGTCTTCGGTGACATCGACACGGACGGCACCGGCCAGCCCTGGGAGTACGAGGACGGCTGGGTCTACCGCAAGGACGGCACGGGCCCCGACGGCACGACCTTCGTCCTGAACAACTTCACGTACAGCGGCCCGCAGGCCAACGACGACGACACGACGCAGGGCTCGGCCACCAACCCGTGGCCGATCGGGACGTACTCGCCCGTCCTGGTGTCGGCGGCACCCTTCGCCTCGGCGACGCAGTCGGCCCTCACACTCGACCGGCTGGACGTGGTGCCGAACCCGTTCCGCAGCTCGGCCCGCGCCTCGTTCGCGGTCTCCGAGGCGCAGGCGGTCACGGTGACGCTCTACGACGTGATGGGCCGCCAGGTCCAGCAGGTCTTCAGCGGCGCGGCGCAGGCCGAGCAGGCCATCGAGGTGTCGGTCGACGGCTCGTCGCTGGCCGCGGGCGTCTACGTGCTCGTGCTCCAGGGCGAGACGGTCCGGTCGACGCGCCAGGTGACGGTCGCTCGCTGAGCCATGTGAGTCTCCCTATCTCGGCGACGGCGCCGGGGCAGACCAACGGCGCGGCCCCTCGTTCTTCGGAGCGGGGGGCCGCGCCTTGTCGTGTCTCCTCTCCGCCCTATACTCACATACATCTCTTCGGTATGCCAATGCGGAGTCGACTCCTCTCTACGTTCGCCTTCGCGTTGGCACTCGCGCTCCCCACCCAGGCGGCGATCATCATCGTCGACTCCAGCACAGACGACGGCGTCGGCTGCACCCTCCGGGAAGCCGCTCAGTCGGCCGACTCGAACGACCCCGTCGGCGGCTGCGCGGCCGGGGACAACATGGGAGATGAGATCCGCTTCTCCGTCTCCAGCGTCACGCTGACGCAGGGCCAGATCGAGTTCTTCTCCGATGTCATCGTGCGAGGCCCCGTTACCCTCACAGCCGCCCCGGGCAGCCGAGTCGTCGAGGCGGATGGGTTGTTCGGGTTCTCCATCCAGTTCTTCGATGTCACCTTCCGAAATGGACGGGGGGATGGCGGCGGGATCTACATATCGGGCAACTCCTTCGTGAACGTCACAGGCGGCGCGTTCATCGGGAACGCAGCCCCTGGGTCAGGAGGAGCCATCTGGGTCAGCGCGAACAGCAACGGCCTCAACGTGAGCGGCGTCGACTTCGTCGGCAACCAGGCGCGCGGAGATGCGGCTTCTGCCGGGGGCGGCGCCATCTACACGGACGGCGCTTCGATCACGGTCCTCTCCAGCACGTTCACGGACAACCGCGCGCTCGGGACCTCGAGCTCCGGAGGCGCGATCCTCAATCCGAACGGCGCGGCGATGTTCGTGCAGAACACCACGTTCACCGGCAACCGCGCGCAACGTGCAGGCGGCGCCGTGGAGACCGTCGGCGGCTACGCCGAGGTGACCAACGGGACCTTCGAAGGCAACACGACCGGGCCCAACCCCGGCAACGGCGGTGCCGTCCACGGTGGGGGCAGCGCCCAGGTGGTGATCCTCCAGGGGTCGGCGACCCAGAACCGGGCGACCGAGGGTGGAGCCTTCTGGATCAGCAGCGACGGCACCCTGTCCCTCTCCGGCGTCACTCTCGACGGCAACATCGCCGAGGGCGCAGGCACCGACCAGGGCGGCGGCGGTGTCTACGTCGACGGCGGCACGCTCACGGTCACGGACGCCATGTTCACCGGCAACCGTGCGACGGGGGCGTCCGCCTCGGGGGGCGCCATCTTCGTCAACGGCGGGTCCGCCACCCTCACGGACGCGACACTGCGTCTCAACCGGGCGCAGCGGTCTGGCGGAGCCATCGAGGTCATGGGCGGGGCCGAGGTGGGGATCTCCGGTGCCGAGTTCTCCGACAACGATGCGGCCCCGAGCCCCGGCGACGGAGGAGCCGTCCACCTCGCAGACGGCACCCTGACGCTCGCCTCGACCACGTTCTCCAGGAACTACGCCCGAAACCAGGGGGGCGCGCTCTGGGTCGCGGCCGGGGCCACGCTGACCGACCACGGCTCGGTGTTTAGCGAGAACACGGCCCGCGGGCTCGCCCGCCAGACTCCGTTCCTCTGCGGCGGCGCCGTCTACGTCGGGGGAGGCACTGTTGACCTCACCGAGTCCATGTTCACCAGCAACCGGGCACACACCTGCCGGGGCGGTGCCGTCGCCATTCGGCACGGCGAGGTGGTGGTGGAGCAGGCCCGGTTCTCGGAGAACCGCGCGTCCGGATACGCCGACGACAGCCAGGTGGACGGGGGCGCGATTGCGGTCGTCGGCGAGGCGGCCGTCACGATCTCGACCTCAGAGTTCATCGACAACCAGGCCCAATCCAGCGGAGGAGCGATCGTCGCCCTTCGAGGATTCAGTTCCGTCGCGCCACTCACCATCGAAGGATCCGCAGTCACCGGCAACTTCAGCGTGTTTGGCGGCGGAGGGCTCTACGCCTTCGGTGGCACGTTGGAGATCAGCACGTCGGTACTGTCGGACAACCGGACCGGCCTTCGCGGCTCGCAGGATGCGGGCGGGGCCCTCCTGCTTGGCCGAAGCGACGTCACGATCCGCGAGAGCCTGATCTGGGGCAACTCCGCGACGGGCAACGGCGGTGGGATCGACGCCAGTGACGGATCGCTCTCCATCCTCAACACGACGATCCACGGCAACACGGCACTGCGTGGCGGTGGTCTCTTCGCCCTCGGCTCCGCCAACTTTGCGCTGGTCGAGGGCAGTACGCTCACGGACAACCAGGCCGGCAGGGAGGGCGGTGGACTCCGGACCGGCCCGAACCACGTTCGACTCCGAAGCACGATCGTCGCGGGCAACACCGTCGAGGGCGACGACCCGAACGACGGGCCGAGCTTCCTGGGCACCCCCGTGTCCGGCGGCTTCAACATCGTGGACGACGCCCCGCTCGGCTTCGACCCCGAGCCCACGGACCGGATCAACACGGACCCGATGCTCGGCCCCCTCGCCGACAACGGCGGCCCGACGCGGACGCGCGCCCCGCTCCCGGGCAGCCCGGCCATCGACACGGGCGACACGGACCTGACGGTCGACCAGCGCGGCTACGTGCGCGCGGACGGGATGGACGACGTGGGCGCGTTCGAGGTCGGCGCGACGCCGTCGGGCGACCTCCTCGCCGTGGCTGCCTCCACGTCGCTGTCGACGGCCGAAATGGACCCGCTGACCGTGGTTCCGAACCCGCTCGACAGTCATGCCCGTGCGACGTTCATCGTGAGCGAGGCGCAGGTGGTGACCGTCACGCTCTACGACGTGATGGGGCGTCGCGTGCAGGAGGTGTTCGCAGGCCCGACGCAGGCGGCGACGCCAGTGACGGTGGAGGTCGATGGCGGGTCGCTGGCCGCGGGCGTGTACGTGCTCGTGCTCCAGGGCGAGACGGTCCGGTCGACGCGCCAGGTGACGGTCGCTCGCTGAGTTGCGTGAATCGCCCCGCCTCGGTGATGACGCCGAGGCGGACAGGCGCGCGCGGCCCCCGCTCCAGAGACCGGGGGCCGCGCTCCCTTTCAGGCCGGGGGTTGACAGGTCGCTGGCGAACGCGTATCGTTCATCGTCGATCGACGATGAACCTGTTCCACCAACCCCCACTCCCATGATCCTGTACGCCTGCTGCGACTGTGACTGTGACGACGGCGCCTGCGACTGCGGGTGCTGCTGCTGCTGACCCGACCCCCGGTGGTGGGGCCTCGCTCCGCCGCCGGTTCGTTTTCCATGACCGACTCCCCGCCGGCCACCCTCCCGGACGACGCGACGCTCGCGACCTGGGCGAAGGCTCTCTCCCATCCCGCCCGCATCGCCATCCTCCGCACCCTCGGTGCGCGAGGGTCGTGCGTCTGCGGCGAGGTGGTCGAGGTGGTCGGGCTGGCCCAATCGACCGTGTCGCAGCACCTCAAGGTGCTTCGCGAGGCGGGACTGATCTCCGGCACGCCCGACGGCCAACGCTCCTGCTACTGCCTCAAGGCAGGTGCGCTGGCCTCCATCTCCGCTTCCCTCGGCGTCTTCTTCGAGGGCCTCTCTTCGTGCTCCTGCGATGACGGCTGCTGCTGACCCCCGGACCTCCGTCCTCTTCGTCTGCACCCACAACTCGGCCCGGTCGCAGCTGGCCGAAGGGCTGCTCCGCGCCCGTCACGGCGACCGCTACGAAGCATTCAGTGCCGGGACCGTCGCGCGCGGCGTACACCCGCTGGCCGTCGAAGCGCTCCGCGACGCGGGCATCGACCCGAGCGCCCAGAGCTCAAAGACCATCGACGACCTGGGCGACCAGGACTTCGACATCGTCGTGACCGTGTGCGACAACGCCCTCGAAGCGTGTCCGTACTTGCCTGCGCGCGTCCGCAACGTGCACCACAGCTTCCGGGACCCGTCGGCGGTGGAGGGCACAGAGAACGACCGGCGCGCGGCCTTCGCGACCGTCCGCGACGAGATCGCTGCCTGGATCGATGGCGCGTTCGGGACGCCCGAACCCGCTACCGAGGCCGACCTCCCCGGCATCCGGGCGCTTCTGGAGGCTGCGGCTCTGCCAGTCGGCGACCTGCCCGAAGCCGACCGCTTCCTCGTCGTCCGCCCTGGTAACGTCGTGCTCGGCAGCGTGGCCGTCGAGCCGTACGGCGACGCCGGGTTGCTCCGGTCGCTGGCCGTGGCGCCCGAGGCGCGCGGGACGGGGGCGGGCTCCCGCCTCGTAGAAGCCGCCGAGGCGCGCGCCCACGCCGACGGCCTTCGCTCGCTCGTCCTCCTCACCACGACCGCCGCCCCCTTCTTCGAGGCTCGCGGCTACGCCCCGATGGACCGTGCCGAGGCCCCCGCGGGCGTCCGCCAGTCGAGTGAGTTCCAGGGCACGTGCTGCGCATCGGCGGTGTGCCTGGGCAAAGCGCTGTCCCCATGAGACGACCGGGCACCGGCGCGCGGCAGAGAGCGTTGTCCATCCACGTCCTCCCCGTTCTCATGCGCCTCCCGCTCCTCGCCACCGCCCTCCTCCTGACCCTCGGACTGGGTGGCTGCACCAACGCCTCCATCGCCGAGGCCTACGGCCGCCCCGACCCCTTCGACTGGTCGTACTTCGAGGGCTCGCCCGAGGAGGTCGTGAACGCGATCGGGGAGACGTTCCAGCAGTCTGGCATCCGGGTCGAGTCGGTCCGCAGCCAGGACGACGGCGTCATCGTGACCGTCGTCGGGCGGTTCGACCCGGCGGGCTACACCCAGATCCGGGTGCAACAGACCGACATCGAGGAGTTCACGGCACGGGCGCAGGTCTACCCCCAGGGAAACGTCCTCCCCCGCTGGCTGGAGTCCGAGATCTCGGGCCGTATCTGACGAGTCAGCGCGAGAGGCGCGCCGCGCGCCGATCCGCCGGGCGTATCGTAGCCCCATGCTGACCGTCCGCCTCGGCCTGCTCGCCACCGTGGTCGCCCTCTCGGGCTGCATCTGGTGCCCGGGCCCCCTGCTCGTGACCGCCTCCCCCGACCCGCTGGCCGAGACCGTCGACGCCATCGTGGCGCAGTACCCCGGCGCGACGGTCGCCGTCGCCGTCCGCAGCCCGTCCCGCCGGTTCGACCGTCTGGCCGACCGCACCTTCCACGCCGCCTCGACGATGAAAGTGGGCGTGATGATCGAAGCCTTCCGGCAGGTGCAGGCTGGCCGGAGAGCATGGGACGACCCGGTCCGCGTCGAGAACCGGTTCCGCTCCATCGTCGACGGCACCGAGTACCAGATCACGGACGACTCGGACGACGGCCTCTACGCGCTCCAAGGCCGGGACGTGACGTTCCGCACCCTGACCGAGCGCGCCATCACGACCTCGTCCAACCTCGCCACCAATCTGCTCATCGGCCTCGTCACGGCCGAATCGGTGCAGGCGACGATGGACCGCCTGGGAGCGCCGGGCCTGCGCGTGCTGCGGGGCGTCGAGGACCTGAAGGCGTTCGAAGCCGGACTCAGCAACGCCACCACCGCCGACGCGCTCGCGACCGTGCTGGAGGCGATCCGCGACGGCCGCGCCGTTTCCCCCGCCGCGGACGCAGAGATGGTCGACATCCTGGACGACCAGGCGTTCAACGAGATGATCCCCGCCGGCCTACCGGCGGGCACGCGGGTGGCCCACAAGACGGGCTGGATCACCGAGATCCACCACGACGCCGCCATCGTCTACCCGGAAGGCGCCGAGCCGTACGTGCTCGTGATCCTGACCGAGGGCCTCGCCGACCACGACGAGTCCGCCCGCCTCGGCGCCGAGGTAGCCCGGGCCGTCCACGCCTCCGTGACGGGCGCCGCGAGGTAGCCACGCGCGCCGCCGTCGGGGACGCATCAGAGGCGGTCCGTACCGTCCGCCGTTCCGGCGTGCGTGGGCTCCTGTGCCATTTCTCACCGACACCCAGCAGATCCCTCAGACGCCGCGGGGCCGAGTGGCGGTACGTTCCTCGCCCCCCGTTCCGCTCGCCCTGCCGTCGTCCCCGTGTCGTTCCGTTCTGCCCTCGCCTGTCTCGCCGTCGCCCTGTGGATGGCCGGTTGCTCCGCCCCCGAGCCCGTCCGCGTGCCCGAGCCGCCGGTCGTGGTCGCCGCCCCGGAGCCGACGCCTCCCCCCGCCCCGACGCCCGCGCCGCCGCCCGACCCGATGCTCGGAGGCGAGGTGGTGGACGCGGCCACCCTGCCCGGCCCGACGCGCGAGTTCCGTGGCGCCTGGATGGCGACCGTCGCCAACATCGACTGGCCGAGTGAGCCCGGCCTGACGCCCGACCAGCAACGCGCCGAACTCGTCGCCCTGCTCGACCGGTCCGTCGAGGTCGGCCTGAACGCCATCGTGCTGCAGGTCCGCCCCATGGCCGACGCGCTCTACTTCTCCGCCCTGGAGCCGTGGTCCGCCTTCCTGACCGGCGAGCAGGGCCGTGCGCCGAGCCCCTGGTACGACCCTCTCCAGTTCGCCATCGACGAGTCCCACGCGCGTGGTCTGGAGCTGCACGCCTGGGTCAACCCGTACCGCGCCAGCCATCCGGCCGGACCGCAGGCGAAGGACATCACCCACATCACCCGCCAGCGCCCCGACCTCGTCCGCCGCTACGGCGACTACCTCTGGCTGGACCCCGGCGAGCCCGAGGCCGCCGAGCACTCGCTGCGCGTCATCATGGACATCGTCCGCCGGTACGACATCGACGGCATCCACATGGACGACTACTTCTACCCCTACCCGGTCAATGCCCGGGGGCGGCGCGTCCAGTTCCCCGACGCCGAGTCCTACGCGCGAGCCCAGGCCGCCGGCGAGACGCTCGGCCGCGACGACTGGCGGCGCCAGAACGTGGACCGCTTCATCGAGGCACTCTACGACAGCGTCAAGGCCGAGAAGCCGCATGTCAAGGTCGGCATCAGCCCGTTCGGCATCTGGCGGCCCGGCTACCCCGCCTCCGTGACCGGCTTCGACCAGTACGGCGAGATCTACGCCGACGCCCGGAAGTGGCTGCGCGAGGGCTGGCTGGACTACCTCGCGCCGCAGCTCTACTGGTCCATCGCCAGCCGCGGGCAGAGCTTCCCGGCGCTGCTGGACTGGTGGGGCGAGGAGAACGTCCAGGGCCGCCACCTCTGGCCGGGTCTCTACGACAGCCGGACGCTGCCGGAGCTGGACAGCTACCGCCCACGCGAGATCCTGGATCAGGTCCTGCTCGTCCGCGACGACGCGGAGTCGACGGGCACCATCCACTTCTCCATCAAGGCGTTCTGGCCTCGGTTCTCGTCGCTCGGCGACCAACTCGCGACCGGTCCCTACGCCCAACCCGCGCTCGTACCGCCCTCCCCCTGGCTCGCCGACGCCCCGCCCGCCGCGCCGCGCCTCGCCGTCACCCGCCGCGGCGACGACGCCGACGTGATCGCGCTCCCCGGCGACGCCGACCCGGTCCGCCAGTGGGTCGTCCGCGCCCGCCGCGCGGGCGTCTGGACCTGGGAGACCGTGCCTGTGGGCGTCGGCACGTACGTGCTCTCGGGAGACGACGGACCGGTGGAGGCCGTCGCTGTGTCGGGCATCGACCGCACCGGCAACGAGGGCCCGGCCCGCGTGGTCGAGGTAACGCCGTAGGCCCCGCCCGCCTCGGCACCGAGGCGGGCCGAGCCGCCACAGGGGAGCGACGGAGGCTGGCCCCATCCCTCCCCTGAACCCCGCCCCCCGCCTCCGAGGCGGGGAGGCCTGTGCGTACCATGCGGCCTCCTCCCCCCGCTCGTCAATGGCCGACGCCGACCCCCGCCCCTCCATGCCGCCCCCCGGTCCGCCGGACCGCGACATCGCCGAGCCCGTCGGCCAGCCCGGCGCCTGGCGCTGGGTCCCCTCGCTCTACTTCGCCGAGGGCATCCCCTACATGGTGGTCGCCGTCCTCTCGGTGCTCCTCTACAAGCGCCTCGGGCTGACCAACACCGACATCGCGCTCTACACGAGCTGGCTGTATCTGCCCTGGGTCATCAAGCCGTTCTGGGCGCCGCTGGTCGAGATGATCAAGACCAAGCGGCTCTGGATCGTCGCCATGCAGGTGCTCATCGGCGGCGGCCTGGCCGGCGTTGCGCTGACCATCCCCGCCTCGGGCTTCGTCCAAGCCACGCTGGCGTTCTTCTGGCTGCTCGCCTTCTCGTCCGCCACCCACGACATCGCCGCGGACGGCTTCTACATGCTCGCCCTCGACGAGCACGACCAGGCGTGGTGGGTCGGCTGGCGGAGCACGGCGTACCGCGCGGCCATCTTCGCGGTGCAGGGCCTGATCCCGATCCTGGCCGGGTCGCTGGAGGCGTCCACCGGCCTGGAGCCCGTCGTCGTGACCGTGGAAGCCACGCCCGCGGCGACCGGCGACGCGCTCATCGGCACCGACGCCGTGCCCCTCGACCTGACCGAGCGCACGGCCGCGCCCGACGCGACGCGCGACCAGCTTCAGGTGATCGCGGGCGACGCCGCCATCCCCATCGCCGCGCGCCCGACCGACGAGGTGTCCGCGCTCCTCGACGCCGCCCGCGCACAGAACGAGGCCAACGGCTTCTACGGCGGCCCCGTCGCCCCCCGCCCCCCGCCCGCCTCGGCATCGCCCCCAGCCGACTCGCTCGACGCCCTCGCCCCCTCCGACTCGCTCGCCGGCACCGCCGCGGCCGACCCCACCGACACGATCGCCCCCGAGGCCATCGACGAGCCCGTCGCCGCGGCCCCGGCCGAGGACGCGCCCTCGTGGTGGACCCGCACCATCTCCGGCCCCCTCGGCCGCGCCATCACCGCCCTCTTCGGCGACGACCCCACCGATGTCGCCGCCACGGCGGGCAACGTCGGCGTGGTGCCGTTCCGCCTCTCCGGCCCCCCGCCGCCCGGCGAGGAGGTCGCCGTCACCCTCACCCACAGCGACGGCGACGAGAGCCTGAAGCTGGTCGAGGGCGAGCGCTTCGTGTTCACGGCCGACAACTGGGACCGCCCCTACGCGGCCGTCGTGCAGCTCGATCGCAACCTCGACGCCCCCGCGCAGGCCTCCTTCCGCGCTCTCAGCGGCAACATCCCGCTCGCGTGGTCCATCACGTTCCTCGTCATCGCGGGCGTGTTCCTCGCCCTGATGGCGTGGCACCTGTTCGCCCTCCCCCGCCCCGCCGCCGACGCGCCCCGCGTCGAGGGCACCGGCGGCGTCGAGGGTGTGCTCCAGTACCTCGTCTTCCTGGCGCTGTTCGTCGTGCTGCTGGCCGTGCTCATCATCCCCATGATGATCTCCGGCATCGTCGCGCCGCGCACCACCGGGCCCTGGGGCCGCATGTTCCGCGCGCTGCCCTTCTCCGGCAGCCCCCTGGCCGACGCTATCACGACGTTCTTCGAGAAGCCGGAGATCGGCATCGCGGTCGCGTTCGTGCTGCTCTACCGCTTCGCCGAGGGGCAGGTCGTCAAGCTGGTCATCCCCTTCCTGGTCGACTCCCCGGAGGCGGGCGGCCTCGCGCTGACCACGGCCCAGGTGGGCATCGCCTACGGGACGGTCGGCGTGGCGAGCCTGACCGTCGGCGGCATCCTGGGCGGCCTTCTGATCGCCCGGGACGGCCTCGGCAAGTGGCTCCTGCCGATGGTGGTCGCCATCAACCTGCCCAACGCGGCGTACCTGCTGCTGGCCATCTTCCGTCCGGAGAGCTTCGTCTGGGTCAACGTCGCCATCGCCGTCGAGCAGTTCGGCTACGGGTTCGGCTTCGCGGCCTTCCTGATGGTGCTGATCTACATCGCCACGGGCGAGCGCAAGACGGCCCACTACGCCATCGCGACCGGGTTCATGGCCCTCGGCATGATGATCCCGGGCATGTTCTCCGGCTGGCTGGAGGACCTGATCGGCTACGAGCAGTTCTTCGTCTGGGTGCTCATCGCGACCATCCCCAGCTTCCTCGTCGCGCTGCGGATCAAGGTGGACCCGACCTTCGGCAAAAAGAAGGCGGAGGCCGCCGCCTGACGCGACGCTGCCGCCCCCGCCGGGGCGCACGACTCACGGAGGGCCGGACCGCGCGCCGCCCCTACCGAGCCCCGATGTCTCACACCATCCGCCCCCTCCACCCCGCCGACGCCGCCCGCGCGCTCTGGAACCGGAGCGTCCCGCTGTGGCCCATGACGCCCGCCCTGTGGGCCGAGATGGTCGATGCCGAGGTCGCCCTCGTCGCCACCGAGGCTGGAGGCGCCGCCCACGGGCAGGAGGAGGTCGTCGGCCTGGCCGTCGGCGCGCGGTGGCCCGTCGCGGACGGCATGCGCGGAAGCGTCCGCCTGCTGGCCGTCGACCCGGCGCACCGGCGGCGCGGCTTCGGCACCGCCCTCCTCGACGCTGTCGCCGAGGCGCTCGGGCAGCACGGCGCGACGGTCCTCCGCCTGGGCGAGGGTGCGCCCGTCTACCTCACGCCCGGCATCGACCTGCGCGAGGCGGCCGGGCTGGCGTTCGCGGACGCGCGCGGCTTCGCGCCCATCGGCGAGGCCGTCCACCTGGGCGTGGCCCTCGGCCCCCTCGACACGGACACCGAGGCGGACGGAGCGCGGCTCGCGGAAGCGGGCGTCACGGTTCGACGCGCCACTCCTCCCGACCACGCCCCGCTGGCCCGCCTGCTGGACGCCGAGTGGCCCGCGTGGCACCCCGAGGTCGCCCGCGCCCTGTCCAACGACCCGCCGAGCGTCCATCTCGCCGTACGGGGAGCCGACGTGCTCGGCTTCGCCGCCCACAGCTCCAGCCATGCCGGGATGCCGTGGTTCGGCCCGATGGGCACGGCCCCCGCCGCACGTGGCCTGGGCGTCGGCGCGGTGCTCCTGCGGCACTGCCTCGCCGACCTCCGCGAAGCCGGGCACGCCCAGGCCACCATCGCCTGGGCCGCGTCGTTGCCGTTCTACGAGAAGGCTGTCGGCGCGACCGTCTCGCACCGCTTCCGCCGGGTCGAACGAGCGCTGTAGAGCATGCGGACCGTGGGGAGATCAGGCGGGGACGCTCCCGTCGCCCGCCGCCTCCCTGCCGCTACTCGCCCAGCACCCGCCGGAGCGCCTCTTCCATCAGTCCCGCGCGCGCCTCGGCGTCGAACACGGACTCCAGCGGGACGCTCAGGCTGAGTGTCCGCCCGTGGGCGACGGCGGCGACCTCGCCCGACCCGAAGCGGCCCACGATCTCGGCGCGGATGCCACTGGGGGCCAGCACGTCCGGCCAGCGGACGGCATAGCGCCTCGGCCCGTAGGCCGTCCCGAAGGGCACCGCGGAGCCGCCGAGGGCGACGGCCAGCACCCCATCGGCACGTCCGTCCGCCCGGACGCCGAGGTGGGTGCGAACCCAGGCGGCCGACGCGAAGTCGCTCGCTGCGTCACTCGCCCAGTGCGCCCCCGACACGACCAGCGCGCCGCCGCCGTCGAGGTACATCCCAAGGCGGTCGCGGAGGGGCTCCGGCAGCGCCTCGAACGCTGGCGAGCGCGGATCGGCCGGGTCGGGCCACGCCGTACGCCGCTCCAGGCCGAGCACGAGGTCGACCACGGCGACGTCCGCCAGGTCGACTGTGCCGTCGGCGACGGCCTCGTCGGAGGCGGACGAGAACGAGCGCCCGACGGCGAGCAGCGCGCGGCCGTGGACCGCCGCGTGGTCGCGGTCGTTGCCCATGATGAGCGTTCCTTCCAGTTCGGACCCACTCGCCCCCCAGCCCGGCTGCGGGTCGCTGACGTACTCCGCCGACGGATCGAACACGCGCTGCGCCCCGACCGTGATCACCCCGATGCCCTCGGGCACGCCGACCGGGTCCACGAATCCCGCGTTGCCCGGCACGTCGACGGCGTCGGGCGGGGCGACGCGGTCGAAGCCATCCACGACGAGAACCGGGGACGCGCCCGGCTCCCCCACACCGACCGCCAGTGCCTCGGAGGGCCGCCCCTCTCCCCCCTCATTGACGCCCGCGACCCGGTAGCTGCGGACGATCCCCGCTGGCGGCGCGGGCAACCGCACCGAGGTCCCCTCGACACGCGTCCCCTCGTCCCAGCCGATGGCGCCGTCGCGGGTGTAGACGACGTAGGCCGTCGGCAACGCGTCCGGCTCCAGCGGGTCGGGCTGGGGCTGCCAGCCGAGCGCGACGCGGTCGCCCTCGAGGAGCGCGTAGACGTGCGTCGGTCGGAGCGGCTGCGGGACGAACCGGTCGCCGCGCTGGGCGGCGAGGAAGCGGCCGTAGCCCTTGTAGACCGCACGGGCGGCGTCGAACTGAAAGCGCGGGTCGAGCGCGAAGCGCATGTCGCGGAAGTTCTGGTGCGAGAGCAGCTCCAGCAGGAGCGACGGCACCGCGGGCCGCGTCGACTCCGAGTAGCTGCGGTCCCAGAGCTGGCGGCGCGACCACGACGGCGCGTAGAGGCGACGGATGTCGTCCACCAGGGTCGTCTGGACCCCGTCGGCGAGGTCGCGGTTGGCGAGGCGCGAGGTGCCATCGGCGAAGGCACCCGACTCGTCCATGCCGGGGACGTTGTAGATGGCGAGCGTCCCGATGGTGCCGTCGCGGTCGATGCCTGCGTCGGTGTGCCACGCGAGGACCGCGTCCACGGGAATGCCGAGGCCGGGCAGGTCGGGCGCGTCGCTCGGGCCGAACGGCGCGCCGCGGAGCCAGTTCGCCCACTCGGCGCGGCTGCGGAAGTCGTCGGTGTAGTCGTTCCCCGGGTCGTCGGTGATGTTGTAGACCGAGGTGGGCGCGCCCGCGAACTGCTGGTAGTAGCGCGAGCCCTCCATCCACCGCGCCCGCCCGCTGGTCCCGGCGCCGCGCCGGATGACGCCCTCCCCGCCGCCGAAGCGGACGGCGTCGGCGGAGACGGTCCCGTCGGTGCCCACGACGAGCGTGACGCGGCCCCGCGACCCGGCCTCGAACTCGAACGTGCCGAGGTACACCCATGTCCCCGCACCGATGCTCTGATTCACGAGCACGTCGGTGGTGCCGCCCGCGTGGACGACGGTGTAGCGCGCCGCCTCGGAGCGGTCCGCCCCGGCGGCGTAGCTCACATGGACGGCGTAGCGCCCGGCCTCAGGCAGGTCGGGCGTCCAGGTCGCGGTGTGACGCGCCCGCGCCCCGCCGACCGCCTCCCTCGATCGGCCGAGGCGGAAGGGGTTCTCACCGTCGCCGTAGCTGGCGCGAAGGCCGAATCCCGTCGGACCGTCGCCCCACAGGCCCGTCTCGGCGTAGCCGCGCGAGCCCTCGTCCACGATCACCTCGGGGGCCGTGTCGCGCTCACGCGCCAGCAGCGTGACGGCCCCGGCTCGCTCGAACATCGGCGTCAGTTCACGCGTCACGAAGCCGACGGTCAGCAGGTCCTCGATGGTGGTGAACAGACGGGCGCGCTGCCAGCCCCAGGCGCGGGCGTCGGCGTTGTAGAGCCAGCCGTGGCTGGGCCACAGGGCGACGTGGCGCCCGGCCAGCCCGGCCGTCGGAATCCGGTCCTCGTCCGCAGGGCGCACCAACGGCGGAGTGGCCACCGGCGGTGCGAAAAGCCGGTCGGAGTCACGGTCGGCGGGGACGCGGTCGGCGTTTGGGATGAGGGCGGTCAGCGCCACGCCACGCGTCTCGACCCGGACCGCGGCACCGGGGTAGGCGCCGCGGACCGCCTCGGCCACGGCCGCCTCAAATGCCGCCGCCGAAGCCGGGCGCACCGGTGCGTCGCCGAGGTCCTGCGAGAAGCGAGCGACTGCGACACCGTCCACCACCGCGACCGTGTCCACCTCGACGCCCCGGCCGACGGGCAAGCCGCAGTCGGCCGCGCGGCAGCGAGCGAGGACGCCGCGGACAGCCGCCATCGCCTGTGCGTCGCGGGCTGCGCTCCCCACGGCTGGCGTCACGGGAGGCGCGGTCACGACGGGAGGAGGCGCCTCCGGCACCGAGACGGGCGCGGAGGCACCGCACCCGGCGAGCGTCAGCAGGGCAGCGGAGAAAAGCGAAAGGCGGCGGACCATCGGTGGCGGGCGGGAGAGAGCCCACGGTACGCCTGTTCAGCACGTCGGTCCATCCCTTCGCGACCAGGGTCCCCGCCCGGCCCCCACCCCATGGGGAATACCCCTAGGTTGAATCCCGACGGCCTGACGGCGCAAAAAGGACCCCCCCGGTGCAGCAGAGCGGCGGTACACTCCCGGCTCCATTCATCCAGAGCCCGCCGCGACGTGCGCAGCTTCTGGGGATGGGGCTCCCGGCCCGGCCGGGTTCCATCGCTCAGAACGCGGCAGGCCACACCCCGTCTTTCCCCGGTCATGCCCGCTTTCGCCGGTACGGCGCCCCGTACCCTCCCGTCCTCCGAGCCTTCGTTCACGCGCCAGCCGTGGCGTGCCCACGGCGTCGAGCGCCTGCCGGTGCTCATCTTCGACGACCCCGGCTCGCTCGCCAAGCAGGCCGCCCGGCAGGTCCGCACCCTCATCGAGGCCAAGACGAGCGCCGGCGACACGGCGGTGCTGGGACTGCCCACCGGCTCGACGCCCATCGGCGTCTACCAGGAGCTGATCCGGATGCACAAGGAGGAGGGGCTCGACTTCTCGAACGTGGTCACGTTCAACATCGACGAGTACGTCCCGATGGCGCCGGACAGCCTGCAGAGCTACCACCGGTTCATGCGGGAGAACTTCTTCGACCACGTCAACGTGCCGGCGGAGAACATCCACATCCCGCGCGGCGACCTCGCTCCGGAGGAGATCGAGGCCCACGCCGCCGAGTACGAGCGGCTGATCCAGCGCGCGGGGGGCATGGACCTGCTGCTGCTCGGCATCGGGCGCAGCGGCCACATCGGCTTCAACGAGCCCGGCTCGACGCCCGAGGACCGGACGCGCCTGATCGTCCTCGACGAGATCACGCGCAAGGACGCCGCGTCGGACTTCTTCGAAGAGAAGTACGTCCCCCGCGAAGCGATCACGATGGGCGTCGGCACCATCCTGGACGCCCGCGAGATCATCCTGATCGCGACCGGCGAGCACAAGGCGCCCATCGTGCGCCAGGCCGTCGAGGAGGCGCCGAACCAGCAGGTCTCGGCGACCTACCTCCAGCTCCACAGCAACGCGTCGATCTACGTCGACCGCGCGGCGGCCTCCGAGCTGACGCGGGAGAAGACGCCCTGGCTGGTCAAGCGCGTCGAGTGGACGCCCGAGGCCTCCAAGCGGGCCGTCATCTGGCTGTCCAAGGAGACCGGCAAGGCCATCCTCCGGCTCGACGCCGGCGACTTCCACCGGCATCACCTCCACGACCTCGTCCACGGCTCCGGCGGGGTCGACGAGCTCTGCCAGACCGTGTTCGAGGACCTCCGCCAGCGCGTCATCTACCGCGACCAGCTGCCCAAGAAGCAGCGCGTGATCGTCTTCAGCCCCCACCCGGACGACGACGTGATCTCGATGGGCGGCATGCTGCACGCGCTCGTTCGCAACGGCAACGACGTCACGGTGGCCTACATGACCAACGGGTCGGTGGCCGTCTTCGACCAGGACGTGCGCCGCCACCTGCAGTTCATCGAAATGAGCCAGGACGTGCTCGCGCCCGAGGGCGGCGACGCCGTCAAGGACAAGGTGGCGGCCATCCTGCGCGACATCGACAAGAAGAAGCCCGCCGAGGTGGACACGGACGAGGTCCAGAAGATCAAGGCCTTCATCCGCTACACCGAGGCCATCGCGGCCATCGAGGTGATGGGGCTCGGCGCCGAGAACGCCCGCTTCCTCGACATGCCGTTCTACAAGACGGGCCGCGTCAAGAAGGCGCCCATCGGTGAGGCCGACGTGCAGATCGTGCTCGACCTGCTCACCGAGACCGGCGCGACGCACCTGTTCGTCGCGGGCGACCTCTCGGACCCCCACGGCACCCACCGGATGTGCTACAGCGCCATCGACCAGGCGGTCCGCCGCTACGGCGACACGCTCACCGAGGTGGACCCCGGCGGCGACGGGGCACCCGCCAAGAAGCGCCGCAGCAAGGCCGCCGACCCCCGCCCGCTCGTGTGGCTCTACCGCGGCGCGTGGCAGGAGTGGGAGATCGACCGCGCGGACGTGTTCCTGCCGCTCTCGAAGGCAGACCTCGACCTCAAGATCGAGGCCATCTACAAGCACGAGAGCCAGAAGGACCGTGCCCTCTTCCCCGGCGCCTACGACGACCGTGAGTTCTGGGAACGGGCCCGCGACCGCAACACCGAGACGGCCTCGGCGCTCGATGCGCTCGGCCTCCCCGAGTGCTACGCCGCCGAAGCTTTTGTGACCGTTCACGAGATGCCCTAAGTCTAAAAAATCGCGCGCGCCGGCCCGATTTGGGTCGTGGCCGGCGCGCCGATTGACCTTGCAGAGTCCCTGCGACTGCGCCATCTTCCCCACCGATGCCACGCGCCTCAGAAGCCAGACACGGCTCAGAAAAGCGCTTCCAACCCCGGTCACTGCCGGCCCGCCGATGACCTTTGCCACTGCGTTTCGCATCCCCCTCCTCCTCCTGCTGCTCGTCGGCCTCGGCGCGTCGGTCGCCACGGCGCAGACGGCGGGCAAGCTCTCCGGACGCATCGTCGACGAGAGCGGTCAGGCCATCATCGGCGCGACCGTGTTCATCGTCGAGACGTCGCGCGGCGCGACGGCCGACGTCGACGGGTACTACACGATCCTGAACGTGCCCGCGGGCACGTACAGCGTCCGCATCTCGTCGATCGGGTACAGCACCCAGCTGACCGAGAACGTCAACGTGGACATCGGCCAGACGACGACGCTCAACGCGACCCTCCAGCCGGAGACCACCACCACCGAGGAGGTGATCGTGCGCGCCGAGCGGCCTCCGGTGGAGGTCGACGTGTCGAACTCTCGCACGAACGTGGGCAGCGAGGAGATCGCCGCGCTGCCGGTGGCCTCGATCGAGAACGTGGTGGCCCTCCAGGCGGGCGTCCAGGACGGCTTCGTGGTCCGCGGCTCCGGGGCCGACGAGATCGCGTTCCAGGTCAACGGCCTGACGCTGCGCGACGAGCGCAACAACGCCCCCTTCACCAACATCAGCCTCGCCTCCGTCGAGGAGGTGCAGGTCCAGACGGGCGGCTTCAATGCCGAGTACGGCAACGTCCGCTCGGGCGTCGTCAACGTGGTCACCAAGGAAGGCGACCGCGACCGCTACGAGGCCGACATCCGGACCCGCTACAGCCCGCCCACCCAGAAGAACTTCGGCGGCCTCGCCAGCGACCTCGACGCCTACTGGATCCGCCCGTTCACCGACCCGGAGGTCGCCTTCACCGGCACCGACAACGGGGCCTGGGACCAGGCCACTCAGGACCAGTACCCCAGCTTCGAGGGCTGGAACTCGGTCTCCGCGGGCCTCCTCTCCGATGCGGACCCGACCAACGATCTCACGCCCCAGGCGCTCATGGACGCGTTCATGTTCCAGCGCCGCAAGGACTTCGAGGTCACCACGCCCGACTACGAAATCGACCTCGGCATCGGCGGTCCGATTCCAGGCGCCCAGCGCCTCGGCAACCTCCGCTTCTTCGGGTCCTTCCGCCGGGAGGAGAACGCCTACCTGATTCCGCTCCACACCCGCACGTACGCCGAGCAGACGGGGCACATCAAGCTGACCAGCGACGTGGCGCAGGGCATGAAGCTCAGTGTCGAAGGCCGGCTCGGAATCCAGGAGGGCACCGGCTCCTCGCGCTCAGGCGCCGTCTCGACCGGCTACAACAGCATCTTCCGCTCCCCGGAGGGCATCGCGAACTTCCTCTCGGGTGTGAGCCCGATCGGGTCCAGCTTCATCGACAGCCGGACGTTCTCGGGAGACTACTGGGGCCCCTCCCAGACGACCTATGACCAGGTCGGCGCGCAGTTCTCGCACTCGCTATCGCCCACGTCGTACTACGAGATCCGGGCCAACCGCTTCCAGTCGCGGTACGACACCAACCCCGGCCCGCGGCGCGACACCACGACGGTCGTCACCATTGGCGGGTACGGCTTCAACGAGGCCCCGTTCGGGTGGCAGCCGTTCAACGTCGCCGGCCTCGACGGCTCGACGGGCCTCGGCGACATCCGGATCGGCGTCGGCATGTCGAACGCCCGCGACTCGTCGCGCGTGACGGTCTACAACCTCCAGGGCGACTACACCAACCAGCTCACGCGGTTCGCCGAGATCAAGACCGGCTTCGAGTACAACCTGACGCGGAGCCAGATCAACTACGCCCGCATCGACTCGGCGTTCACGAGCACGAACGCGCGGACGGTCTGGGACGAGACGCCCATCCGGGCGGCGGCCTACGGCCAGACCAAGCTGGAGCTCGACGGCATGATCGCCAACCTCGGCCTCCGGCTGGACTACTTCACGGCGGGCGGCAACTGGTACGACTACAACCTCTTCGACCCGGTCCTGGCCGGCGTCCAGCTCGGGCCGGACGGCACGCCGCGGGCGGCGCTCGACACGCTCCTCACGACCTCCCCATCCCGGCAGATCGTGACGCTTAGCCCCCGGCTCGGCGTGTCGTTCCCGGTCTCGCAGGCCAGCAAGCTCTACTTCAACTACGGCCACTTCCGGTCCGTCCCGGACTCCGACCAACTCTACGTCGTGCGCGCGTTCTCGGTGGGCGGCCAGATCACCCAGATCGCGGACCCAAACAACCCGCTTCCGCGGACGATCGCCTACGAACTCGGGTACGAGCAGTCGTTCTTCGACCAGTTCACCGCACGCATCGCGGGCTACTACAAGGACATCTCGCTGGAGCCCCGGCTCGTGACGTACCTGAGCCGCGACGGCACCATCGACTACGACCGGACGGAGCCGAACAGCTACGCCGACATTCGGGGCTTCGAGTTCACGCTCCAGAAGTCCCGGGGCGAGTTCTTCCGGGGGTTCTTCAACTACACGTATGACGTCCGCCAGTCCGGCTACTTCGGCTTCCGGGACGTCTTCCAGAACTCGACCACGCAGCGCGAGCAGGAGGAGAGCGATGCCCTCCGCCGCCTGGCCTCCTCGCGTCCGGTCCCGCGTCCCTTCGCGCGGCTCAACCTCGACTTCTTCACGCCGGACGACTTCGGCCCGAGCGTTGCGGGCGTGAGCCTGCTCGGCGGCTGGCGGACCTCGTTCCTGGGCCAGTGGCGCGACGGCGGCCTCTACACCTGGGGCGACAATGGCGTCGCCGAGCCGGGCGTCTCCCGGAACGTCGAGATCCGGGACCGCTGGGCGCTCGATCTCCGCTTCCAGCGCCAGTTCAGCGTCGCCGGCCGGGAGGTCTCCTTCTACGCCGACGTGCTCAACGCGCTCAACCGTCGCGAGATGGCGCTCTTCTATGGCGTCGACGACGGGCAGGACCAGATCGAGTACCTCTCGAGCCTCCACTTCCCCGCGAGCGACGACTACTCGAACATCCCCGGCGACGACGTGGTCGGCGCCTACCGCTCCGAGGACGTCCCGTACCAGCCGATGGAGGCGATCCAGTCGCGCGCCGAGGCGGATGGGGTCGCTGGCACCATCTACTACGAGCGCGCGAGCGAGTCGTACATCGTCTTTGAGAACGGCGCCTGGACGCCGGCCGACGCCGGCCGTGTCTCCGATGTCCTGGAGACGAAGGCCTACATCGACATGCCGAACCAGGGGTACCTCAACTTCCTGAACCCCCGGAACGTGTTCTTCGGCGTCCGGATCAGCCTCTAGGTCCGCTCCCCGGCTCTCCACTCTGCCGGTCGCCCTCTGACTCATGCCCCTTGACATGCCCGTGCGCTCGTCCGCCCGCCTCTCTCTCCTCGCCGTCGGCGCCCTGATCCTGCTGGGCGCGCCGGATGCCCGCGCTCAGTTCCAGACGAAGTGGGTCGCGGGCGGGTCGTTCCACAACTGGTACTCCTCCGCAGGCAGCGAGAAGGAGGAGGGACTCGTCGCCCAGCAGCAGTATGGGTGGCGGTGGCCTGGCGTCTACGACTTCCAGGACATGCAGGCCGCCAAGGGCCTGTGGATCGGCGCCCAGAACGTCGTCGACGAGTCCGGATCCTCCTACCCCGCCCGCGTGGTGCACGTCGGGCCGCGCGTGACCGGCGTGGGCGAGATGTTCCCTGTCCAGTTCGAGCTGGTGAGCAAGTACCCCCTCACGGTCGTGACCGTGGACGGCAACCAGTCGTTCGCGTCCGCCTCGATGGTGGTCGACCGCGTCGACCCGGACATGGCGCCGGACTTCATGCTCATCAGCCGCATCAACACGCTGCTCGGCGTCACGATGGAGCGGCGGGTCATGCAGTTCAGCCAGGAGTTCCACGACAACTACCACGTCATCGAGTACGTCCTGACGAACACGGGCAACACCGACGACGACGACGAGATCGAGCTCCCGAACCAGACTCTGGAAGGGGTCATCGCCTACTTCCAGTACCGCATGGCCGTCGCCGCCAAGACACGGTACATGATCGGCAACCCGACCGGGTGGGGCAAGAACACCATGAACGACGCCCGCGGCGACGGCCTGCTCCCGGACCCAGAAGGCGAGCAGTTCCGGGCCCAGTTCTCATGGCATGGCTTCTTCCCCGGCAGCGCCGTGCCCTACGACAACCTCGGCGGGTCGCTCCAGATCTCGGCGATCAACAACAGCGCACCCGCCGACACGACCGGGCGCTTCGGGGCGAGCGCGTTCGCGGGCGTCGTGACGCTCCACGCCGACGCCTCGGCGTCCGACGACTCCGACGACCCCGGCCAGCCGGCGACGACCAACTGGATCGGCTCGGACGACGCCTACCTGTCGAACAACGACCCGTTCAGCATCGGCCGGATGTCGACGGAGTACAACGTCATGTCGCAGGGGCACAAGTCGCCCCGTCACGCGCTCGCCGTGGAGCCGTCGGGCCTTCCGGGCTTCCTCAACCCGTCCCGCGACCCGTCGGCCGCCGAAGGCCAGGCCAACTCGGGCGGCTACTCGTTCGGAAACGGGTTCGGGCCTTACACGCTCGCCCCAGGGGAGAGCGTCCGGTTCGTGGTCGCCGAGGGAAGCGCGGGTCTCAGCTATGAGGCGAACGGCATTCTCGGGGCCCAGTTCAAGGCGTCCGGCAACAACAGCGCGGCCGGGCTCACCTTCAACGGCGAGACGAAGACCAAGAACGAGTGGGTGTTCACGAGCCGTGACTCGCTCTTCCAGACCTTCCGCCGTGCGCTCGCCAACTACGACGCGGGCTACGACATCCCGGCGCCGCCCGCGCCGCCGATCACCTTCAACGTGGCCGGGGGCGGCGACCGGATCTCGCTCGCCTGGGAGCCCAACGCCGACGGCCCGCAGCCCGACCGCTGGGAGATCTACCGGACCTCGACGCGTCGGGACAGCGCCTACACCCTGATCCACACCGCCGGACCGGGCGAGACGAGCTTCGACGACACGACGCCGGTTCGCGGCATCAACTACTTCTACTACATTCAGGCCGTCCGCGACGGAGCCGCCAACGACGGCCGCGGCCTGACCCCGACTGGGCGGGACCTCCGGAGCTCCCGGTACGCGACCCAGACCTACGACGGAGCCACGCTCAAGCGGCAGCAGGGCGAGGCGATGGAGGCGATTCGCGTCGTCCCGAACCCCTTCTACGTGGGCGCGAGCCAGGGCATAGGCGGCGACACGCCCCTCCGATTCAGCGACCGCAGCGACAAGCTCGCCTTCTACAACATCCCGGGCGTCTGCCGGATCGACATCTACTCCGAGCTCGGGGAGCTGATCGACACCCTCGAGCACACCGACGGGAGCGGCGACGAATTCTGGGACCACACCACGTCGTCTCGCCAGGTGGTCGCCAGCGGCCTCTACATCGCCGTGATCACGGTCACCGAAGACGTCGTGGACCTCGCGACCGGGGAGACCCTCTTCCAGGCCGGAGAGCAGGCCTTCCGCAAGTTCGTCATCGTCCGCTAGCGCCGACTCCTCCCCCCCTCCCATGCCGACGCCCGCGCTCGCCCGCCTCGCTCGACTCGCCCTGCTCGCCCTCTTCCTCGTGCCGACCGCGTTCGGCCAGCAGGTCGAGGACCGCGAGAAGCTCGCCCAGTCGGGGATGAAGTTCCTCAGTGTCAGCGCCGACCCCCGCGTAGCGGCGCTCGGCGGCGCCTCGACCGCGCTCTCGACGGGGCCGCAGGCCCTGTTCTAGAACCCCGCGGGCCTGTCCCGAGGGGATGCCACCACGGGCGTCTTCCTGGGCCAGACGAGCTTCATCGCCGACATCAACTACAACCACGCTGCGGTCGCCTTCCGGCCTGCCGGCGGCCGGTTCGGGACGCTGGGCGTCTCCGTGCTGGCGGTCGACTACGGCGAACTCCAGGAGACCGTCTTCGACGCGAGCACTGAGGCGGGCTACCGCGACGTCGGCACGTTCTCGCCAACGGCCTTCGCCATCGGGCTCGGCTACGGCCGGACGGTCACCGACCGGTTCTCGGTCGGCGGCCAGGTCAAGCTGGTGACGGAGGACTTCGGAGCGATCGCGGTCTCGGCCAACGACCAGGGCGACCTCAACCGAGAGGACGTCTCGGAGACCGTGCTCGCCTACGACTTCGGCGTCATGTACGACACCCCGTTCCCGGGCCTCGCGTTCGCCGTCAGCGCCCGCAACTTCTCGCAGCAGGCCGCCTTCGGCGAGGGCGAGAGCTTCCAGCTCCCGCTGACGCTGCAGATCGGCGCGGCCCTCGACACACGCGGCCTGACCGGGCTCGACCCCGCAGTCCACCGCCTGGTCCTGTCCGTCGACGCGGAGGACCCGTACGACTACGCCGGGCAGATCGAGGCGGGCGGCGAGTACACCTTCGCCAACACCCTCGCGCTCCGGGCCGGCTACCTCTTCCCGTCCGACGTGCAGAGCTTCAGTGTCGGGGCAGGCATCCAGCAGCGGCTCGGCGGCGTCGGCTTCGGCGCCGACTACTCGTACAGCGCCTACGACGTGTTCGACCCCGTCCACCGTGTCGCCATCCGGTTCGACCTGTGAGCCTCGCGACCTGCCTGAAGGCCTCTCCCCTCTCTCGATTCCGGCCGTCCATGCTGACCCCGTCGACCCTTCGGTTCCGCCTCGTCACCGCCCTCGTGCTGCTCGCCACGCTCAGCGCGTGCGACTTCGAGGGCAGCAGCCTCTACGACCCCGACGCGGAGCGCAACAGCGCCCCGGTCGTGACCGATGTCTCGGCTCCGTTCTCCGTCGTGCTCGCGGGCATCGACGTGGTCACCGTGAACGGCCAGAACTTCTCGGCCACCCCGGAAGACAACATCGTCGTGTTCGATGACGGGCAGGGCAACTCGGCCTCCGGCACCGTCCTTTCGGCCAGCCCGACGCAACTGGAGGTCCGGGTCCCGAACCTGATCAACCCGGCGCTCCGGATGCGCGTCGCCGTCATCGGCTCGCCCGAGTACAGCAACGCCGTCGACCTGCCGCTGTCGCCCGCGTTCACGCTCGTCGACTCCATCGTGCCCAACCTCGGCGAGAGCCCGCGCGCGCTCGGCAACGGGACCGACGGCTCGCTCTACGTCACGCTCTACGTCAACAACTCCGCTGCCGGGATCATCCGGTTCGGGACCGACGGCAGTCGGTCGCCCTACTCCACGGAGAGCGTCCTCTGGACCGGGCTGGCGCCCGCGGCCGACGGCACGCTCTTCGGGGTCCGCCAGAACCGCGGCGTGTACACGATCCCAGCCGGATCGTCGAGCGACGTCACCGTCCGCAGCATCCCTTCCGGCACCCTCCGCGACGTGGCCGCCGTGGGCGACGGGACGTACTGGACGGGCGGCACCAACACGAACGTCACTGCCCGTGCGCTCTACCGGTTCACGGCCGACGGGACGGTCACCGCGACGGTCCCGTTCGCGGAGCCCGTCACGTCGCTCACCGTCGCCGACGGCGCGCTCTACGTCGCCTCCGCAACCTCTGACGCGGGCTCGGTGGTCGACAGCAAGGTCCGGCGCTTCCCCTTCACCCCCGACGGCCTCGGGCCGGGCGAGGTCCTCCTCGACGTGACCGCCCAGTTCGGCGCAGGCGTCGGCGCCAACGCCCTGGCGGTCGCGGCCGACGGAACCGTGTTCGTCGCGACGAACGCCCCCGACCCGCTCATCACGATCTCGCCCTCCGGCGAGGCCGCCTTGATCTACCCTGGCATCCTGCCCTCCCCGCTCGTCGACCTGGCGTGGGGGACGGGGCAGGTGCTCTACCTCCTCCAGGGCCTGACGCCGGAAGAGGTCGAATCGCCCACGGGCGGCTTCCTCGACCTCTACCGCCTCCAGGCCCGGATTCCCGGACCTTTTGCCGGGCTGTAGTCCCCGTAGTTTCCCAGTCCCCTCCCGCATCCGCGGGAGCTTTCGCGGCGTCCGCCGCAGCATTTCCCCCCTCATCATGCAGCGATTGCTACTCACTCTCGTGCTCGCCCTTCCCCTCGCCGTTAGCGCGCAGAGCGGATACTGGGAGTACGACTCGAACTTCCCGGCGGCTGAAGACCGCCAGTTCAGCAGCACCCACGGCCTTGCCGTCGACGGCGAGGGCCTCATCTGGGTCCAGCCCTTCGGCACCGTCGACAGCGTCCAGGTCGCGGGCGAATACCTGTCCAGCGGCACCGTCACCGTGTTCTCGCCTGACGGGACCGAGGCCGCCTGCTCGCCCGTCCGGTTCCTGTCTGACGCCTCCGGCGCCGTGACCGACACGCTCGGCATCGCGACCAACGCCTCGGGCAACCTCGAGACGCAGACCGGCCGCGGCCTTCGCGCCGACGTGAACGGCGATGTCCTCATCACCCAGGGCAACCTCCTCTTCAAGGTGGACCACACGTCCTGCGGCGCTGGCGCGGCACCGAACACGGTTCGCCTGCTGGCCAAGGCCCAGCCGTTCTCGGGCTCGATGATCTCCGCTGGTACGGACAACGCGGGCAACTTCTACATCTCGCAGGTCGTCGGGCAGGGCGCGCTGGGCTACAAGATCCTCGGCCCCGACCTCAGCGACCTCGGCGACTTCGGCAACAACCGGTCGTTCAACCGAGCGACTCTCGCGGTCGATGACGGCGGCGGCGACGGCGGCGTGGCCGTGTGGGACTTCAGCTACACGACGCTCATGCCCTCCGTCTGGTACCGTCCGGACGACTTCTCGGACTTCGACTCCCTCGGCGTGACCCCGATGGGCATGGCCATCGAGTCGGCGGCGATCCAGCCGGTCACGGACTACCTCTGGTTCAGCGCGGGCAGCCCGCTCGACGCGCCGGCTCCGGGGACGCCCTGGCAGATCAACACCTGGTACGGCTTCGCGATGGAGGACCTCTTCGTGTTCGACGGCAACGGCGACATCACGGCCACGATCGAGATGCCGACGCCCCGCGACAGCATCACGTGGAACGAGGAGGCTTCTGAGGGCCGCCCGCGCGCCCTCGCGTTCAGCGCCGACGGCGAGACGGCCTACGTCGGCCAGTTCAACCAGGGAGCCCCCGCCACGCAGAAGTTCATCAAGCTGGGCGTGGCCTCGGAGGGCACGCCGGAGTGGGTCGCCGTGGTGGACGTGTTCCAGAACACGCCGAACCCGGTTTCTGATCGCACCACGATCGAGTTCACGACGCGTGAGGCCGGCACGGTCCGGATCCGCGTGTTCGACGCGACCGGCCGTCAGGTCGCGACCGTCGCCGACCGGGCCTTTGCCACCGGGACGCACTCGGTCGACTTCGACGCCTCCGCCCTCTCGGCGGGTGTCTACATCTACTCGGTCGAGGTCAACGGCTTCGGCACGTCTCGCCAGATGACGGTCGTCCGCTAGTCCGATCGTCCGACGACCCTCGTCATGGGGGCGCTGGGCACCCGCCCAGCGCCCCCTTTCTATCTCCCCTTCCCACCCATGCGCACGCTCCTCTCCCTTCTCCTGCTCGCTGTCCTGGCGGCCCCCGGACGCGCCCAGTCTGACAAGTACGAGTTCCGCGGAGCCTGGATCGCCACCGTCGCCAACCTCGACTGGCCCAGCTGCACGTCCGGCTGCTCGTCCGATGTGCAGAAGCAAGACCTCATCGACATCCTGGACGGCCTGCAGGAGGTCGGTGTGAACGCCGTCGTGTTCCAGGTCCGGACCGAGTCCGACGCGCTCTACGACTCGCCCTTCGAGCCGTGGTCGTACTGGCTGACCGGGCAGCAGGGCCAGGCCCCGGCGCCGTACTACGACCCCCTCGCGTTCGCGACCGCCGAGGCCCACGCGCGCGGCATGGAGCTCCACGCTTGGATCAACCCATACCGGGCCGACCGCGGCTCGGACTACGTCAAGGACGAGTCGCACGTCACCCGGGCGCACCCGGAGTGGATCCTCTCGTTCTCGACGGGCATCAAGATCCTCGACCCCGGCCTGCCCGAGGTCCGCGACCACGTCGCCTCGATCGTCGGCGACATCGCCCGGCGCTACGATGTCGATGGTGTCCACTACGACGACTACTTCTACCCCTACCCGGGGACCGGCTTCTCCGGCATCACCGACGAGGACGCCGCGACGTTCGCCACTCACCCGCGCGGCTTTACCGACCAGGGCGACTGGCGGCGCGACAACGTCAACCTCCTCGTCGCCCAGATCCAGGACACGCTCCAGGCGGTCCGCCCCGAGGCGGTCCATGGCGTGAGCCCGTTCGGCATCTGGAAGAACAACGTCCCGTCGGGCGTCCGCGGCCTCGACGCCTACGAGGTGATCTACGCCGACGCGACCGCGTGGCTCGACGCGCAGACGATCGACTACCTCGCTCCGCAGTTGTACTGGTCGTCGGATGCGATCATCAACGGGTCATTTAATCGCCAGCCGTTTGGGGCGCTCGCCCAGTGGTGGGAATCGGTCCGGAACGACCGGCATGTGTACCCGGGGCTGGCGGCGTACCGCACCGGGCAGGCGGGCTTCGACACGAGCGAGATCCCCGACCAGATCCGAATCACGCGGAGCCGGGAGGGCATCGACGGCTCGATCTTCTTCCGCGCGAACGCGGGCGTGCTCCAGTCGGACCGCGGCCTGAGCGACTCGCTCCGGACCGACCTCTATGCGACGCGCGCCCTTCCCCCGGTCATGCCGTGGAAGAGCCTGGACGCGCCCGGCGCCCCGACCGGCCTCGACGCCGTCCCGGACCCGCAGGGCGAGCCCGGCGCGACGGTGCTCACATGGACGGCCCCGGCTGACGGCGCGGCCGACACCCGCTTTTACGCGGTCTACCGGGTGCCCGAGGCCGATGCGGGCGACCTCGACGCCGCGCTGGAGCGGGCCGAGAACCTCATCGGCGTCACGGGCGAGACCACGTTCACGGATGTTCGCCTCGACGGCAGCGGGCTGACCTACGTCGTGACCGCCGTCAGCACGAACTCGGTCGAGAGCGCGCCCAGCAACACCGTCGTCTTCGAGTCGACCGACGCGGAGACGAGCGGACCGACGGCCCTGCTCGCGCTCGACGCGCCGCGGCCGAACCCGTCCGCGGGCCCGGTCACGCTCTCCTACCGCCTCGGCGTCCCCGCCGCGGTGACGCTCCGGGTGGTGGACGTGCTGGGCCGTGAGGTGGCCCGTCTGGCCGACGACGAGCCGCAGAGCGGCCGCCAGACCGTCACGTGGCAGGCCCGGACGCCGGGTACCTACCTCGTGGTGCTGGACGCGGAGGGCCAGCGCACCGTCCGCCCGGTCGTGGTGGTGCGGTAGTTCACCCTGTACCAAACGAAAGGGCCGCCCCGTCGTCGTGACGGGGCGGCCCTTTCGTTTGGTGCAGGGGTCCGTTGCTAGCGCGCGACGACCACCGAGGTGGAGGCCCTCGCCTCGCCCGCGGTCACCCGGACGATGTAGACACCCGAGGCGGCGCCTTCGACGGACCATGTGAGGTCATGCTCACCGGCGCCCAGCGCCGCGCCGTCGGCCAGGACCGCGACGCGCTGGCCGATGGCGTTGAACACCTCGGCGCGAACAGTCGCCGGAGCACCGAGGGCGAACCGGATCTCGGCCGACGAGCGGACGGGGTTCGGCCGGACCGCCGCGAGCCGCAGCGGTTCGCGGTCGCCGGGCCCGCCGTCCGTGGCGACCGGCGGGACGAGGGTGACCACGTCGAGATCGTCCACGACGAGCGCGCCGAAGCGGGGCGACGAGCCGTCGTAGCCGAGCTGCAGCGACTCCATCCGGAGCGATGTGGGGCTGTTCCAGGCGCCGTTCCCGATCCATGAGCCGAAGCCGTCGGCGTCGAGGTCCCACGTCACCGTCCGCCAGCCGAGCCAGTCGACGGCGGTCCAGGGGCTCACCTCGATGCCGCTCGTCCCGTCGTCGACGGCGAAGCGGAACAGGGTGCCGGTGCCGTCGCCGAAGACGCGGATGCGGAGCGTGGCCTGGTCGGTGAACGAGTGGCTCGGCGAGCAGCCGCCGAAGCACTCGCGGATGAGCCACGACGAGGCGAGGTCGTCCCAGCCGTAGTCGATCCGCATGGCCGTGTCCCCGCCGAGCGGGTAGGCCAGCGGGACCGCCGTGACATCGGTCGAGTCGGTCACGATGCCGGCGGTGGAGCCGCTCTGCTGGGGCAGCCACCAGTCGTCGGCGATCGAGCTGCCCTCGAAGTCCTCGATCACGCGGACGTCCTCGGTCCCGGCGGTGGTCGTGAAGGTGAAGGCGTACCGGCCCGTGCTCGCGTTGGAGAACAGGTCCTCGACGCCCGGCTCGATGGCGAACCGGTAGCGCGTCTCCGCGTCCAGCGGCGCGTCGGGCGCGAAGCTGACGGTGCTGACCGGCTCCGGATCCTCGCCGACGACGCCCGCGAGCGTGTGGGTGAAGGTCCCGGCTACGGGGACGCCAGCGGTCGTCTCCAGCGTCACCCGGCCGTCGAGGGTCTCCGGAACCACGGGCTCCGTGAACACGACCGTGACGACGGGTCGCCGCTCAGCACCCGTCGCGTTGGGAGCGGGGTCGCTCGCTGCGAGGCGGGGCGCGACCGTGTCGGGGAAGCTGGACGTGAACGTGAGCACGAACGCGTCTCCGCCGGTGCCGTCGCCGTCGCCGTCGAGGACGCTGCCGTTGGACGTCGCCAGAGAGCCCGCGAGCGTGAGCGTGAAGGCCGTCGTGGGCGCGAGCGGCGCGTCGGGGGTGAACACGAGCCGGTAGCCGTCCTGCTCCAGCGTCGCGACGCCCGCGACCGGATCGTCGCCGCCGGTCGGGACCAGCGTGACGGCGCCGTCCAGCGTCGTGGCGTCCAGGGGGCGGCTGAAGGTGATCTCGATGGGCGAGGTGATCGGGAAGCTGGGATCGCCCTCCTCCGGCTTCGCGTCCGTCACGACCGGCGGGACGGTGGACACGAGCGCCACGTCGGTGAACGAGATCTCGGTGTCGAGCATCGTCACCTCGGCCGTCGCATCGGCGTAGCCGGGCGCCGAGACGGTGACGGTATGCGTGCCCGGCGAGAGGTCTTCGAGGTAGTAGAAGCCGTTCGAGAGCAGGTCCGGGTCGGACGTGAAGCGGAAGAACAGCGACTCGTAGGTGTCGGTCGTGTAGGTCTGGCCGTCGATCTCGACGGTGGCGCCGTTGAGCGTCCTGCCACTCTCGGCGTCGGTGATAAAGCCCGCCGCGATGCGGTGGACCGAGCGCGGGATGCCGTGCCAGTCGAGGATGGCCCAGTAAAAGGCCTGCGCCTCCATCCGCTTCCACTCCGCGTTCATGTTGCGCGGGTTCTGGACTGGGTTCGTGTGGAAGCCGCCCTCGCTCAGCACCGACGCCATGCTCGACGTCCGGTTGACGAACAGGTAGGGGAACTGGTTGTCGTGGTTGTCCGGGAAGCCCTGGTAGAACGTCCGGTCGGCGTAGTTGCCGATGGTGGGGAGCCGCATCGCCGTCGAGAGCGCCTCCTCGTACTCGTCGCCCATGAGCCCGCCGCCCACCGGCGTCTTCTCGACCGTCTGGCCGCCGGAGCGCCAGCCGCCGTACAGCATCAGCACGTTGTTGGAGGACGGGCCACCCGCGTTGCTGTGGATGGAGTGGAAGAAGTCGGCGCCGAGCGTGTTGGCGCGGTCGGTGCGCTGCGAGAGGCTCACGACCTCGGTGTCGTTGGTGCGCGACATGTAGACCGTGTCGATGTCGGTCCGCGTCAGGAGCATCTCGCGGAGCGCGAGGCCGACGCGCAGCACCTTCTCGGGCTCGGAGTACCCGTAGATGCCGACGTTCTCGGAAGTGGTGCTGTGGCCGGGGTCGAGGAAGAGGCTCCAGTCGGAGAGGCCGGTCACCTCCTGCGCACGGGGCGCGGCGGCGAGAGCGAGGACGAGGAGCCCCAGGGGGAGAAACTTGGTCATGGTGGGGGCTACTCAGAGACGGAGAGGAGGTACAGGGCGCCGTCGACGGCGTCGTCGAAGGCGAGCGCGCGGCCGTCGGGCGACCACGAGGGGTTCATCTCCAGCCGGTCGGGAGACTGCGTGAGCGCGACCCGCTCGGACCCGTCGGCGCGGACGGCGACGAGGTCGGACGACGTGATGTCGTGGCCGTCGTCGGCGGTCACCATGAAGGCCACCCAGCGGCCGTCGGGCGACCACGTCGGGCGGGCACCGGGGCCGAGGTCGACGAGGCCCGAGCCGTCCAGGCGCATCGTGAACAGGTTGCCACCGTACACCTCGAACGCCACGCGGGCCCCGTCCGGGGAGGGCGTCAGGTTGAGCAGCATCGCGTCGCGGAACTGGGGGAGCGCGCGGAGGCCGCCGGTGGCGGGGTCGGTCACGACCAGACCGCCGCGGGGGCTCGCCAGCACGACCTCCTCGGGGACCGTCGTCCGGGCCTCGGCGTCGACGGGGATCACCTCAGCCGCGCCGTCCGCCAGCAGGGCGACGTGGTGCGGGCCCGCCCAGTGCGGCAGGCCGGTCATCTGGGACCGCTCTTGGACGAGGTCGGTCACGGCGCCGTCGAGGCCGACCATCGAGACCGTGTGGCGGCGATAGAGGCCGTCCACGCGGGCCGTCCGCGCGACGAGCGCCTGCCCGTCGGGTGCCCAGCTGAAGCCAAAGCCCGCGCCCGGCGCGTCGGCGAGTTGCCGCGCCGCGCCGCCGTCGGCGCCGACGACCCAGAGGCCGACGTACTGGTCGCGGGTGAAGGCGACGCGCGCCCCGTCGGGCGACCACACGGGATGCGTTGCCGGAGTGGCGTCGGAGTACAGGCGGACGGGCGGACCGTCGGGGCGGAGCGACTGGCTCAGCGCCGGAGCCGCGCCACCGAGCGCGAGCAGGCCAGCGAGGCCGAAGGAGAGGATGCGCACAGGAAGCGTTAGGAAGCGGGTCCGCAAACTACCGCCCGGCCGCTCCTCCCCCGGGTGCCAGACGGAGCGCTCCCGGCTGCCTGGCGTATCTCGTGCATCCCCCCATCCCGCCTCGGCGCCGAGGCAGGCTGACCTACGCTCCCGCCAGTTCGGCCTCCAGCTGCTGCTTCCGGACCATCGTGGCGTAGGCGCCACCCGCGGCGACCAGTTCGGCGTGCGTGCCGCGCTCGGACACGCGCCCATCGTCGAGCACCAGAATCTGATCGGCGTCCTGCACGGCCGAAACACGGTGGCTGACCACCAGCACCGTCCGCTGGCCGAACTGGGCGCGCAGGTTTTCCAGGATGGTCGCCTCGGTGCGCGTATCGACCGCCGAGAGGGCGTCGTCGAAGAGCAGGATCGGCGCGCGGCGGATGAGCGCGCGGGCGATGGCCGTGCGCTGCTTCTGGCCGCCCGAGAGCGTGATGCCACGCTCGCCGACGCGCGTCTCGAAGCCGAGCGGGAAGCCCTCCACGTTGCCGATCAGGTCCGCCTCGCGCGCCGCCTCGCGGATGGCCTCCGCCTCCGCCTCCGGCACGCCGAAGGCGATGTTGTTGCCGATGGTGTCGGAGAACAGGAACACCTCCTGCGGCACGTAGCCGACTGCCGCGCGGAGCGTTCGCAGCGGCATCTCCCGCACGTCGGTCCCGTCCACGCGGACCGTGCCGGCGGTCGGGTCCATCAGCCGTGGGATCAGTTCCACGAGCGTGGACTTCCCCGCGCCGGTCCGCCCGACGATGCCGACCGACGAGCCGGCGGGCACCTCAAAGGAGACGCCGTCGAGGACGGGCGGGCCGTCCGGCGTGTACCGGAACGTCACGTCGTCGAACGTGATGCGCCCGGCGACGGCCTCCACGGCGAGCGCGTCCGGCGCGGCGTCCGCCATCGGGTCGCCCACGGCGGGTTCGGTCTCCAGGATCTCCTCGATGCGGCTCATCGACGCCGACGCCTGCTGGACCATCGAGACCACGTAGCCGAACGAGGCCACCGGCCACGTCAGGTTGGCGACGTAGATGATGAACTCGGCGATGTTGCCTAGCGAGAGTTGCCCCGCGATCACCAGACGCCCGCCGACGCCCACCACGAGGACCGTGCTCAGCCCGATCAGGATCATCAGGACCGGCCGGAAGGCCGCGTCCACGAGCGCGAGGTCGAGCGCGCGCGCCTGGTAGTCCTCGCTGGCGTCGTCGATGCGCTTGCCCCACGTTTCCTCCTGTGCGTACGCCTTCACCACGCGAATCCCCGAGAGCGCCTCCTGCACGCGGCTCGTCAGGCCCGAATAGGCCTTCTGCTGGCGGTCCGTGCGGACGTGAACCAGCCGGCTCACGAAGAACACCGACACGGCCAGGACCGGCATCGGCAGGACGGCCCAGAACGTGAGCGTCGGCGAGATCGCGAGCATGAACGTGAGCGCCATCACGATGGCCGCGATGGCCCGCGAGAGGTACATCAGCGCCGGGCCGACGTAGCGGCGCACCTTCTCGATGTCGCTCGTGGCGCGCGTCATCACGTCGCCCGTCGGGAAGCGGTGGTAGAAAGCGCCCGAGAGCCGCTGGAGGTGGGCGTAGAGCCGGTTGCGGAGGTCGTACTCGATGTAGCGACTTGCGACGACCACTAGCCGCCGCATGAGGAACATGAACACCCCCGAGAGGGCCGCCAGCCCCAGGATCATGCCACCGAGCAGCACCAGCGCCCAGCGGAAGTCGTCGTAGAGCATCGTCCCGGCGGCCGACCCGGCGGCGTAGCCCTGCACGGCCACCATCCGCGGGATCGCGTCGATGGCCTCGCGGACGAGCCCGGGGATGAACAGCGTGAACAGCGCCGAGACGAGCGCGCAGAGCAGTCCCGGCCCGAGGGTCCAGCGGTAGCGCCAGAGGTCGGCGTTGAGGCGGCGAAGCGGGGAGGCCATGCGGTCGGGAGGGCAGCGCGCAACCTACGTCCCGCACTCCGCACAGGTCCCCCGTCTCAGCCCCTCGAGTGCAAGTGGGTCCGCCTCGGTGCCGAGGCAGCGGGAGAGGCGCCTTCCACAGGCGCCCGGGCTCACGCCTCGACCGTCACGAGGCCGATGGCCAGGCGGGTCTGAGTGAGAGCCGCAGCGAGGGGCTCGGCGAAGACGGTGGCGTCGACGTTGCGCGAGGCCTCCTCGATGCGGCACCACGCGTCGGCGAGCGTCGCCAGGCCCACGTTGGCAGCGCTCCCCTTGATCGCATGGGCCATGCGGGCCAGCGCGTCGAAGTCGCGGTCCGCCACGATGGGGTCCAGGAGGTGCAGGGCCTTTCGAGTCGAGTCGGCGAACGTGTCGACGAGGTCGGCCACGAACGCCTCGTCGTCCTCCCCCAGCAAGCCGCGGACGTGGGCGCGGATGTCGCGCAGGAGTCGCTCGACGCCCTCGTCGCTGGAGGTCGCGGGCGCCGCGGTCGGGGTCGCCTTTGGCAGCGGGCTCACGGCCTGTTGGAGAACCGGGACCGTGAAAGGCTTGGGGGCGACCCCGTCGAACCCGATTCCCACCATGCGCGCCTCCAGCCCGGACTGCGCGTGCTCGGTCACCGCGATGATGCGAGGCGAAGCGCCGCCCGAGGCGGACCGGATCGCACGCAGTGCCTCGACGCCGTCCATCACGGGCATCTGGATGTCCATCAGGATCAGGTCGTACGCCCGCTCCGCCGCCGCCCGAACCCCCTGTGCCCCGTCGGACGCCACGTCGGCCTCGATGCCGAGGTGCCGAAGCATGGAGAGCGCGATGGACTGGGCGGTCGGGTCGTCTTCGACGAGGAGGACGGCCAGGGGCGCGGACATAGGACCCGAGGAAAGGGGCAACGGCAGACGTGTCGCGGTGGGACCGACCCGGTATCGCCGGAACGTGCGCAGAGGTTAAAGGGGACGGGCGGCGCAGTCCTCCCGCACACATCGGCCACACGGTCGTCGGCAGCCGATCGGGAGAACGGGCCACGGGATTGGGGAGGCAGAATCCGTCGCTCCCCGCCCCGCCGGTCGGGCACGGCGACGGGTAGGCCTGGGGTCAGACCTCCAGCAGCCGGACCTCCGTCTGGACCTCGCTCTTCGGAATCAGCGCGGGCCAGTAGGCGACGACCTCGCTCGGGCGCGGACGCCCACCCGCGAAGCCCGTCACAGCGCTGGGGCCGGTCAGGATGAGCGGCGCGATCTCGCGCCCGAACTGCTCGACGGCGGCCTTGTCCTGCCCGCGCACCGAGACCCGAAGCTGCACCTCGTCCAGGTCCGCCTCGGCGACCGCGTCGACCGACTCGGTCTCCGAAAGCGCGTTCAGCCCGATGATCTCAGCGCGGTACTCCTCGAACTCCAGGCCGAGCGCGTCGAGGCGGTCCTTGAGGATCTGCGCCGCGGCGCGGGCCTTCGCGGCGGCCTCCGGCCACGCGTAGACGAGCGTCGAGGTCGCCTTCCAGCCGTCGGCGTAGGCGGCCGAGACCTTGAGGAACTCGGTGTCCTCGGCGCCCCGGATGCCGCTCACGAGAACCCGGTCGTCGCCCTCGTCCTCCAGCTGGATGCTGGTGAAGTCCGCCACCACGTCCGGCGTGATGTAGTCCGTCGGGTCGCCGATTTCGTAGAGGAGCTGCTCGGCGACCGTGCCGCGGCTGACGAGCCCGCCGGTGCCGTCGTGCTTCGTAACCACGAACGTGCCGTCGGCCGAGACCTCGGCGATGGGGAAGCCGATGCGCGCCATGTCTGGCACGGCCCGCCAGTCGGTGAAGTTGCCGCCGGACGACTGCGCGCCGCACTCCAGGATGTGGCCGGCGACGGTACCCGCGGCCATCTTGTCCCAGTCGGTCCAGTCCCAGCCGAAGCGGTCGACGAGCGGGGCGAGCGTGAGGCCGGTGTCGGTGGTCCGCCCGGTGACCACCACGTCGGCGCCCATCGCGAGCGCCTCGGCGATGGGCTGGGCGCCGAGGTAGGCGTTGGCGCTCACGATCTGGTCGCGGACCTCCGCGAGCCGCTGCCCGGTCTCCATGTGCTTCAGCTCGACGCCGCGCGCGAGGAGGTCGTCGAGGCGCTCCAGCAGGTCGTCGCCGGTGACGACGGCCACCTTGAGGCCGGTCGCGCCGCGCGCCCGCGCGCCCTCCACGATGGCCTCGGCACAGGCGACGGGGTTCACGCCCCCCGCGTTGGAGATGATCTTGAAGCCCTTCTCCACGATGTCGGGCGCCAGCTCCGTCACCACCTCCACGAAGTCGCGGGCGTAGCCCTTCGACGGGTCGCGCAGCTTCTGCTTCTGCAGGATCGACATGGTCACCTCGGCGAGGTAGTCCATGACGAGCACGTCGATGGGACCGAGGCGAGCCTGGTCGATGGGGGCGCGCTGGAGGTCGCCCCAGAAGCCCTGGCCGGAAGCGATGCGAAGGGGAGCAGACATGAGGAGCGAGGGGGAGACTGGAACCGCTTTCGGAAGCTACGCGGTGACCCGCGGGCCGGTCCCCGCGCCGGGCCTCTACTCCTCTTCTTCGGCCTGAGCAGGCTCGAAGGTGACCGCGACGACGGTGCCCCCGCCCTCCCGGTGGCGCACCTCGAACTCGCCGCCCACGCGATCGGCGCGATACCGCATCGTGCGCAGGCCGAGGCCCTCTCCGCCTGCCAGCGCGGTGTCCGAGATGCCGATGCCGTCGTCGCGGACGGTGAGCATCGCGTGGTCGCCCGCGCGGGTGAGCCCGACCTCGATCGTCTTGGCGCGTCCGTGGCGAGCCGCGTTGGCGAGTGCCTCCTGCGCGATCCGGTAGAGGTGGGCCGCGTGCTCGCGCGTCGGGGCGGTGATGGTCGCGTCGCCCTCGAACGAGCAGGTGATGTCGAACGCCATGGCGGCGTCGGCGGCGAGGCGGGCGAGCGCGTCGTGGATCTCGTCCGGCTCGATGTTGATGGGGAACAGGCCGCGGGCGATGGCGCGGGCCTGCTCGAGCGCGCCCTCCACCAGCTGGCGGGTGCGGAGCGCGTCCGCCGCGAGGTCCGCCTGGTCGGTCCCGTCGAGCGCGTAGTAGAGGGCCTGGAGGCGGAAGGCGGCCCCAGTGAGCACCTGCCCGAGGCCGTCGTGGAGGTCGCGCGCCATGCGCTCCTGCTCGCGGGCGGCCACCTCCAGAATCTCGCGCTCCAGCTGCCGCCGCTCGGTGACGTCGCGTTGCGTGCCGACCCAGTTGACCACCTCGCCGGCGTCGTTGCGGACCGGCGCGATCTCCCACTGGAGCACGAACTCGCTACCGTCCTTGCGGTAGTTGATCGCCTCGGCCTGGACCGGCTCGCCCGCCTCCAGCCGCGCGCGGACGCGATCCAGCACGGCCCGGTCGGTCTTGGGCCCCTGGAACATGCGCGGCGACCGGCCGATGATCTCGGGGACGGTGTAGCCGAACGTGCGCGCGTGCGCCTCGTTGGCGTACAGGATGCGCGGGCCGGGCTCGTCGACCCCGATGCCCGTCACCACGATGGGCTCGGCGGCCTGCTCGACCGCCGCTGCCAGCAGCCGCCGCTCCGTGTCCGACCGGCGCCGCTCGGTCACGTCCTCGGCGACGTACGAGAACAGCGGCGGCTCGCCCCGCTCGGCCGTGTTCACGACCACGTCCAAGAGCCGGACGTCCGGGGCATCGGGATGGGCGCCCCACGGGAAGACCGTCCGGAAGTGCGAGGGCTCGCCGGTCTTGGCGCACGTCCGGACGTGCCGCTCCCAGAGGTCGGCCTCGGCGGCGGAGAAGCCGAGGGCGGTGAGGGAGGCGCCCTCGATGCGATCGGCCTGCGCCCCGGCGGAGCGGAAGAGGTCGAGGGCGGCCTCGTTGGCCGTCTGGTGTCGGACCTCCCCGTCCCGGTCCTCGACGACGCCCATCAGGAACGGCGCGCTGTCGAAAAACGCCCTCAGCAACCGACGCCGGCGCTCGGCCTCGTCGCGCTGCTCGATCTCGGCGGTCACGTCGTTCTGCACGCCGACGTAGTGGGTCAGCTCCCCTGCGGCGGTGCGGATGGGCGTCAGGTAGAGGCGGTTGTAGAACCGTGTGCCGTCCTTGCGGTAGTTCCTCAGCAACGCGTGGGTCGAGGCCCCACTCGCGATGGCCCGGCGGATCTCATCGAGCGCCTCGGCCTGCCCGTCGTCCGTGTTGTCGCGGGTGCCGTCCGGGCGGACCTGGAGGAACCGGCAGTTCCGCCCGATGATCTCCTCGCGCGGGTAGCCGGTCGCGTCGACGAAGTTCTGGTTCACCATCACGAGCGGGTTGCCCGGCAGCCGCATGTCGGTCACGACGACGAGGTTGTTGACCGCGTCGAAGGCGCGGTGCAGCAGGTCGTCGGCATCGCGCACCTGGGCATCGGAGCGGCGGTCGCGCAGGAGCAGCAGCGTGCGGTCTCCGAGGATGCGATCGGCCGAGGCGAGCCGCTCGCCGGAGCGGTCCGTCGCCCCGGAGAGCACACGCACCCAGACCCAGTCTCCGCCGACTCCGCGCATCCGAAACTCGCGCTCGAACGGCAGCGGCGCCTGCCAGAAGCCGCCCGCCTCCTCGTGGACCCGGTCCTCCGGGTGAACGAACGCCAGCAGCGGCTGACCTTCCAACACCTGCGGGGTGATCCCCAGGATGGCCACCACGCCGGGCGCGGCGTACGACACGACGCCGTCGGGCTCGAGGATGAGGACCGTGTCGGCGAGCGAGGCCGAGAGGGCGTCGAAGGCGTCCTGCCCCTCGAACAGGAAGCGAGGAGCGTCGGGGGGGTTGGGCATGCGACCGGGGGAAAACAAGGCCGATTGGCGCGTCGGCAGGCCGTCCGTGGCTGCGCGCCGTATCGGCGGGGCGCATACTACTCACACAGGCCGCACCGGACGCCGCCTCCCAGCCCGGCCTCAGCGCGCGACGCGGACGTCGTCCAGCACGACCTCCGAGACCTCGAACGTCCGCCCGTCGTCGTAGGCCGCGCCGAAGTCCGCGATGTCGGCCAGCGAGTCGGCGGTGACGTTGCGCCAGTTCTGGAAGAGGACGCCCTCGGCGCGAACCTCCCCGATGGGCACCCGGAAGCGCGTGCCGGTCTCCGTGCGCGACGTGTCGCCCGGCGACGGTTCGTAGGTGTACGCGTAGTAGCCGATCTGGGCGTCGGCCGGGCGGAGCCAGTAGACGTAGCGGTCCTCGAAGTCGACGCCGCCCCCCTCGCGGGCGAAGGTCACCTCGACCCGGTCGTACGGCTGCCCGCCGACGGAGTCTGGCCCGAGCGACCGGGCGCGAACGGCGGCATCGGCCAGGGGGGCGGGCAGCAGCGCGAAGTAGACGACCGAGTTGACGGCCGTGTGGACCCGCGCCGCCTCGGCGGCATCGAGCGGCACCTCGGTGCCGTTGATGAACCGGTGCGTGCCCTCGTTGTCGACGACCTCCTCGACGGTCCGCCCGAGGTTGTCGGTCAGCGTCCGCGCGTAGCGGTACGCGCCGCCGTCGCGACGGGCCGTGAAGGGGACGCCGCGGAACGTGAACCGGACTTCCGCCCCCTCCAGCGTCGCCGAGCCATGGTGCTGGCGGGCGCGGTCGAGCAGCGCCAGCGCCTCGGCGTCGCCCTGGGGTGCGGGAGCAGACGTCTCGCAGGCGACCAGCACGAGAGCCAGGGTAAAGGAGATGACGATGGAGCGAGCAGGCACGGGTGCGACGGTGTGTGGAGGCCTCGGCGATCAGCCGGTAGACGGCGAGGCGGAGCGCGGGCTTACGGGGCGCCTCACACGAACGGCGACTGGCGAGCGGCGCGAGCCAGCTTCTGCGTGTCCTGCGCGATGACGAGTTCCTCGTTGGTGGGCACCACCCAGACCGGGATCGTGCTCGCGTCGGTCGTGATGCGGGCCTCGGTGCCGTCGGCAGCGGCGTTGGCGGCCGGGTCCACAGTGATGCCGAGTCCGTCCAGCCCGGCCAGGATCTGGGCGCGCACGGGTGCCGCGAACGTCCCGATGCCGGCCGTGAAGGCGACCGCGTCGATGCCGCCGAGCACGGCGAGGTAGCGGCCGAGGTAGCTCTTGACGCGGTAGCAGAACACGTCGATGGCCTGCTGGCAGCGCACGTCGCCGTCGGCCGCCTCGGCGAGCAGGTCGCGCATGTCGGCCGCGTAGCCGCTCAGGCCCAGCAGGCCCGAGTAGCGGTTGAGGAGCGTGTGGACCTCCGAGAGCGGCGCGTCCTCCTTCTCGGCGATCTCGAACACGATCGACGGGTCGAGGTCGCCGGAGCGCGTGCCCATGACGAGGCCTTCCAGTGGCGTCATCCCCATCGACGTGTCGACGCTCCGGCCGTCACGGATGGCGGCCATCGAGCAGCCGTTGCCGAGGTGGATCGTGACGACGCGGCTCGCCTGGAGATCGAGGCCGACCAGGTCTACGAGGCGGCGGGAGACGTAGTAGTGGCTCGTCCCGTGGAAGCCGTAGCGCCGGATCTTGTGGCGCCGGTAGAGGCGGTTCGGGAGCGCGTACAGGTAGGCCTCCGGCGGGATGGTCTGGTGGAAGGCCGTGTCGAAGACCGCCACGTGGGGCACGTCGGGGAAGGCCTTCTGGGCGGCCCGGATGCCCTGCAGGTTGGCCGGGTTGTGGAGCGGCGCCAGGTCGAAGGCATCGCGGATGGCGTCGATCACCTCGCCGTCGACCAGCGCCGACTCGGCGAACTGCTCGCCGCCATGGACGACGCGGTGTCCGACCGCCTCGATGGGCGGCAGGATGTCCTGGTCTGGCCCGTCCGCCTCGCGCATCCGGTCGAGGAGGTGGCCGAGGGCGGTCGTGTGGTCGGGCGCCTGGAGCGAGACGCGCTCGGCCTTGGCGTCACCGAGGCGGAACGAGGCGAGCGACGACACCGCGCCGATGCGCTCGACCTGTCCGGCCGCGAGCGTCTGCCCGGCCTCGGCATCGATGAGGTCGATCTTGAGCGACGAGGACCCGGCGTTGAGGACGAGGACGACCATCGTGAGGAATGGGAAGTGAGAGTCGGGGACGCGCGACGGATCCCTCCGGCTCCCCGATCCCGTCAGGCTCACCCGCAATCCCCAGAACCCGCTTCCGCCGGCCCTACGCCTCCACGATGTGCGCCCGGCGCTGGTCGTAGGCGTCGCGGAGCGCGGCGACGGCGGCGGCACGGATGCCCTCCGGGTCCCCGTCCGCCGGGGCGACGGCGCCGATGAAGAGCGGCGGCTCGCCCGAGGCCAGCCGGTCGCACCACGTCGCGGCGCGGGCCGGGTCGAGGTCCAGGAAGACGCCGAACAGCAGGTCCCCGAACGGCTCGATGCGGCGCACGTCCGCCGCGGCCTCCAGACGATCCCGGAGGTCGCCCTCGGCCAGCGTCACCTCCTCGTCCGGGTGCGTCGTCAGCCGCTCCTCGGCGTCGGCGAGGGTGACGAGAGCAAACGCGAGGGGTCGGTCGGCCTCCCGGGCGGCCCGCTGTTCCTCCGCGATGATCTCGGCGCGGGGCGTCGGGCGGGCGCCCCCCTCCTCCGCCATGTGGACCTCGTCTTCCTCGGCATCGTCCGCGGGCAGAGCGCCGCGCTCCGGCTCGGTGGGGGCACCGCCGAGGCCGAGGACGTGGAGCAGGTCGAGGTAGCGCGCGGTGCCTTCACCGTCCCCATCGCCGCCGATGAGCAGGATGCGCGCTCCCATGGGGACCGCGTAGGCGAAGCCGCTGACGAGACTCGACAGGGCACCGAGAGCACCGGGGCCGAGGTCCATCGGACCGTCGAGCGCGAGCGCGGGGCCATCCACGGGCGCCATCGCACTGCCGTCGGTCCGCGCCTCGATGAGGTGGCGCTCGCCGTCGTGGCGCACCACGGCCACGGTCCCGCCGACGTGGGCGGCGAGCGAGGCGAGCAGGTGTGCGACCGCGGGCGCGGCCCAGGGCGAGTCGGGCGCGGTCACCGGGGGGCGGGGACGCGCGGAGGACGACGGAACGGCGGCGGGGGCAGGCCGCTCGACGGGCCGGGCCGTCGCGGTGGTCGGCGTCCGAGTCGGGCCTCCGGGGACGGCGGGCAGGGGCACGCGGCTGCCGTGCGACTCGGCGTACGGGTCGGGATCGTCCAGGTCCACGCCGACCGGGCGGGGGCGGGCGGGCGTCAGGCCGAGGGTGGACAGGTCGTGCGGGTCGCCGTACGGAACCGGCGGCGGCGGCAGGGACTGCTGCCGATGCCACGCGATCGCCCCTCCGACGACGGCGATGACGAGAAGGAGCAGGAACCAGCCGACGAACGACACAGGAGAGCAGCCGAGCCGCGAGAGAGAGGACGGACGCGAATCCAGTAAGGTATCTGCCCGACGGAGACTCCACAACCGCCCCGACGGCTCTTCGTCCGCCGCGCACGCGCCGAGCCTCACGCCTAGTTTCACCCCTCCCCCCCTCATCCGACCTCCGTGGAGACCTACTACAAGCCCGAGCACCTGCCCCGTTTCGGCGAGATCGCCGAGGGCTCCAAGCCCCTCGCCGACGCCTTCTTCAGCTACTACGGCAAGGTGTTCGAGGACGGCGCGCTGACGGCCCGCGAGAAGGCGTTGATCGCCCTCGCCGTCGCTCACACCGTCCAGTGCCCCTACTGCATCGACGCCTACACGCAGGAGTCGCTCGCGAAGGGGTCCGACCTCGAGCAGATGACCGAGGCGGTCCACGTGGCGACGGCCATCCGCGGCGGCGCGTCGCTGGTGCACGGCCTCCAGATGCTGGACGGTGTCAAGGCACAGACGATGTAGCTCCTCCGATCGGCGGGCCTTGCCCCGCCGACGTTTTTCGTCGTGTCGGACGACCGCTGATCCCTGCGTGGGACAGGTCTGTGCCCGGCACATCGTGGTTCACCCCTCAGACTCTCCCCCTTTCCCCGATGTCCAACGGCGACGGCTCCGCGATCTCCCTCCCCGTCCTCTCGGCCGAACTCCTGGCCGACGTGATGGACGGCCCGAAGCGGACCACGAGCCTGTACGCCCGCCGCACGCCGCTGGCGGAGCCCGCCGCGCAGATCGCTGCGCTCGACGCCGTGGCCCTGGACCTCGGGCCGAGCGGGACGGGCCGCTTCCACCGCGACCTCGTGGCGAGCGGCTGGGAGCAGGGCCTCACGCCGGCGCCGCTGGAGATCTTCCAGATCAACATCGGCAAGCTGTGCAACATGACGTGCCGGCATTGCCACGTGGACTCCGGGCCGGACCGGACGGCGGAGAACATGGACCGGGCCGCGGTCGACGCGTGCCTCGCGGCCATCGACCACATCCAGGCGCACCCGCAGGGCGGCGCGCTGCACACCGTCGACCTGACGGGCGGGGCGCCGGAACTCAACCCGCACTTCGAGTACCTCGTCGATGCGTGCGTGGCGCGCGGGCTGCACGTCATCGACCGGTGCAACCTGACCATCCTGACGGTCCGCCGCTACGCCCACCTCGCAGGGTGGATGGCCGAGCGCGGCGTCGAGGTGGCGTGCTCGCTGCCGCACTACCGCCAACTCGGCACGGACGCCCAGCGCGGCGACGGGACGTACGAGAAGTCGATCCGCGCGCTCCGGATGCTCAACGAGGTCGGCTACGGACAGGGCGACCCGGACAAGGTCCTGACGCTGGTGACCAACCCGGTCGGCAGCTTCCTCGCGGGCAGCCAGGAGTCGCTGGAGGCGGAGTGGAAGGCGGCGCTGGAGCGCAACCACGGCGTCTCGTTCGACCGCCTCTTCGCGCTCAACAACATGCCGATGAGCCGCTACCTGGAGTGGCTCCTGGAGAAGGGCCAGCTGGATGCCTACATGGACCGCCTGCTGGGGGCCTTCAACCCGGCGACGCTGGACGGACTGATGTGCCGCAACACGATCTCCGTCGGCTGGGACGGCAAGGTGTACGACTGCGACTTCAACCAGCAGCTGGAGATGGACGCGGCGGTGCCGTTCGCGACCATCGGCGACTTCGACCTGGGGGCGTGGCAGGCGCGGACCGTCAAGACGGAACGCCACTGCTACGGCTGCACGGCGGGCGCGGGCTCGTCCTGCGGCGGGGCGACGGCGTAGGTCTCTCCGCCTCGGGGCCGAGTCGGGCAAGGGAGCCGAGGCGGGCAGAGTCAGGCGTCGACGGGAGCCGGCACCTCCGTGCGCTGCATGACGATGGGGAGACGGCGGCCCGACCCGAACGCCTTGCCGGTGACGCGCAAGCCGGGCGCGGCCTGGCGGCGCTTGTACTCGTTGCGGTCCACCATGCGCGCGATGCGCTGGACGAGGGCGAGGTCGAAGCCCAACTCGCGGGCGATCCCGGCGGGCGCTTCGTGCTCCTCGACGTAGCGCTGCAGGATGGCGTCGAGGACGGCATAGGGCGGCAGTGAGTCCTGGTCCACCTGCCCCGGCTTCAGCTCGGCCGAGGGCGGCTTGGTGATCGTGTTGCGCGGGATCAGGTCGCGCCCGGCCGTCGCGTTGACGTACTCCGCGATCCGGTAGACCTCCTCCTTGAACACGTCCGACAGGACCGCCAGCCCGCCCGACATGTCGCCGTAGAGCGTCGCGTAGCCGACCGCCATCTCGGACTTGTTGCCGGTCGTCAGCAAGAGGTGGCCGAACTTGTTCGAGATCGCCATCAGCGTCAGTCCGCGGGCGCGGGCCTGGATGTTTTCCTCGGCGACACCTTCCTGGGTGCCCTCGAACAGCGGCGCCAGCATCTCGCCGAAGGCGTCGACGGCGGGCAGGATGGGGACCTCGTGGAACTCGATGCCCAGGTTCTCGGCCAGCGCGCGGCTGTCGTCGACGGAGCCCGAGGACGAGTAGGCCGACGGCATGGTCACGCCGACGACGCGGTCCGCCCCCAGCGCGGCGACCGCGAGGGCGCACGTCACCGCTGAGTCGATGCCGCCCGACAGCCCGATGAGCGCCTTCTCGAAGACACCCTCGCCCGTCTTGCGCACGTAGTCGGCCACGCCGAGCACGAGCGCGTCGTGGATCTCGGCCGTCGTCCCCGCCGCCTCCACCTCGACGGGCTCGCCGGGGGCCTCGGTGTCCCAGACGTGGAACGCCTCCTGGAACAGCGGCGCGTGGTAGAGCACCTCGCCCGAGGCGTTCTGGACCTGGCTGTCGCCGTCGAAGATCAGCTCCGTGTTGGCGCCGACCTGGTTGACGTAGACGAACGGGACGCCGTGCTCCTGCGCGCTCTCCCGGATCAGCAGCCGACGCTCGATCGGCTTGCCGACCGTGTACGGGCTCGCCGACAGGTTGACGAACAGGTCGATGCCGAGGGCCGCCAGCTCGTCGATCGGGTTGGCCGCGTAGAGGTGGTAGGGGGCCTGCTCCTCGTTGTTCCACATGTCCTCGCAGACGTGGACGCCCAGCCGGACGCCCTGGAACGTCATCACCCGGCGCTCGGCGGCGGGCTCGAAGTAGCGGTACTCGTCGAACACGTCGTAGGTCGGCAGCAACGTCTTCGAGACGGCGTCCTGCACGGCGCCGTCCGCCAGCAGGAGGGCCGAGTTGAAGAGCCGCTTGCCGACGGGCGTCTCGTTCCGCACCGGCGCGCCCACGAGCACGCCGAGGCCCGCGGGCAGTTCGCGCGCCAAGTGGGCCACGGCGTCGTCGACGGCGTCGAGGAACGCCGGCCGGTCCAGCAGGTCCTGCGGCGGGTAGCCGGTGACGGCCAGCTCGGGGAAGACGGCGAGGTCGGCCCCGGCGTCGGCCGCGCGGCGGGCGTCGCGAAGGATGCGCTCGACGTTCCCGGCGAGGTCGCCGACGGTGGTGTTGATCTGGCAGAGGGCGATCCGCATGGGTGGCTCGCGTCGCTCGCGGGCAGTGGGAGAGGGACGGGGAAATGGCAGAACGGGACATGAAGATCCGCCGGGGCCCAGAACGGCTTCACTCTTCGCGCCGCCCCGCCCCGCCTCGGGACCGAGGCAGAGGAGGTCGCCCTCGTTTCCCCTCTACACCAGCAGCGCGACGCCGAGCATGGCTGCCAGCACGAGCCCGGTCCCAGGCAGGATGGCCTTCTTCATGGCCGCCGCGCCCGTCGCTACCACGATGCCCCCCTTGACCACCGTGTTGCTGGCCGCCGCCAGGGCAACCGCCGTCGCCGCCGTGTCGAGCGAGACCGAGCCGCCGGGCTTGCTCAGTTCGGCCATCGAGAGCGTCACCGCGTCCACGTCGGCCAGGCCCGAGGCGACGGCCGAGGCGTACAGGCCTGCCGTACCGAGGTACATCTCGGCGGCCTTCGAGCCGACCAGGATGACGGCGTAGAGCGCCCCGAAGGCGAGCGCGCTCTTGAGTTCGAAGGGGTTCGAGAAGGCGTCTTTCCCCTCATCCTTGTCCTCGCTGTCGGCTTCAGCCTTTCGGTTTCGCATCCACAGGAACGCCGCGTAGGAGAGCCCGGCCACGCCGCCCGCCGTGATCGACGGCCACACGGCGCCCAGCAGCGCCCGGTTCACCACCCCCGCCTCGACCAGCACGCGGGCGAACATCACCGCCCACGCCGCGAACACGCCCATCGCCAGCGCCCCCGACATCGTCTCGCGGGCCTTGCTGCGCTCGGCGAACGAGAGCGTCGTCGCCGTGGACGAGGCCAGCCCGCCCACGATGCCTGTCAGCCCGACCCCACGCGTGGCGCCGACGACCTTGGTGAGGACGTAGCCCAGAAACGAGATGCCCGAGATGAACACCACCATGAGCCACACCTTGAAGGGACTCACCACGTCGAACGGCGGCGGCCCGTACGTCTGGTCCGGCAGCACCGGCAGGATGAGCGCGCTCACGGCGGCGAACTTGAGCGCCGCCTCCAACTCGTCCTCGCGGAGCGCCTTGACGAACCGCTGCGTCTCGGGCTTGACCTCCAGCAGGATCGCGACCGCCACGCCGACCGCCACCACCACCCCCAGCGTCCCGGTCATGCAGAGGGCCCCGACGAGCGTCGTCACCAGCGTGGCCACCTCGGTGGTGATGCCGAGGTTGCCGCGCTCGGTGCCCGCCCGGTACGCCGAGACGGCGAACGCGCCCACGACGGCCAGCACCGCGACCACGACCCAGGGGCTCCCCAGCGACGACGCCAGGTAAGCGCTCAGCGCGCCTGCGAGGGCCAGCAGTGGGAACGTGCGGATGCCCGCGAACGAGGAGGCCTCTTGATCCTCTCGGCGGTCGTGGAACGCCCGCTGGGTGCCGATCAGCAGGCCGAGGGCGAGGGCCGCTCCGAAGCGACCGAGGAGGGCGACGGGGTCGTCAGGCATGGGACGGAAGACGGAATCCTGCGATGTACCGGAGGACCGACCGGAGGTTCAGCCGGAGGCCGAGGGCCGCGCGACGGTCTCTTCCCTATGCGTCCGGGGGGATGGCGCGGCCCGGCATCCCGTCGCCCGCAGCCGCTCGCCCCACCTCGGGCGCACGGTCGGGGAGGTCGTCGGGGCCGTCCGCGTCGAGGTCGGCGGACTCGGCGAGCCAGCCGGGGTCGACGGTCTGGTCGAGGAGCACCACGAGCGCGTCGCCCGGCTGGGGGGTGATGTCGGCGTCCTCGGCGTAGACGCGAACCTTCTCGCCGCGGACCAGGAAAAGCGGGATCAGGCCCTCCTCTCCGTCGTCGGTCTCGACCTCGTCGCGGAGGGCGGCGAGCGTCCGCGTGTCGGTGATGTGGATCACGTGGATCGAGGCGCCCGCGTTGAGGCGCTCGTCGAGGGCCGTGAAGGTGGCGTCGGTGGCGAAGAGCGGGCGCCCGCGGAGGTGGCGCGGGATCTCGGTCGCCGGGCTCTTCGGGCCGTCGGCACGCATGGGCAGCTGGTAGACCTCGTCGGACTCGAAGACCTCGCCGAAGTGGAGCGCCGCGAGCGCGTTGACCTCGTCGTTCGGGGTGACCGCCAGCAGGCGGCCGATGCCGCTCAGGTCGAGGTCGTCGATGACGCCCTCGGCCAGGATGTTGGCCCGCTGCGCCGGCAGCCCGGCCTTCTTCGCCTGCCGCACGTTGCGCGCGTTGGCGTCGATCAACAGCACGGGGATCCCCAGCCCATCGAGCGCCTTGGCCACGCGACGGACCCAGCCCTGCGCGCCGATGAACAGCACCCCCTGGGGGTCGGGCAGGGCCAGCCCGAGCCAGCGCGCCAGCGGCGAGATCGTCAGCCCGTACACGGCCACCGTCCCCACGATGACGAGGAACACGATGGGCACGATCCGGCCGGCCTCGGCCGGGAAAAACTCCTCCAGGCGGAACGAGAACAGGCTCGCGACCGCCGCCGCCACGATGCCGCGCGGCGCCAGCCACGACAGGAACGCCTGCTCGCGCCAGTTGAGCCCCGTGCCCAGCGACGACAGCCAGACGGCCAGCGGGCGGACCACCAGCATCAGCACGGCCAGGAACAGCAGCGGCCCCGGCGCCAGCATGATCTCGAAGGCGCTCCGGTCCAGCCGCGCGCTCAGGATGATGAACAGCAGCGAGATCAGCAGCACCCGCAGGTCCTCCTTGAACTCGACGATCCGGCGGACCGAGACGTAGGGCTGATTGGCCATGATGATGCCCAGCAGCGTCGCCTCCAGCAGCCCCGCCTCCTCCTGAAGCGTGTTCGAGATGGCGAACGCCGCCACCACCACCATCAGCGCGACCGGGTTCTGGAGCCAGTCCGGCACCAGCCGCCGGTGCAGCAGGAACACCAGCAGCACCGCCGCGAGCACCGCCACCCCGACCCCGACCACGATCTCGAACGCGATGCCCTGCGCCAGCGCGCCCCAGACGCTCCCGTGCGCCCCTGCCACCTCGGCGGGCTCGTTGAGGAGGATGACGGTCTCCAGCACCAGCACCGCCAGGATGGCGCCGATGGGATCGATGGTGATGCCCTCCCACTTGGCGATGGTCCCCACCCGCCCCGCCGGGCGGACGTGGCGCAGCAGCGGCAGCACGACCGTCGGCCCGGTCACCGTGAGCAGCGCACCCAGGACCACAGCCACCTCCCACGAGAACCCTGCCAGGTAGTGCGCCCCGATGGTCGCCAGCACGCCCGTTACCAGCACGCCGATGGTGATCAGGTTGACGACGCTCTTGCCGACCTCCCGGAACTCGTCGAACCGCAGCGTCAGCCCACCCTCGAACAGGATGATGCCGACCGCCAGCGACACGAACGGGAACAGCCACTCGCCCTGGAGCGCGTCCTGCGGCAGGAAGCCGGTCACCGGCCCGGCCAGGAACCCGAACCCGAGCAGCAGCAGGATCGAGGGAAACTTGGTCCGCCAGGCGAGCCACTGCGCCCCGATCCCGAGGACCACGACGGCGGCGATGGTGACGAGAGGAGTGGGCATGATGAGCACTGGGGAGCCTCGAAAGTACGGTCCCGTGGGACCATGCCTCTCCGCGGGATCCCGGCTAGGTTTTGCGTCTCGTCGACTCCCCTCCCTCCGATGCGCCTGCTCTCCGTCCTCGCCCTCGCCCTGTCTCTCGCCGCCTGCGCCTCCGACACGCCGCCGGACGACGCGCCCGTCCCCCTCACCACGTCCACCGAGGCGGCGCCGGTCGCGGCCGAGCCGGTCGCCGACGAGCCCACCGCCGACGAGGCGGCCGACGGCGCGGTGGACGACGGCGCGGTGGACGAGATCGACCCTGCAGATGCATCGGTCCTGGCCGACCCTGACCCGGTCCCGGCGGCTGGTCCGCCGGAGGACCGGCCGGCCGCGCCCCTCTACGCGGAGAGCGGCCTTCCGGTGCTCAACGACACCGGCATGGTGCTCGTCACGCTCCACGTCGCCGGGTGCGGCGAGTCGGAGGGCGAGGACTGGGCGGCGATGGAGACGTGGGCGACCGACTACCTCGGCGACGAGGTCCTGATGGCAGGCGACACGGCCACGCTGGAGCTCGCCGTGCCGGGCTGCTACGTGATGCGCTCCGAGTGGGAGGACGGCACCGTGGCCCAGGAGCGCGTCGAGGCGACCGAGGGCATGACGCACGTCCTCATGCTGGGCTGATCCGGGACGCGGGGCGGCGCTGCACAGGATCGGGGAAGGTCGGGCCGTTGGGGTCCGTCCTACCTTGCCTCCGGTCCCCCCCACCCCGATGCTCCGCTCGTCTGCTCTCCCCTGGCTCCTCGCCGCCGCGTTTGCGCTGGCGGCCCCGGCCTGCCAGTCGTCCGAGGCGACCCCGGCACGCGAGGCCGTGGTCGTCGCCGACACCGTCCGCGCCGACACGGTCGCGCCGCCGCCGCCCGCCCCGCTCCCGCCGCTGCCCGACGGGTTCGTCCGCCTGCGGGAGGTGGCGCCGGGCATCGCGCAGGAGATGCGCTACGCGACGGCCTACAACTTCATCGGCGAGCCCATCGACGGCTACCTCGCGCCGGAGTGCATCCTGGCCGAGGAGGCCGCGACGGCGCTCGCGGGCGTCGCGCAGACGCTGGCCCGCAGCGGGCTCGGGCTAAAGGTCTACGACTGCTACCGCCCGCAGACGGCCGTCAACCACTTCGCGCGCTGGACCGGCGTCCCGGACCAGTCGATGAAGGAGGCCTTCTACCCGGCCGAGCCCAAGGGCTCGCTGTTCTCGCGCGGCTACATCTCGACGCGGAGCGGTCACAGCCGGGGCGCGACGGTCGACCTGACGCTGGTGCGCCTGCCCGCCACAGCGTCCGTCCTCACGACGTTCCCGACGGCCGACGGCCCCCTCCCCCGCTGCGACCAACCCCTCGGCCCGGACGGGCGGCTCGACGAGGGCGACCTCGACATGGGCACAGCCTACGACTGCTTCACCCACCTCGCCTCGACCGACAGCGGCGGCATCACGGCCGCGGCTCGGCGCAACCGCGACCGCCTCCGCGCGGCCATGAGCGTGGCGGGCTTTCGTAACTACTCCAAGGAGTGGTGGCACTTCTCGCTCCGCGACGAGCCTCACCCGCGCACCTACTTCGACTTCCCCGTCGAGTAGCGGCCCGCGGATAGATTGGCGGCTCCCCACTGCGAGCCCGCCATGCCGCTCTCCCGTCGCGACCTCCTCCGTTCTGGCGCCGCGCTCGGCGCGCTGGCCGCTCTTCCGCGCGTCGCCGCCGCCGCGCCGCGCCCGGCGACGCCCGTGGTCCTCGCGACGTGGGACAACCGGGCCGCTGCGACGGCCGCCTGGGACGTGCTCCGCGCAGGCGGCTACGCGCTCGACGCCGCCGAGGCCGCCGCGCGCATCCCCGAGGCCGACCCCGAGGACACCTCGGTCGGACTGGGCGGCCGGCCGGACCGTGACGGGCGCGTCACGCTGGACGCCTGCGTGATGGACGAGCGCCATCGCTGCGGCGCCGTGGCTGCCGTCGAGGACGTGCTGCACCCGGTCACGCTCGCGCGGCGCGTCATGGAGAACACGCCCCACGTCATGCTCGTCGGCGAGGGCGCCCGCGCGCTCGCCGAGGCGGAGGGGCTGGAGATGGGCGACCTCCTCACGCCCGCCTCGGAGGCCGCGTGGCGGGAGTGGCGGGAGACGGCCGAGTATGCGCCGGGCATCAACACGGAGCGCCGCGACCGGCCGAGCGGCCACGCCGACGACCACGACACCATCGGCGTGCTCACCCTCGACGCCGCCGGGCGGCTGTGCGGCGCCTGCACCACGTCCGGGCTGGCCTACAAGATGCGCGGCCGGGTCGGCGACAGCCCCATCATCGGCGGCGGCCTCTTCGTGGACGGCGGCGTCGGCGGAGCGGTGGCGACGGGGCACGGCGAGGAGGTCATCCGCGTCGCGGGCGCCAGCGCGGTCGTGGAGGCCATGCGCCACGGGCGGACGGCGCAGGACGCTGCGGCGTCGCTGGTCGAGCGCGTCGCCCGCGTCACCCCGGCCGACCCCGCCATGATCCAGGTCGGCGTGCTGGCGCTGGGGCCGGACGGGAGCGTGGGCGCCTTCGGCCTCCAGCCCGGCTTCGTCTACGTCGTCGCCCGCCCGGGCTCGGACCCGGCGCCGGACGCCGAGGGCACGGTCACCAACCGCCAGCCGATCGACGGCGGCGTGCTGTTCACCGTCGAGGCACCGTCCGTGCTGTGAGCGATAGTGGGGATGCGGCATGGAGGAATGCGGCCCCCATGCACTCAATCCCCTCCACCTCCCGAATCCCTCTTCGCCTCTAGCAGTCCCTCGGCCCGAAGCCACGCCTCCGTGCGCCGCATCCCCTCGTCCAGCCCCACCTCGGGGCGCCAGCCGACGAGGTCGGCGGCTTTCTGGATGGAGTAGGTGCCCGGGTGCGTGACGTACTCCAGCGTCCGCCCCGACAGCGGCGGCGCCTTGCCTACCAGCTTGAACGCGCCCGCGACCAGCGGGGCCGCGGCGCGTGCCACGCCCGGCGGCACCGACCGCAGGCGGACGCCCGCCATCCGCGCGTAGTGGCCGAAGAAGTCCCGCGGCGTCACGCCCACGCCGCCCGTCACGTGGAAGACGTCCCCTCGCCCGGCCGGGTGGTCGGCGACCGCCAGCCCGCCGCCCACCACGTCGTCCACGAACACGGGTGACAACACGCCGCGGTCGCCGTCGACCAGCGCGAAGGTGCCCGCCTTGAGCATCTCGACCGCGCGGACCGTCCACTGGCGGCTGCCCGGCCCGTACACGTCGCCCGGCCGGATCACGCTGGCACGGACGCGCCCCGCGGCCATCGCCTGGAGCACCGCGTGCTCGGACGCGATCTTGGTGTCGGTGTAGGGGTTGCCCGTCGGCTGGACCGGGTGGTGCTCCGGGCAGGGGTCCGGGAACGCCCGGCCGTGGACGACGATGGACGACAGGTGGAGCAGCCGCCCGGCGTCGGCGCTGGCGGCCACGACGCGGCGCGTCGACTCGACGGTCTGGGCGCGGAACTGGGCCGAGGTGCCCACCTCCCCCACTCGGGCGGCGGTGTGGACGACGAGGTCGGCCCCCACGAGCGCACCGGTCCAGTCGCCCGGACGCGACAGGTCGGCGAGGCGCGTCTCCCACTCGGGCGGCCCCGGCACGAGGTCGAGGCCCACCACCTCGGCGCCGAGGCGGAGCAGGTGGCGGGCGAAGGCGCGGCCGAGGAAGCCGCTCGACCCGGTGACGACCGCGCGCACGCGCTAGTCGATCGGCTGCGCCACGATGGCCAGGGCCACGGTCTCCGTGTCGAGGCACTCGGGGTCGCCCTCGCACGAGTCCGCCAGCACGTCGCCCTGGGCGTACTCGATCTGCACGCGGCGGCCGAGGATCACGTTGGAGTCGCACACCGAGTAGTCGGCGTGGACCGTGTCCGAGGCGCCGTCGTCGGTGCGGACGGTGAGGTAGCACGACACGTCGCCGCTCTGCATGTCGGTCACGACGCCGCGCGCGGGGACGGTCTCGCCGCCCACCTCGACACGCGCCGGCCCCGTCGTGTCGGCGTCGGCGGCGAGCGCGGGCTCGGCGGCGTCCGGCGTCTCGTTGGACTGGACTTCCACGTCTCCGGAGAGCGGCGGCCCGTCGGGCATCTCGTCCGACGGCTCGGAGGCGCACCCGACGGCAGTCAGGAGGAGGGCGGCGAGGAGAAGACGGGACATCGGAGAGGGGAAGCCAGGGCTCGGTCTACGGCGCGGCAGGCGAGGACGATCCCGGCGACGGGGACGGGGGGGAGCGTTTCCAGAGTCGGAACCCAGCGGATGTCCCGTTTTATCCTACTCCTCCGGCACGTAGTCGAACGATCCGACGGCGCCCGGAAACACGACCGGGCTCTCGCTTCCGTCCGCCGCGACGGCCGAGACGCCGAAGAAGAAGTTGTCGATCACGACGTTCTCCAGCGTGTACTCCTGGCGGTCGGCGCCGGAGTCCGGCACGAAGACCGAGCGCTGCCACTGCGGCTCGGTGGTCAGCCGCCACCAGATGCGGACGCCCGCCAACTGCGGATTCTGCACGCCGTCCGGCCGATCCCACGCGAGCGTCGTCGAGGGCTGGACGGCCCCGGAGATGGCGACGTTCGACGGCGGCGCCGGGGCCCCCGCGAGCCCGGCCAGCGTCACCGCGTTGAGCGCCGTCAGCTTGGCCGCGTACTGGAAGTCGACGTACTCGACGGTATCGCCGAAGTGTCGGGGCGAGCCGTCCGGATAGGTCCCCGTCCGGAGGTCCTGATGCTGGCGGTCGTAGTGCTCGTGCGTCTCCATGATCCGCACGCCCGGGTAGCCGACGTCCGTAAACGGCGTGTGGTGGCCGCCGCGCCCGAAGCGGTCGAGCCGGTAGATCATCATCACGTCGAGGTTGCGGACGTAGAGGTCCGCCATCCGGTCCACGTACCGGGCGAGGTTGCGGGCCGGGCCGTCCACCTCGCCGCCGGTGAAGCGACGGGTCCGCGCCTCACGAGCGGTCTCCATGGGCCGCGTGGCCTCCGAGAAGACGCGCGCCGAGGTGTTGTCGCACACCCCGTCGATGCCGCACGTGTTGCCGATCATGTCGTTGTTGAGCACGGCCTCGATGCGCCAGCCCTCGGCGCGAGCCGCCTCGGCCATGATCTGGCCGCCGAACAGGCCCTGCTCCTCGCCGCTGAGCCCGGCATAGACGATCGACCCCGGGAACGAGTGCTGGCTGAGCACCCGCGCGGCCTCCAGCACCCCCGCCATGCCCGACGCGTTGTCGTTCGCCCCGGGCGAGTCCGAGGTCGCGTCCATCACGTCTGAGACGCGGCTGTCGATGTCGCCGCTCATGACCACGTAGCGGGTCGGGTCGGCGGTGCCGCGCTGAATGGCGAGCACGTTGACCACCTCCGTCGGCTCGGGGATGCGCCGCTCGCCCGATACCACGCGCCGCTGCTCGACGACCTCCAGGCACCCGCCGCAGGCCGCCGAGATGCGCTCGAACTCGGCCCGGATCCACCGCCGCGCCGCGCCGATGCCACGGGTGTCGCTGACCGTGTCCGAGAGCGTGTGCCGCGTCCCAAACCCCGCCAGCGTCCGGATGTCGGCCTCGATGCGCGCCGCCGACACGTCCGCCGCGACGCCGTAGAGCGCCTGGACCGTGGAGGGCGGCGCGGCCTCCCCGACGAGGGAGTCGGGCCAGGCGAGGTCGGCGGTGCGCCCGCGCTCGACGCCCGGCTGGGCGTGCAGAGCGGGCGCGAGGAACACCAGTGCGAGAACGAGCGGGCGCATGGATGGCACGAGGCAGGATCGGGGGGAGCGCATGGTACGCGTGCGGCACGCTCTTGGACTCCTCAGGGATCGCCCCACGATCCCTCTGGCGGGGGGCCTCTGTCCCCTCTCACGGCCCGGCCGACGCGGCCCCGTGTTACGACATCTCCTGCACGATGAAATTGTTTCCCAAGTTGATGCTCGCCTTCTGCGGCGCCGCCATCGTGGTGTCGGCCATGGGAGGCGTCGTCGTGAAGGCCACCGAGATCGCCGCCGAGACAGCGGCCGAGCGCGCTGCCTGGAGAGCCGACCGCGCGGCCGAAGCGACGGCCGCCGACCTTCGCGACACGCTCGGCGCGCTCCAGGCCGACTCGTCGGCCGCAGGCGCCGAGACGCGCCGCCTGCTGACGCAGATGCTCGCTCGCACGTCCGAGCCCGCCGCCGTCAACCTCGGGTACGCACGCGAGACGCTCCGGCCGGTCCGCACCGTCGGGCTCGCCCTGCTCGTCGTCCCGTTCGTGCTGGCGTTGCTGCTGGGCGTCGGGATCGCGCAGACGCTGGGTCGGCGGCTGAAGCGTATCAGCGCGGGCGCCGAGGCCATCGGGCAGGGCATCCTCGACGCCCGCATCAACGACACCTCGTCCGACGAGATCGGGCAACTCGCGCGGACGCTGGACGCGACCATCGACGCGCTCGCCACCAGCACGGTCTCCCGCGCCCACCTCGACACCATCATCGAGTCCATCCCCGACGCCCTCTGTGTCGTCGACGGCGAGGGCTACGTGCAGCGCGTCAACCGGGCAGGCGCCGCGATGGTGGGCGTGCCCGTCGACCAGCTCGTCGGAGCCGATGCACGCGTGCTGATGGCGAACCAGCCGGAGGAGGCGTTCGCCTTCGGGGCGGCCATCGCCGGGAACGAGACGGTGACCGGCCTCGACTCCAGCTTCGAGCACGCCGACGGCACGCGCATCCCGGTCCGCATCTCCGCCGCCAAGCTGCCCGGGTGCGGAGACCACCGAGGCGGCCTCGTCATCGTCGCCCAGGACGTGACCGAGGTCCGGCAGAGCCACGAGGCCCTCGTCGCCGCCAAGGAGGCGGCCGAGCAGGCCAGCCTCGCCAAGAGCGAGTTCCTGGCCAACATGAGCCACGAGATCCGGACGCCCCTCAACGGCGTCATCGGGATGACCGGGCACCTGCTGGATACCCCGCTGACCGAGGAGCAGCGGGAGTTCGCGAGCGTCGTCCGCTCGTCCGGCGAGGCGCTGATGGGCGTCATCAACGACGTGCTGGACTTCTCGAAGATCGAGGCGGGCATGATCGAGTTGGAGGCGCGGCCGTTCGACGTGCGGGGGTGCGCCGAGGACGCGCTCGACCTGGTCGCGTACCGGGCCTCGGCGAAGGGCCTTGACCTGGCCTACGAGATCGCCCCCACCGTCGCCACCCGCGTCGTCGGGGACGTGACCCGGCTGCGGCAGGTGCTCGTCAACCTGCTCGCCAACGCGGTCAAGTTCACCGACACGGGCGAGGTTGTGCTCAGCGTCGCCCCCTGCGACCCGGACGCCGTCCCAGCGCACCTCCGCCGCCTCGACGACTGCACGTCCGGCCTCCACCTGACCGTCCGCGACACGGGCATCGGCATCGCGCCCGAGCGCGTCGAGGCGCTGTTCGACCCCTTCACCCAGGCCGACGCGTCGACCACGCGGCGGTATGGCGGCACCGGCCTCGGGCTGAGCATCTCCCACCGGCTCGTCGACGCCATGGGCGGGCGGATCTGGGTCGAGAGCGTGCCCGACGAGGGGACCACCTTCCACGTGGTGATCCCGGCCGACGTCGTTCCGGGGACCGATCCCGCGCCCGACCACGGGAGCGCAGCCCTGGCGGCACTCGCCGGCCAGGGGATGCTGATCGTCGACGACAACGCCACCAACCGCCGCATCCTGGAGGTCCAGGCGCGCATGTGGGGCTTCATCCCGACCGCCGTCCCCTCGGCCGCCGAGGCCCTGGCCACCGTGGACAGGGGGGCCCTGTTCGCGGTCGCCATCCTCGACTACCAGATGCCCGACGTGGACGGGGTCACGCTCGCGACATCGCTCCGGATGCGCCGCCCGGACCTCCCGCTCGTCCTGCTGTCCTCGATCCACGAGTCGCCCGCCACGCCGCCGGGCCTACTGATGGCGTCGCTCCACAAGCCGATCAAGCCCGCCCTGCTGCGCCGCGTCGTCCTCGACGCCATCGCCGAGGCGCCCTCCCCCGCCGCCTCCGACTCCCCGACGGCCGGTGCGCCACGCCTCGACACCCCCGCCCTCTCCCCTGCCGCCCCGATGCCCGAGACGTCGCCGTCCCTCCGGATCCTCGTCGCCGAGGACAACCCCGTCAACCAGCGTGTGACGGGCCTGTCGCTGGGCCGCCTCGGCTACCGGCCCGAGATGGTGGCCGATGGCGACGAGGTCCTGCCCGCGCTCCAGCAGGCCGCCGATGCCGGGCGCCCCTTCGACGTCGTCCTGATGGACCTCCGGATGCCGCGCATGGACGGCCTCGACGCGACCCGCGCGGTCCGCGACGCCGCCGGCCTCCCCCAGCCGCACATCATCGCCATCACGGCCGACGTGACGGCCGACCGCCGCGAGGCGTGCATCGCCGCGGGCATGGACGGCTTCCTAGGCAAGCCCATCGACCGGGACGCGCTGGCCCGCACCCTGGACACGCTCACTGCCGCCGCACCCGTCCTCCCCGCGCCGATCCTCCGGCTCCAGGCTCCGGAGCCGACGGCCGCCGAGACCGGCCTCGACCGGGCCGCAGCGGCCTTCCCCACACTCGCCGAGATGGCCGCGGGCTCGCCGTCGCTCTTCCTCGACCTGCTCGCCGACGCGCGACACGAGATCGGCAGCGGCCTCGACGCCATCAAGACGGCCCTCCGCGCCGACGACCTCCGCACCGCCGGGCGCACCGCGCACACGCTCAAGTCGGTCGCGGGCCTGCTGGACGCCGCCGCCCTCGACGCCCACTGCGTCGCCACGCAGCACGCCGCCGACCGCGGCCTCCTCGCCGACGCCGTGCGCGCGTTCCTGCCGCTCTACGCCGAGGCGCGCGCCATGATCGACCGCCTCGACGCCGTCCTCCCCTCCGACGCCGAGCCCACTGTCCCTGCGGCCCTCTCGTCGATCCCGGCCGGCCAGGGCACCGCCTGACCCCGCCCGCCGCGGCGGCGATGGCTCAGAGCACCGTCAGCAGGGCCGCGTAGCCCGCCGCGCCGAGCGCGAACGGCCAGAACCGGCTCGCGCGCTCCTCGGGCAGTTCCTCCTTGAGCGTGTTGAGCACGACGCCGCCCGCCAGGAAGGCCACCAGCCCCGCCACCACGGCCGGGTGGACAGCCGTCCCGAGACCCACCGCCGTCCCCGCGACCACGGCCGCTGCCAGCCCCCACCGTCCGACGCGGTCGTACGTGTCGCGGTGGTGCGCCCGCAGCCCCGCGTCGTTGACGCAGAAGTGGAGCGCCATCGCTACCCAGAACAGGCCTCGCTCAGTGCCCGTCTGCGCCTCCCCGTGCGTCAGCAGGTAGCCGATGAGCGCGTTGTAGAGGCCGTACGACGCCATGTGGATCCAGAACACGCCCGCGCTCGGCTCGTCGTCCGCGTCGTCTGCGCGCGACACCAGCGCCGCCCGCTCCAGGCCGTAGAACACGACCAGCCCGAGCAGGGCCAGCAGCCACACGTGCCCCTCCCCCACCACGAGCCGGGCCGCGTCGACCTCGGCCAGCGCCTCCTGTCCGGCCGCCACCTGGGGCAGCAGGTGCGCGAACACGTAGGCCACCGAGATGCCGCCCGCCAGCGACAGCCACCGGCTCCGGGGCTCCACGGAGAGGAACCGCAGCCCGCCCGCCATCAGATGGACCAGCGCGAGGCCGACGGAGAGGAGGAGCACCCACATGCGCCCAACCTACCCCGCCTCGGCGCCGAGGCCGGACGGCACGAGGCCGGGGCGACGCCCCATGCCTCCTGCCGCATCCCCCATGCCTCCTGGCGAAGCCGGGATCAGTGCGCGTCCAGCCAGTTGTCCGCGATCCCCACGTCCACCACGACCGGCACGTCGCCGAGGGGGAACGCCGTCACCATCTCCTCGCGGACAAACGTCGAGACCGCCTCCACGTCCGCCTCGGGCACCTCGAACACCAGCTCGTCGTGGACCTGGAGGATCATGCGGGCGCCTGCCGAGACCGCGCCCAGGCCGTCGTGGATCGAGATCATGGCCTTCTTGATCATGTCCGCCTGCGTGCCCTGGATGGGCATGTTGACGGCCACGCGCTCGGCGAAGGCGCGGTCGTTGGGGTTGCGCGCCGTGATCAGCGGCAGGTAGCGGCGCCGCCCGAGCAGCGTCTCCACGTAGCCGTTGCGTCGCGCGTCCTCCACCAGCCCGTCCAGGAACTCGATCACGCGCGGGTACGAGGCCCGGTACTGGTCGATCAGCTCCTGCGCCTCGCCGTTGCCGATGCGGAGCCGCTGGGCCAGCCCGAAGGCCGAGATGCCGTACGGGATGCCGTAGTTGACCTGCTTGACACGGTCGCGCTGGGCGCGCGTGACGGCGTCGTAGTCCACGTCGAAGACGCGCGCCGCGGCGGCCGTGTGGATGTCCTGCTGCTCCGCGAACGCCCGCGTCATGTCGGGGTCACCGGACATGGAGGCGATGATGCGCAGCTCGATCTGGGCGTAGTCGGCCGCGAGGAGTCGGTGCCCCGGCTCGGCGACGAACGCCTTGCGGATCTCCTTGCCCAAGTCCGTGCGGATCGGGATGTTCTGGAGGTTCGGGTTGGTGGACGAGAGCCGCCCGGTCGCCGTGACGGTCTGGGCGAAGTCGGTGTGGATGCGCCCCGTGTCCGGGTGGATCAGCTCCGGCAGCTTGTCGACGTAGGTGGACTTCAGCTTGGACACCTTCCGCCAGTCGAGGATAAGGGCGGGGAGCGCGTGCTCCTGGGCCAGCTCGCTCAGGACGCGCTCGTCGGTCTTGGGCTGGCCCGTCTTGGTCTTGCCGAGCGGCTGCAGGCCCAGCCCGAACGTCGGCGCCTCCTCCGCGAGCTGCTTCTTGGTCTTGGGCTTGGCGTCCGGGTCGCCTGCGACCTCGCCCGCCTCGTTGTCCTTGACGTCCTGGACCCACGTCTCGTAGGCCGCCCGCTCCTCGTCCGTCGGCGGGTCGTTGAACAGGACCTCGCCGATCTGCTTGGGCGAGCCGATGCCGAATTCGCGCCCGGCGAGGCCGTAGATCTCCGCCTCCAGTTCCGTCAGTTGCCCGTCCAACTGGCGGCTGATGTCGGCGAGGACGGCCTCGTCCACCTTGACGCCCGCCATCTCCATCGCCGCCAGCACCGGCACGAGCGGGAACTCGATGGCCTCGGCGATCTCCAGCAGCCGCCCCCGGCCGTCGTCGACGGCTTTGAGCGCCTCGGTGAGCACCGGCACCAGCCGGAGCGCGATGTCGGCGTCCTCGCAGGCGTACGGGCCGACGTCCTCGACCGGCACCTGATCCATCGTGAGCGCATTCTTGCCCGTCCCGATCAGGTCGGTGATGGGCTGCGGACGGTAGTTCAGGTGGAAGCTGGACACGTCGTCCAGCTTGTGGCTCGCCTCGGGGTCGAGGAGGTAGTGCGCCACCATCGTGTCGAACACGGGGCCGCGGACGGTGACGCCGTGCCGGGCGAGCACCTTGAGGTCGTACTTGACGTTGTGGCCCACCTTGAGGAGGTCGGCGTCTTCGAGCGCGGCGCGGATCGGGGCGAGCGCGGCGTCCTGGGGCGTCCCGTCGGGCAGCGGCGTGGGCACGTAGACGGCCCGCTTCTCGGCCTTCGCCAGCGACACGCCGACGAGGGCCGCCCGCATGGCGTCGGTGGATGTGGTCTCGGTGTCGAAGGACAGCCGCTCGGCGCCCTCGACCACGTCCGCGGCCGCGTCGAGGTCGTCGGCCTCGTAGACCGTCGCATACGTCACCGCGTCGGCGTCCATGGCCGTGACGGGCTCGTAGGGGCCGAAGTCGAAGCTGAGCGACGGGTCGTCCTCGGGGAGCGTGGTGAACGTCTTGCGGCTGCGCGTGCTGCGGCCGGTGGCGTAGGTGCGGACGCGCGTCCGCAGCCGCGACCCGAAGCCGACGGCGTCGAACAGCGCCTCCAGTTCGTCCAGGTCGGGGTCGGTGCGGCGGAGCGTGTGCCAGTCGAGCGGCTCGCCGTCGGCCCCCTTCAGCGGCACGTCGCAGCGGATGGTGACGAGCTGCTTCGAGAGACGCGCGTCGTCGGCGTGGTCGGTCATGCCCTCGCGGGCGCGCTTGCCCTTGAGGTCGGCGGCGTGCTCAATGAGCGTTTCCACGTCGCCGTACTCGTCGATGAGCTTGATGGCCGTCTTCTCGCCGATGCCCGGCACACCCGGCACGTTGTCGGCCGAGTCGCCCATGAGCGCCAGCAGGTCGATGAACTGGGCCGGCTCAAGGCCGCCGTACTTCTCCCGGAAGGTCTCGGGCGTCTCGCGGTTGAACACCTCGCCCATGTAGGGCGGCCGGAGCATCGAGACGCGGTCGGAGAGCAGCTGGCGGAAGTCCTTGTCGGCCGAGAAGATGACCGCGTCGACGCCCTCGTCCTCGGCGCGCTTGGCGAGCGTCCCGATCACGTCGTCCGCCTCGACGCCCGCGACTTCGAGCACCGGGATGTCGAAGGCTTCGACGAGCCGCTTGATGAGCGGGATGTTGGACTTGATCTCAGGCGGCATGGGCGGCCGGTGCGCCTTGTAGTCGTCGTAGAGCTGGTCGCGGAACGTCGGCTGCCCGCCGATGGCGTCGAAGACGACCGCGATGTGCTCGGGGCGCTCGTCCTCCAGCAGCTTCAGGAGGGCCGTCGCGAAGCCGTAGAGCGTGCGGGTGTCGGTGCCGTCGGGGGCCGTCAGGGAGGCGTTCTTCATCGAGAAGAAGGCCCGGTAGGCGAGCGCCATCGCGTCGGCGAGAAAGAGCGTCTCGCGGGCCTCATCGCCCTCGATGCCGTCGAGGTCGTTCGGGACGGCCTCGGGGTCATCCCGGTCGTCGGGGAGCGTGACCGTCAGGTCGGCCTCCGGCGGCGCGCCCGCGTCGAAGAGCGACGGTGCGTCGGCGGACGGCGTCGGCGGCGCGGTGATGGTCAGGTCGTCGGGCGCGTCGAGGCCGTCGAAGAGGTCGTCGTCGTCGAAGAGGGAAGGCTGGTCGGCCATCGGGAGCAGAGGGAGTCGGAGCGGACGAGGCACGGTAACGCCGCCCGGTGCCGACGGGTTGTCGCTCGCGTGAAGTGGGCGCGGCCCGATGTCGGGAGATTCCCCGAGTGGCCCCCTCACAGAATCAAAACGGAGCCGATGCGCTCCCCAGGTGTTGTTCCGACTCCGCGTCTTCCCCGACGGCCTGTCCCCCACCCTTCGATCCCCGTGCCCACTTCCTCCCCGGTCCTCCTCTTCGACATCGACGGCACGCTGCTCCAGTCGCACGGCGTCGGCCGCCGCTCCGTGAATGCCGCGCTGACCGACCTCGCAGGTGAGACGTTCGACTTTTCGGACATCTCGTTCTCGGGCAAGACCGACCCTCAGATCTTCGGCGAGATCCTCGACGCCGCAGCCGAGCGGGGGTTGCCCGTGGACCGCTCGCACACGGACGCCTTCCTGTCGCTCTACGCCGACCGGATGCACGCCAACCTGCCCGAGGCGACCGTCGAGGACCTGCCCGGCGCCGTGTCGCTCGTCCGCCGCCTCGCCGCCGAGGGCGCGGAGATGGGCATGCTGACCGGCAACCTGGAGCCGCTGGCGTACCGCAAGATCGAGCGGATCGACCTGAGCGCGGCCGAGCTGCCCTTCGGCGCCTTCGGCAGCGACCACGCCGACCGCAACACGCTGCCGGTGATCGCCGCGCAGCGCGCCTCGAAGCGGTTCGGGCGCGAGGTGGCGCACGAGGAACTGGTCATCATCGGCGACACACCGCGCGACATCGCGTGCGCCCGGGCCGTCGGCGCGGTCGCGGTGGCCGTCGCGACCGGCTACTACTCGGCCGACGACCTCCGCGAGGCGGATCTGGTGCTGGACACGCTCGAGGGCTTCTCGCTCGACCGGCTGTAGCGCCTACTGCACCACCAGCCGGGCGCCGCCGACGAAGTAGACGCCCGGCACCGACGGCGCGACGAACCTCCCGGCAGGGTCGGTCCGGCCGACGCGGCGACCCCGGGCGTCGTAGACCGGCTCGTCGGGGAGCGCGCCCGACACCCAGTCGCCGGTGCGGATGGGATTGGGGAACAGCAGGCCACTCGCTGGCGGCGGTTCGGTCGGGCAGTCGCAGGCCACCGGTCGGCCGGTGAGGAGTTCGCCGAGCAGGGCGGAGAAGAACAGGGCGCCGTGCTCGGTCGTGTGGAGCCGCCTCGCGTCCAGCAGGTTGCCCCCGGACTCGGCGAGGAGTTCGACGGCGCGGCCGCGGCACCGCGATCCGAAGCAGAAGGATGCGTAGGGGGAAGCTTCCAGCCAGGCGCGCGCCTCCGGGCGCCCGTCGAACACGACCCCGTCGGTGGCATCGTAGAGCGACACGAATGCGATCCGGTCGTCAGCGAGCGCCATCTCGCGCATCACGACTCCGTTCCGCTCATTCTTTTCGGCCGTGTCGATGATGGCCGTGTCGATCGCCTGGGGGTGGACGAACAGGATCACGGGCGCGCCGAGACCTGACCGGTCGAAGGCGTCGCGGGTCTGGGCCACCATGCGCTCCAGTGTGGTCCGGAGCAGCGCCTCCGGGCGACGCTCGTGCGCGAGGTGGATGGCGACCACCGACGGCTGCGCCGGGTCCAGGGTCGTCGCGGCGAGGTACCCGGCCAGGTCATCGGTACGGAACCGCTTCAGCGAGTCCGGGACCGGGTCGGCGTCGGAACTGAACCCCCAGTAGCTCCACGACTCGTCGCCGAGGAACTGGGCGTAGTGGCCGGGCTCGCCCGCGATCACGGTGCCCGCGAGGTGGACCACCTCGGGCACGTCGAGGGACGCCCGGAGCGGGACCAGACGGTCCCGCGAGGTCTCGATGGCCGTGCCCTGTCCCAGCGCGAACCCGTCGGCGTCTCCCACGAGGCGGGGCGACGGCGTTTCTGAGGTGTCCGAGTAGCGCAGGCGACTCGGGCTCGCTGCCCCGGGGCGGGTGTACACGAGGGGCCTCGCCTCGGTCGGTCCATTGAACGGGGTCCCGTCGAGCGCCGCGTACCCGTCCAGGAGGTAGGAGAAGCCCAGGTACATCCTCCCCAGGTCGCTGTCGCCTGCCGGGAGGTCCCATTCCAGCATCTGGTACAGCGGGAGCCCCATGCGGTCCTCCGTCGGTGTCCCGGCGGCCAGCACGAAGCCGTTGCCGTCGGCCACGACCTGCGGCTGAATCTCGGCCGGCACCTGACGCCCGAGCGGAGACTTCGGGCCGACGGAGACCGCGCCCACGTGCGAAAGCGGCCACGTCACCAGCGTCGCGAATGGGACGCGCAACCGGTACGGCACAGCGTAGCTGTCGCCCATCCAGATCCAGCGTCCCTCCGCGATCAGGGGCCGGACGAGGTCGACGTCGACCGGCGACAGGTCCGGAGGATTGGAGAGGGTCTGTGCAGCCCCACCTCCAGAAGCCAGCATGATCAGGACCCAAACCCTTGTAAACACTGGCAGCCGCATCGTCTCTCAGCAAACGGGATGGATCACAGGCGAGATGAAAGTCCTCACACACATGATTAGAATACCCACTCACTTGCACCCTTTCCGGCAGTCCACTCCCATTTGCCCCCACCCTGCCGGGGACAGTCCGGCCCCTCCGAGAGGGGCCTCTCCGGTTCTCTTCTCTGGCTCGGTCAGCCCACGACGAGGCGCTGACGACCGACGAGGTAGATGCCAGGCACCGCTGGCGCGGCGAACGTCCCGTCGGCCTCCACCTCGGTGAGATGGCGGCCGAGGAGGTCGACCACCGGCGTCCCCGCCGTCGCACCGCGCACGCGCGTGCCCGGACGCGCCGGGTTGGGCGCCAGCCTCCCCCCCCGTCCCTGCTCGGGCTCGTCGGCGGTGCTCGTGCTGCCCGACACGGCGAACTCGGTCAGCACCTGGCCGAGGACGTAGGCGTAGAAGGCCGCGCCCACCTGGGTCGGGTGCAGCCGGTTGTCGTCGAGCAGGTTGCCCCGGTACTCGTCGATCAGGCCGATCGGACCGTCCTGACCCTCCACGTGGGTGCCGAACGAGAGCCGGTCGAGGGCGTGGCTCTGGAGCCAGGACAGCGCCTCGGGCCGCCCATCGAAGACGACCCCGTCGGTGGCGTCGTACAGGGACACGAACGCGACGCCGGGATCGCTCAGGGCGATGGTGCGCATCGCGACCGCCGCGCGCGTGTTCGTGTCTACGTCGTTGACGACCACCGTCTCGATGGCGTGCGGGTGGATGAACAGGATGACCGGCTCCGGCAGTCCCGCCTGCTGAAAGGACGCCCGTGTGCGGTTCACGACGCCCTGAAGCACCTCCTGGAGGACCGGCATGATGCGCCGCTCCTGGGCGAGGTAGACCGCGACCACGGTCGGCTGCGCCAGGTCCAGCGTGGTCGCCTGGAGGTAGTCCGCGAAGTGGGCCGTCCGAAACTGCTTGACGGAGTCCGGTAGCGCCGGGTCGCCGTCTTGTGCGTAGCCCCAGTAGCTCCACGAGGCGTCGCCGAGGAACTGAGCGTAGTGGCCCGGCGCTCCGCTCAGCACCGACCCGGCGAGGTGGACGAAGCCCGGCGCCGTCAGGTCCGCGGTGACCGACACTTCGGAGTGGCGGACGGTCGCCAGCGGCGCGGGCTCGCCGAGCGCGAAGCCCTCCAGGGGCAGGGGGCTCTCCGCCGCCTCCGTCTCCGCCATGCGCAGCACCCCGCGCGCCTCGGCGCCCGGCTGGGCGTAGAGCAGCGGCCGGATCGAGGCGCCGCCGACGAAGAGCCCGCCGTGGGCCGCTGCGTGGCTGTCGTCCAACTCCGCCCGGAACACGTCGAGCGTGCCCAGGTCGGTCGGCCCGGCCGGGAGGTCCCACTCCAGGAGGCGGTACAGCGGCAGCCCCATCGTCGACTCGAGGGGCGTCCCCGGCGCGATCACGTACCCCTCCTCGTAGATCACTTCACGGCCGACCTCGGGGTCGGGCACGAAGCGGGCCGTCCGGGCGCCCGACCCCACCGTCACCGCCCCGATCCGTTCCAGCGGCCACGTGGCCAGTGACGAGAACGACACTCGGCTGCGCGACGGCACCGCGAAGCTGTCGCCCACCCAGATCCACCGGCCGGTCTGGATGCGAGTCGTGACGAGGTGGAGGTTGACCGGCGACAGGTCGGGGTGTGGCTCGGAGTTGCTCTGGGCTGTGGCTCCTCCCGAGAGCACGAGGAGCGCGGCGAGCGTGACGTGGCGAGGCAGGGCGAAACCGATGAAACAGCGAGACCAGACAGAGCAGAGCATGAAGCAGCGAGACGAAGCGAGACCTCCGCACCGACGTGCGCGAAGTCGAGGACGATCGCGAACCCCCCGGGCCCGCGCGAACGGATTACTGGACGACGAGGCGCGTGCGGCCGACGAGGTAGACGCCCCCCGTGCGAGGAGCAGCGAACGACCCGTCGTCCGCGACGACACCGAGGTGGCGCCCCAGCAGATCCACGATGGGGGCCCCCGCGTCGGCACCGCGCACGCGAGCACCGGGGCGGGCGGGGTTCGGAACCAGCGGCGCGACGCGCGCGCCCGGCGCCGCCTCAGTGCCGACGTGGCCCGAGACCGCGTACTCCGTCACCACCTGGCCGAGCAGGTAAGCGAAGAACGCCGCGCCCGCCTCGGTCGGATGGAGGCTGTTCTCGTCGAGGAGGTTCGCCCGGTGGTCGGTGAGCAGCCGCACCGGACCGTCCTGCCCCACCCGGTGGGTGCCGTACGTCAGCTCGGAGTACCCGTTGGCCACGAGCCACTCCTGCGCCTCCGGGCGCCCGTCGAAGACGACGCCGTCGGTCACGTCGTAGAGCGAGATGAAGGCCACGCCGGGGTCCGCCAGGGCGACTGCGCGCATCACGATCCCGTCGGCCTCGTTCTCCTCGACCGTGTTGACCGTCGGCGCGTTGACAGCCTGCGCGTGGAGCAGCAGCACGACGGGCGTGGGCAGACCCGCCATCGAGAACGCCGCGCGGACGCGGGCGACGGCCGCCTCGACCTGCAGACGCAGCACCTCCGGGTCGCGGAGTTCGTGGGCGAGGTGGAGCACCGCCACCGACGGCTGCGCGGGGTCGAGCGTGGTGGCGGCGAGGTAGCCTGCCAGGTCCGCCGTGCGGAACCGCTGGATGTCGTCGGGCGGGGTCGGGTCGCCGTCGTCGCCGAAGCCAGACATGCTCCACCGCCGATCGGCGAGGAACTGAGCGTAGTGGCCGGGCGCGCCGGAGAGCACCATCCCGGCGAGGTGGACGAAGCCCGGCGCGGTGAGGTCGGCCGTGACCGTGACGCTCCGGCGGCGATCAGAGCGGACGGCGGCGGGCGGCCCGAGCGCGAAGCCGTCCAGCGGGATCGGCGTGTCGGCGCTCCCGATCTCCGCCATGCGGACCGTGCCGCGCGCCTCGGCGCCGGGCTGGGCGTAGAGGATCGGGCGGATGGTCATGTTGCCGCCGAAGAGCCCCCCGTGGTCCGCAACGCGCCCGTCCGAGAGTTCGGTCGGGAAGACATCGAGGTCGCCGAGGTCGGTGACGCCCACCGGCAGGTCCCACTCGACGAGACGGTAGACGGGGAGCCCCATCGTCGACTCCAGCGGCGTGCCCGGGGCGAGGACGAACGCGTCGTCGTCGGAGATCTCCCGGCCGAGCGGGCCGGGCACCAGCCGCGACATGCGGGCCAGCGATCCCGTCGCGACGGCGCCGAGACGGTTCAGGGGCCACGTCAGCAGCGACGCGAACGGCACCCGGGCGCGCGACGGCGCCGTGAAGCTGTCCCCCATCCAGACCCAGCGCCCGGTCTGCACCCGCGTCGGGAGCAGGTCCAGGTGGACCGGCGACAGGTCGGCCTGAGGCTGAGCGGACGTGGCCGCGGCGCCCACCATGGCCCCGAGCACTAGACAAAAATAACGACCCTTTGAAAATCTCACAGACGGGGACACCAGAGCACTGAGGAGAGAGGCCAAAAAGATATCACGACTCACCCAACCCACCTCCACGCTCATCGGAGCCCTCCCAAATTCACACGCCCACTCCTCGGCCCGTCGTGCACGCTCTCGCTTCTGAGATCCTCCCCCTACTGTACTGTCAGGGGTGTCCGTCCGACGATGTACACCCCGGCTGCCCGGGGCGCCGAGAAGGTCCCGTCCACGCCGGTCCGCCCGACGAGCCGTCCGAGGATGTCGTAGATCGGCAGGTCCGAGCCCGCTCCCGCCACGCGAGCCCCCCGGAAGGCCGGGTTGGGAAAGAGCACGGTCCGGACCGCGACCCCACCCCGGGCACGGGACTCGGCAGTCAGCGTCTGATAGAGAACGGCGGAGAAAAAAGCCGCTCCTGCCTCCGTCGGGTGGAGGCGTCGGTCGTCGAGCAGGGCGCCACGCTCGTCGGCCACGAGGCGGAGCGGCCCGTCGCGGCCGTCGGTGTGCGTGCCGTAGGACAGTTCGGCCCAGCCCTCCCGCTGGAGCCACGCGACCGCCTCAGGTCGCCCGTCGAACACCACGCCTCCGGTCGAGGCGTAGAGGGACACGAAGGCCACCTCCGGGTCCGCCCGCGCGACCTCGCGGAGGCCGCGCCCGAACGCGACGGTCTCGGCCTGGGCCACGCTCTCCGTCTCGACCGCGTGGGAGTGGACCAGCAGCACGACCGGCCGCGGCAGCCCGGCCTTCTGGAACGCATCCCGGACCCGAGCGACCACGGCCCGGACCGTCTCGGCGACGCCCTCGGCCGGTCGCGGCTCCGGGGCGAGGTAGAACGCCACGACCGACGGCTGCGCGGGATCGAGCGTGGTCGCCTGGAGGTAGTTCGCCAAGTGCTCCGTGCGGAACTGCTTGACTCGGTCGGGAGGGGCTGGGGCGTCGTCGGTCGCGAAGCCGGTAGTGCTCCACGACACGTCGGCGAGGAACTGGGCCGTGTGACCGGGCTGCCCGGCCACCACGACTCCGGCCAGGTGAGCGAGGCCGGGAGCCGAAAGGTCGGCACGGAGGTCGGACGCGAGGCGAGAGCCGAAGCCCAGCCCGAGCGGACGCCCGAGACGAAAGCCGGGCGTGCCGAGGGGCGTGGCCGACTCACCGAGGCGGACCGTCCCGCGGGCGTCCGCCTCGTCCTGCTCGAACAGCAGCGGGCGAACCGTCGCGTCGCCCGACAGCGCTCGACCGGCGGCCCCCGCGTTGCCGTCCGCCAGCGCCTCGCGGTCGACGATCAGTCGCGCGAATCGCGTGTCGCCGACCGGAAGATCTGCTTCCAGGAGGCGGTAGACAGGCACGCCCATCGGCTCCTCCCGGCTCGTCCCGCGCCCCAGCACGTAGCCGTCCTCCGAGCGGATCCAGCGCGCCGTGCCGTCCACCGGCGTCGCCATCGCGAGCGTCGACTGCGGGCCCACCGCCACCGCCCCGACCCGCTCCAGCGGCCACGTCAGCAGGGACGCGAACGGCACCCGCCGCCGCGTCGGGACGGCGAAGCTGTCGCCCATCCAGACCCAGCGCCCCGCCTGAATGTGCGGCCGGACGAGGTCCAGGTGCACCGGAGACAGGTCTTCCGTCTGGGCCTGCGCGCCCCATGCGAGCGCGGCCAGCGCCAGAGCGCTCAGCCGACGACGGAGACGAACGGGGACGCGCGGCATGCCGCAACGTACCCCGCGCCCGCGGCTACCGGAGCACCGACACCGGCCGCGTCACCGTGCCCGCCTCGGTGGTCACGCGGACAAGGTAAAGCCCTAGCGGCAGGCTCCCGAGGTCGAGCGTCTGCCGGCCGGTTCCCGCCGCGCTCTGCACGCGCCGCCCGAGCGCGTCCACCACCTCGACCTGCACGTCGCGCGCCTCGTTCAGCGACACCACGAGGCGGCCCGCCGTCGGGTTCGGGAAGACCGACACCGCGAGGCCATCGGGGCCGCGCTCCGCGTCGACCGTGGCCGGGGCGAAGGCGCGCCGCGCGAGGGTCGGGTCCAGGATGAACGGGTTCTCGTTGCCCTGGCGCGTCGCGATGAAGGCGTTCCGTGCCCGCTCGCGGTCGTCGGCGGGGTCGTTGGCCTCGTTCCACGCCAGGAGGTCGCCGAGCATGCCCGCGAAGAACGAGTCGCCGCTGCCGCTGATGGCGTTGTCGTAGATGGCGTAGAAGTAGAACACCGCGCGCGCGGCGTTGCCCTTGTGATCCTCGCGGGGCTCGAATCGGCTGCTGGTGTCCTCGCTCCACTCGTCGATGTCGGTCGTCGGCACGCCCGACTGGATGACCGCGCCGCGGTACCAGCGCTGCGCGGATGCGTCGGCGACTTCCCCGAAGGGGTCGTTGCCACGGTCCGAGTTCACCTGCACGCGGGTCGGGAACAGGTTGTGCATGTCGCTCCGCTGAGGCTCGTTGCCCGCCCCGAGGGACTGCGGCCACGTGTGCTCGGCATTGAGGCCCTTGTTGAAGGCGTCCGAGGACGGGTCGGCGCCCGGCGTCAACTGGACGCAGAAGCCGGTGTAGACCCCGCACAGCGCGCCGTCCGCATCGTCGGTGTAGGCCCAGAGCACGTCGCGAGCCGGGCCGTAGCCGAGCGTTTGGTTGGGCGTGTAGTCCGAGCGGATGGCGCTGAGGAGCGCGTCTCCCTGGAGCCCGGGGTAGAGTTCGGTCTGCGCCTGGGCGGAGAGGGCGAGGAGACCGGCGAGGAAGACAGCAGAGACGAAACGCATGGCGTGGTGGGACCGAGGAAGGCCTCAACTTCGGTCGTCGTAGGCGCGGGCGGGAGGGCACGACCAGATCGCACCGGATTTCCTCCCGGCGTCACGCGAACCGTCGCAGAGTCCGCTCCACGGGCGCTCGGTAGCCCGGGCCATGCGTCAGGTGGTTGATGAGGTGGAACAGGTTGTAGACCTCGCGGCGCTCCTCGTAGCCCGGCTCCAGCGGCCACGCCTCGCGGTAGCCGTCGTAGAACGGCTCGGCGAAGCCGCCGAACAGTTCCGTCATGGCGAGGTCCGCCTCGCGGTGCCCGACCGACACGGCGGGGTCGATCAGCGCGAAGCGGCTTCCCGTCCGCGGATCGCCCGGCTCGGCCGTGGGGAGGGCGTTGCCCGCCCAGAGGTCGCCGTGGAGGAGGGAGCGCGGCGGCGTTTCGGGCAGGATCTCGCCGAGCCTGGCGAGGAGACGCTCCAGCGGGCCGTCCCACGCCGGGTCCCACGCGCCCCGCAGACGGACGGTCTCGGCCTGCGCACGCAGGCGCCGCTCTCCGAAGAACCGCGGCCAGGAGGCCTCCCAGCCGTTCCGCTGCGGCTTGCTCCCGATCCAGTTGTCGGCCTCCCATCCGTAGGCCGTCCCGGCGTCGACGCGATGGAGCGATGCGAGCGCGCCACCGAATCGGCGCCAGTCCGCGGGCGTCGGCCGCCCCCGGTCCAGCCACGGCAGCACCAGCACCCCCGGCGTCCCGCGGTCTGGAGCCCGGAACGCGAGGGGCGACGGCACCGCCAGCTCCGCCCCCGCCTCCCCCGCGCACGAGGCCAGCGCCGCCAGCCCCGCGGCTTCAGCCGCGTACGTCTGCCCCGCTGCGCCCTCGGCCCACTTGACGAACACCGCACCCGCCTCAGTCTCGACGCGCGCCGCCTGCGACACGTCCCCTCCCCCGACCGGCACCGCCGAGCGGACGAGCCCGGCGACGGAGACCAGTACGGCATGGACAGACGGAGGGAATGACATCGGGCGGAGCGGTGAGTCTCGACTCTACGCCTCAGGCCTGACTCGTTTCCATTCCAGCGGGCGCCTGTAGTTTGACCTCTGGTATTGAAGGCCTACTGCGCCCCACCTTCAGTGCTCCCCTGATGCAGGATTGGAATATCATCCCACGAACCGATTTGTCTCCCGGCGACCTTCAGCACTGTGCGACATGTTCTCCTCCTCCTTCTGGTCGCCTCAGGCGTGCAGGCGCAATCATCTATTCGCCTTGAGCCTACCGCGAAGGAGATCCCCCTGGATGGGCACCTCGGCTGGCTCGTCGACCCGGAGGCGGTGCTGACGCTCGACGACGTACGCGAGGCGGACTTCTCGGCCACTGCCCCGGTGCTCACCCGCGCGCAGATGCAGCCCGAAGCCTTCTGGCTCCGCCTGACGCTCCAGGCTCCAGACGGCCCGCCAACGGCCTGGGCCCTCGAAACCGCCGCCGAGCGCATGGAGATGCACTGGGCCGACGGCGACGGGATCGTCCAGACGCGCGTCGCGGGCATCGACGTGCCGAAGGCCGAGCGCGCCGTCGACCAGGGCTACCCGGCCACGGTTCTGCTGACGCTCGACGGCGGCGAGGTCCGGACCCTCTGGGCACGCGTCCTCCACGACCCGGACGGGTCCGAGGCGACGCCCACCCTGCAGGTGCTCCGGCTGAAGCCGGCTGCGGTGGCCTCGCACGACAGCCGCTCGCTGGGGATCACGACCGGCCTCTTCTTCGGCTTCCTGCTCGCGCTGGTGCTGTACACGCTGAGCCTCTACGCGGGCTTTCGGGACCCGGCGTTCCTGTACTACGGGATGTACGTGGCGGGAGTCGGGCTCTTCTTCGCGACCACGTACCGCCTCCTGTTCGACGCGTTCTGGCCCGCCACCGCGACGTGGTCGCCCCTGCTCCAGACGCTCGCCGCGCACGCGGGGCCGGCGGGCTACGCGCTCTTCATCCGGAGCTTCCTCGGGCCCGCCCGCCTCGGGCGGACGCTGGACCGCCTCCTGCTCGCCAGCGCCGCGCTGATGGGCGTGGGCCTGATCGTGACGGCCCTCGGCGGCTGGCTGGCGGGCTCGTACTGGAGTTCGGCGCTGATCCTGGCCCTGTGCGGGCTCAGCCTCGTGGCGATGGTGCGCGCGTGGCGCGCCGGGTTCGCGCCTGCCGGCCTGCTCTTGATCGCGTTCGGGGTGCTCGCCGCCAGCACGGTGGGCTTCCTGGGCCCCCGGTTCGGCCTGCCGCGCGTCGAGTGGGCGATGGAGATGGTCCAGGCGGGGATCGCCTTCGAAGCGCTCCTGATGGCCCTCGCGCTGAGCATGCGCGTCCGCGGGTTGCGCTCGGAGCAGGTGGAAGCCATCGAAGCGACGCGCCAGGTCCAGGAGTCGAACGTCGCCCTCCGGGACGCCCTGCGTCTGCGGTCGAGCCTGCTCGGCTTTGCAGCGCACGACCTCCGGAGCCCTCTCGCCAACGTGCTCGGCTACGCCGGGATCATCCAGCGCGAGGCCACCGACCCGGCCCAGGTGACCCGCTGCGGGCGTTCCATCGAGACCTCGGCGACACGACTGCTGCGGCTCATCGACGACCTGCTGGTGACGGCGGCCCTCGACGGTGGCCACGTCCACGTGGAGACTGTCCCTACCGACCTCGGCGCCCTCGTGGAACGGGCCCTCGGCCCGTTCGCCCTGCTGGCCGAGGCGAAGGAGCAGCACCTCGCCCTCCGCGTCGGGCCCGACTGCTGGGCCCGCCTCGACCCCGACCGGTTCCACGAGGTCGTGGACAACCTGCTCTCGAACGCCGTCAAGTACACCCCCGCCGGAGGCGCCATCGAGGTGGAGGTCCGCGCCACTCCAGAGGAGGTCTGGCTCACCGTCGGGGACTCCGGGCCGGGGATCACCCAGGCGGACCGCGCACGCCTCTTCCAGCCCTTCGTGCGCCTCTCCGCCTCCCCCACCGGAGACGAGCCCTCGACCGGCCTGGGGCTGTCCATCGCCAAAAAGATCGTCGACCTCCACGGCGGCCGCATCGAGGTGGACTCGGCGCCGGGGGACGGAGCGCGCTTCAGCGTCGTGGTCCCCGCCTCAGCGGCTCCCCCGGCGGACTGCGCCGAGGCGTCGGTCGAGGCCGAGGTCGGGCAGTAGCCGGGGCTACCCCCGCATCCGCTCGCGGAGGACCATCATCAGGAGCGCGACCACGACCATCTCCTCATGCTGCATCATCAGGTCGCCCACGCGGTCGAGGGTGAACGTGCCTTCCCACATGGCGGGCTGCTTGGCGAGCGTCATCACGGGCGCCCCCTCGCGCTCGGGCGTCGCCGGGTCGTCCGCCTCGACGCTGTAGGTCGGGTTGAAGAAGTAGCCCGCGAAGGCGCCCACGAGGGGGATCTGCTGGAGGAGCGAGTCCAGCACCTTGACCATCGCGCTGTCCTCGTGGACCCGAAACACCGAGTTGCCCTCAGGATCGAGGATGTCGTAGCGGGCCCGGAAGATCGACCGCCGCCCCTTCCGTGCCAGCGTGCCGACCTCCCGCCCCAGCCCGTCGCGGATCTGGTAGGCCGCGTTGAAATCGAGGATGCGATCCGCACCGATCGTGTAGAGCGGCGTCTGACGGGTGTCGTCGCGGTAGACCGTCACGGCCTCCTTCAGCTTGAACGCCTTCTGGTGGACGAACAGCACCGGCGCGCCGGTGGCGTCGGTGACGCGGACCTGCGGCGAGAGCGCGAGGAGCTTGAACGAGAGCGTGAGCGGGTACTGCATCAGGACGAGGAGGCGAGGTCCCAGCCGTAGACCTCGGCGAGGCGCTGCAGGATCGCGTCCGTCGTCCGGTCCGCGATGTCGAACACGTGGTCGAAGCCCTCCGGCCCGCCGTAGTACGGGTCCGGCACCTGGTAGTCGCCCGGCTCGGGGTCGAACTCGCGGAAGAGGCGGACGCGCGTGCCGTGGTCACCGTCCGGGTCGAGCGCGAGCGTGTCGTGGAGGTTCGCCTTGTCCATCACGAAGACGTGGTCGTAGTCATCCAGGTCGTGGCGGACGAGTTGGCGGGCTTTCAGTTGCGACAGGTCGGTGCCGCGGCGAGCCGCGGTGGCCGTCATCCGGCGGTCCGGCGGCGCCCCGACGTGCCAGCCGCCGGTCCCGGCCGAGTCCACCTCGACGGCGCCGCCGAGGCCCGCGGCGACCACCTTCTCCTGGAAAAGGCCCTCGGCGAGCGGGCTCCGGCAGATGTTGCCCAGGCAGACGAAGAGAACTCGCACCGGACGGTCAGAAAGCGGATTCGGCATCATTCTGGGGCTACAGGGGGGATTCACGACGGGACAGGTTCCTACCCATTCGTACCCGTTCGTACTTCTGTTGGGACATTTTTGAAACCCGCATCACGTTCCAAGCTCTCCGGCGAACAGCGCCGCCGTCGCGCGGGCCCGCTCGGCCGGGAGAAGCTCCAGGTACCGCTCGGTGGTCTGCACGGTCGCGTGCCCCAGCTCGTCGCGCACCTGGATGAGCGACGCTCCCCGGAGCAGTAGCTCGACAGCGAACGAGTGGCGGAGGCCATGGAGAGGGACATCGGGCAGCTTCGCCAGCTGGCGGTACCGGCGGAAGTTGTGAGACAGCGTGTGCTCGCTCACGACGCGGATGCCGTCGGCGCCCTTCAAGATGTGCTCGTCCGGATCCGAGGTGCGACGGGTCTCGGCCTCGAGGCGGCGGAGGAGCGCCTCGGCCCGGGGGATCATGGTGACGCGGCGGGACCGGCCCGTCTTGGTCCGCCGACCGTTGACCCGTCCCTCGTCCTCGACACGGATGTACCCGACGCCCCAGGCCGAGTCCTCGGGGTAGACGACGTCGCGCCAGCGGAGCGCGATCCCCTCCCCTCTCCGGAGCCCAGTCGAAGCGTAGAGGTCGAACGCATCGCGCGCCCAGAGCGGGTAGCGGTCTCGGCTCCGAACGTGGGGAGGCACCGGGCCGTCGGGTCCGTGGTGATGCTCGATGGCCACGAGCAGCCGCTCGATCTCCGGCCGTGACAGGTGCTTCATCCCGGCCCGAACCGCTGACGGGCGCGGCACGTCGTCGACGGGGTTCGCGTCGACGAGCTGGCGGTCGGCAGCCCAGCCGAACCAGGCGCGGAAGCGGCGCCAGTAGGAGAGCTGCGAGGCGCGCGAGAGGTCGGGCCGGTACACGAACCGCCGCACATGGTCGGACGTGATCTCTCGGATGCCGATGTCGGACGGGTCGCATCCCGAGTCGGCCACGGCTGGATCCCATCGCCCCTCAGGTCCTGGACGTACGGAGCGGGCAAGCGCGCGAACCGACGCCGCGGCCACCCGGATGCTCTTCGGGCGGTGTCGGTCGGCGTGGTCTGCCTCGTAGACCCGAACCGCCTCCTCAGCCGAGACGGCGCGACCGGATCCTCGCCAGGGATCGTAGAGCCCAGCGAGTTGCCGGTCAAACCTCTCACGCGAACGCGACAGCGCGATGGCCTCGTCGTCCGTGTCGAGGGCGTGCTGCTTCTGGGTCGGCGTCCTGGCCGGGTCGTACCACCGGAGGTGCCACCAGCCGGTCGGGAGCCGGACGGCCTGACATCCGGGGCCGATCCGGACCGAGCGTCGCTTGAGGGTGCGGGCCATGTCCGTGGTGTCCATCGGGCGGGAGTGGGATGGTACGATGGGCGAGTCGCCCTTACGCGGCTCGGCGAGTCCGGACGCGCCCGGCGGGTATGGGGAAGCCTGCAGCGGCTGCAGCCCGGAAGGCGGCAGCGGTGATGATCCACCGCCCTTCCACCTTGACCATGGGGATCTGACGGCGGGTCACCATCTTGTCGATCGTCGCCCGGCTCCAGGGCAGGCGCTCCTCGAGGTCGGCCACGGTGTAGATCGTCTCCTCGTCGATGCCCTCCAGCCGATGGGCTTCTCGAACTTCCTCCCTCACCTCCTCGCGCACGATCGCGCGGAGAGCCGAGAACGCAGCGACCAGAGCGCTCGGCTGGATGCCGAGCGCGTCGCTGAGCCGGTCGAGGTCCTGAGGGGGCACGGGCTACCGGTTGTCCGCCTCGGTGCCGAGGCGGGCGGAGCGGAGAAAAGAGAGCTCAGCGCGGGCGTCCTCCAGCCGGCGCTCCAGGCGCGCTACCTCGGCGCGCAGCTGGACGACCTCGGCCGCGCTCTCGCTCAGCTCGTCGAGGAGCACCTGGGGATCGGGTCTGTGTCTGCGGCGCATGGCTCAGGAGGTCGGCGACGAGGCCGGGCAGTCCACAGAGTGGGGCCGGTAGCCCGTGACGGTGGACGGGGGGTTCTCGAACACGACGGCGCCGCCGGTCCATCCAGACGCCTCCGCTCGCGCCTGGCTGAGCGGGAAGACGTACAGCACAGGCTCCGTGTCTGCAGGCTTCCCGTCGGCGCGGCCCTCGCCGTAGCCATCCAGCGGGCGGGTCCAGTTCCCACGCATCGGGAACGGCGCGACGGCGACGCGGCGGCTGCCGATCGTGCGGAGCATCCGGACCGGGATGCCGCAGCGCTCGCACTTCTGGAGCTTGCCGTCCGACCGGTGCGGGTCGGACTGCTTCATGAGCACCAGAGGGTCGGCGACGCTGCTCATCGGTCGCTGGAGCGGAGGTTGCGAGTCAGCCACTGGAGCCGCTGCCCGGTGCCGAGCCCGGCCAGCGGCTGGTCGATGCGCACCGCGGCCCCTGTCACCTCGACGACGCCGAACCGGAGCGCGGTCGCGTAGGCCCGGCCGGCGAACACGACTAGGTCGACATCGGCGAGTCGCTTCGGCTGGAGCTTGGCGGCGAGCGACCGCGCCACGCGCACGCCCCAATCCCGCCGGTCCTCGGGCGCGAGGTCGCCGAGGGCCCGTTCGTACGGCTGCAGCACCTCGTCAGGATCGACGAGTCCGTAGAAGGCGGAGACGATGTAGAGGGACGCGCCGTCCGCCTCGGCGCGGCGCTGTGCGAGGTCGAACGACTTGCGGAACAGAGAGCTCGTGTAGAGGCGACGAGCAGGCGCCTCGTCGTCGAGCTTGCTCTTGCCGCAGCCGACCAGGTAGACGCGGTCAGGCATCGACGGTGGCCACCTCTGGGACGGTCTCGGCTGCCTCGCGGCGGCGGATCTCGCGGACGACGCGCTCGTGGACATCGGGGTCGACGCGCACCTGGTCGGGGTTGCGACGGAAGCGGATCAGCGTGGCCAGGCTCACGGTCCCGACGTGGCTCGCGTCGCCGGCGAAGAGCGCCCTCAACGCGGCCTCGTCGACGACGTCGGCAGCACCGGACGTTTCTGTGGAAACATCCTCTGTCTCGACGGGGACTCCGAACCGCGAGCGACACCTCTCGATGGCGGTGTCGATGGCCTCCCGCCCCTTCCCATCGAGGAGCGTCCGCGCGGCCGCCTCGGCCTCCCCAGGCGACTCCGCAGCGATCCTCAGGCCCATCCCGGCGCCGGTGTGGGCGACGTTCCAGAGGAGATCCTCGGCAGCGTCGGCGGCGGCGCCCGTGGCCGGGACGACCGCCCACTGGTGACCGAGGTGGTCGAAGAAGCGCTCGACACCGAACTCGGTGAAGCCGTTGCCGAGTTGGACCGGGACGCGGGCGACGCCCTCGAAGGCGCGAGCGCGGCTGACGCCCTCGTGCGTCTCGTCGGTAGCCTCGTGCGCTTCGTGCTCGGCGCCGTCGGCGGGTCCCGGATCCTCGCTACCCTCATCGGGCGCGGAGCCCTCCGGATGGCGACCTGCTATCGCCTGGGAGGTGCCACCACTGGCGGAGTCACTCTGCCTGTCTGGCGCCGGAACGCCAGCGGCCTCCCCCACAGGCCCGGAGGGCTCCGCTTCCTGACCAATGTCCGTTGGCGTCTCCTGCGTCGACGCGTGGAACAGGTGGTAGACGAACGACGCGAGCGTCCTCAGCATGCTGGCCTCAAACTGGTCGAGCGCGTCCCCTTCCAGAATGCCTGCGGCCTGGACGCGGAGCATCTCGTCGCGAACGCGGATGGCCGCGACCGCCATCGGCCGTTCGCCCGCGGCGACCGGAGACGACTTGAACCAGTCCCACTCGTAGGTCTTCCCGCCCTTCCATGCGGCGACCTGAACGTCCGCCCAGGCCGCCAGCGCGTCGAGCTGCGGGGTGGTCAGGACGTAGGCGCACCGGAGGTTGGCGACGTGCTGGACGGCGCGGCGGGCCGAGTAGGTGATGTCCTCCTTCACGCTCGACTTCGACACGGCATCGACGCCGTAGCGGTCGAGGGTCGGCAGGTGGTAGGCCTCCAGGAGGTCATAGATCTCCCGGCTCAGGAGCTGCTTCCCGTCCCGCTCGTGTCCCTCTGGCCAGCGCGGCCGGGGTGCGCTCCACAGGTGCGGCTCGTCGAGGACAGGCGACGGCAGCCGGAGGGCGTCAGCGAGGGTGGCCGGCTCGGGCTCGACGAGGGTGTCCCCCTCCACCTCGACCGCGGGGACGCCCGTCGCCGGCGACGTGCGCTCCTCGATGGCGAGGTCCTCGTCCGCCTCGGGGAGCGGGCCGGGGGTGGGCGCATCGTCGGTGGCCATCGGCGCAACGCCCAGGTCGGCGCCGACCGTCTCCACGACGCGCCCGAGGCCGGCGCCGTCGTCGTCCCACTCGTCGGCCGGGACGCTCGCGGCGGGCGCGCTCGCGGCGGCGGAGCGGCGATCGACCTCGGCGCGGTAGGTCTGCAGGTCCGTCTCGATGCCGCGGCGGACCCGGCCGAGCGTGCCGCGCTGGTTCTCGGTGAGGGACGCGGGCGCGGTCTCCTCCAGCGTGCGCAGGTCGGCGGCAGCCCGCTGCAGCCTGTCGATGGTGGAGGCCAGGACGACGAGCCCCGCCTCCTGGACGTCGCTTGGCTGGGAGCGCCAGGCGTCGGCGGTCGTGTAGGCCTGGCGGACCCGCTCCAGCTCCTCCGACCACTCGTCGAGGATGTCGCCGTGGGGCGCCCCGCTCTCCGGGCCGACCTGGTCGACCGGCTCCGTCTCCTCGGGCTGGAAGATCTCGGGCTCGCGCTCGCGCTGGGCCTCCGCGGCGGCGAGCTCGACGTCGCGCAGGAACGCCTCGACGAGCACCGTCACGTCGGCCGCGCTGGTGGCCTCGATGGCAGCCTTGGCGATCCCGAGCCGGGTGTCGGTGCCGTCGCAGGCCAGGTCGGCCTCCCTCGCGATCCGTTCATCCTCCCCGTCGAGGCTCCAGAGCGGGACCAGGGCGCGGGCCTTCGATTCGGATGCGATCCGCCCGTCGCGGACCATCTGCCGGACCTGCTCGGGCAGCTTCAAGAGCCGCATCGTGTTGGTGACGGCCGGGCGGCTGTAGCCGTACTCGTCGGCGATGTCGTCGTGCGTCATCCCGAGGATCTCGATCCGGGCCTCCCACCCTTCCGCGCGCTCGACGGCAGAAACGGGCTCGCGCTTGTCGTTCTCGTCCTGCTCCATCCGAGCCATCTCCTCGACGTTCAGCGGCTCCAGGTCGACGGGCATGTGGCCGACGGGGACGCCCTCAATGCCCACGACGCCGGCGCCCTCCACCAGGTCACGCGCTCTCTCGGCGTGGCGCTGCCAGACGCGCCGCCAGGCCTCCCGGCGGCGGTGCCCGACGGCGAACTGGACGCGCCACCCGGATGTCCGCAGCTCGTTCTCGATGCTGCAGTCTGGGAAGCCGGAGTAGGCGCGCTCGGTCTCGTCGGTGAGCTCGAGGCCGAGCAGGTTCGCGTTGACGAGCCGGGCCTTGGGGTCGGCGATCTGGCCGACGGCCTCGATCGACTGGACGAGCTCCAGGAGCTTGCCCTCATCGTAGTGCTTTCGGGACTGGAACGGGCTCTGGACGGTGAGGTCGCGGTCGGAGACGACGGGGACGAAGACACGCATGGACACAGGAGGGCTAGGAGGATGGATCGGTGGCGGGGCGATCGGGCAGGGAGCGCAGCGCAGGGCCACCCGCGGCACGGGCGGCGAGGGTCGGGTCCAGGCGCCAGCCGGTCTCGGCCGCGAGGGCGTCCCAGTCGACGGGGCTCGCGACCACCGGGGGAGGCGGAGGCTCGGGAGCCGGACGAGGCAACGCGGCGGGCGGAGCCACGGCGGGCAGCGGCTGTTGCCCTCGCGCCATCCGGACGACGGCGGCACCGAGGTGGGGGGTGTTGCCGCGGGCTCGGAGCAGGCGCCCGGCCTCGATGGCCTGGGCCAGGTGCTCGGGATCCTCGGCCATCACGAGGGCCTGCGCCGGGGCGTCGTAGACACCGAGCCCGACGAGCTGCTGGAACAGCTCCAGCTGGTGGCCGCTGAGCACGGCAGGCCCCGTCGACTCCGCTGGCGACACGTCGGCGCTCGGCATCTTCCCCCCTCCAGCCCTTTCTTCTTCTGGATACCGGGATACCGGGAAGAATCCCTTATAGGAGAAAAAGGGTGACACCACGACACCCTTTTTGGTCACGGTGTCACCCTTTCGCCCGGTGAAAAGGGTGACACCACGACACCCTTTTGGGTCGGTCTGGTGGGTCCCGGCGTCGAGCAGATCGAAGCGTCCGCCGTGGATGGCGACGCGCGTCCAGGCGGCTTCGTAGACCCGCTCCCGGTCGTCGGGGCCGAGGCCGACCAGGACGCCGAAGACGCCGACGCGGCCTGCGCCGGTGCCGCGGAAGTAGAGCAGTTCGTCGGCCTGGGTGAGCGTTCCGAAGGCGCGCTTCGCCGTCCGCGGCGAGACGCGTGCCGAGTGCGCGATGTCGGCGACCGTGACGCGCGGGTCGGCCAGGACGCCGTCCTCGTGCGCGGCGTCGGCGATGGCCACCAGCACGGCGTGGGCGCCCCCCTCGACCGTCGACGACTCGCGAACCCTGCGGGCAACCTTGTAACTCATCGGGCGCTCCGGGTGGGGTGTCCTGCGGGAAGGCGGTCGCTGGCGTGCGCTGTGGCCAGGGCAGTCAAGGCCGCGCGGGCGACGGATGCCGCGAAGCGCAACTCGGGGTAGGCGCGCTGCCCCTCGCGGACGGTCTCGATCGAGGCGTTGTCGAGGCCTCGCTGGTGGACCCGGACCAGGCGGTTCCGCCAGGCGCCAGAGGCGTCGCAGCCGGGGTAGAAGGCGTATCCATTCATGAGTCGAGGGGGAGCATCTCGTCGCGCCACTCGCGGAGGCGGCGCGCGTCGAGGGCGGCCTGCTCCAGTCGGTCCGCCTCGGCGCCGGCGCGGCGAGAGGTGGCGACGAGCGCGGCGGTGAGAAGGAGAACGGCGGCCACGAGCACGCCGAGCAGGAAGGCGAGGGCGGTCATCGGGCGGCTCCTGCTGGCCACACGTCCGCGCGGCGGACCGAGGCGGGACGGGGCGGCGGCGACACGAGCCGCCAGGCACCCTCGCGCCGCCCGGCCGGGCGCGGGCCCGCGACGATGCCGGACACGTCGACGCGGTAGTCGCGCGCGTCGAGGTAACCGTGTCGATCGCGGTCGGCGTACGGCGCCGACGGCCGGGGCGGGTCGGCGAACAGCAGCAGAGCGAGGTGCTGGAGGAGTCGTCGCATGGCGGGGTTCGTGGGCTAGACGAGGGAGATGAGCGCGTAGCAGCCGCGGCCGGCGCCGACCGCGTCGAGGGCTTCGCAGGTGGGGTCGCGACGTCGGCCGCGGCGAGCTGGACGGGCCTGGAGCATGCCGGGTGGTCCCCAGATGGCCATGGCCACCATGAGGGCGGCGAGGATGGAGAGCGCGACGCTGGGCCCGAAGGAGGGGTCGCCGTTCATGTCGGCGTCTCGTCTGTGCTCTGGAGGCCGAGGATGACCTCGGCCGAGTCCGTGAGCAGCGTGTCGGCCGAGTCCAGCAGGTCGAAGACGAGCTGAGTCTGGCCCGCGTCCGGGCGGAGTTGCTCCCGGAGTTGCTCCCGGAGGCCCTTGACGATGCCGTGCGCGGTGGCCTGCTTAGCGAGCGCGTCGCGGTAGGCGAGGCAGCGGGGGCGGCCGCTCATCCTGCGACCGCGTGGCCGCGGCCTTCTCGGTCCTCGATGGGCAGCCGTGCCGCGCGGGCGACGCCGATGGCGCGCTCGATCTCGGCGAGGGTGTCCGCAGGCTCGACGGGGACGTTGCGGTGGTTCAGGACCGCCTTCACGTAGGCCTCGGTGTACTCGGAGGCGTCGGCGATCTCGCCGTGCGTGAGGGCGGGATACTTCGACTTGAGGGCGCGGAGCTCGTCGATGCGGGCCCGGGTGGCGTCGGTCATTGCAGGGGGTGGAGGGGCGACGTAACCTTTTGGCGAGTGCCACCCGTAGGGTACGCCAGCTGTCACGCAGCTGTCAATGACAGCCTGCCAGCTGTCTCGTGTCTTTTTGTCTTGCCTGGGCCCAGCCCGTACTTGATGCCAGCATTTGGCTCCCGTCTCCAGCAGGCCCTGAACGCTAAGGGACTCGATACAGGGTCACTGGCTAGGCTCGCTGGGGTCAGCAAACGAACGCTTGATCGCTACTTGGACCGAGAGGAGCCTCCGAGAGAAGGCGCAGTTGTCGAGTCAGTTGTCCCGGTCCTCGGTGTGCACTCAGAATGGCTTCGCACTGGAAAGGGAGCGAAGCACGTTTCCACAGAAACGTCCGAGCCAGGCCCGCTCCTCGGCAGGTCGGTCGCCGACGCGGTGTCGGTCCCGGAACGACCTGAGCGAGACCGCTACGCCCACCTCGGGGTCGTCGGCGAGGCGTGGGACTACGAGTTGGTGGACCCGGCCACGGGCGAGGTCCGGATGGCCGTCCGCGTCCAGTTCATGGCCGCCCCGACCCCCCGCCGGAGCGTCCTCCGCGCCTCCGCGGTGGGTACAGGATCCGCTGAGCCTCGCCAAGAACATAGTCCTCTGGCCCCATAAGCAGTCTCCGGACTTCCCAGTCGTCCATGTGGAGCCGCGCCGCGATGTCGGCCACGGAGAGCGCGAGTTCGCGGTGGACGCCCATCGCGCTGCCAGCATCCCAGGCCGCCGCCGCTCGGAACACCCGCCGGTCCCCGTCCACCAGGTAGAGCCTCCGATCCGCGTCGATGCGCCGGAACGCGTCTTCGAGGTCGCCCGTCGGTCTGCCGTCGTGGTCTGGGATGTCGAGCATGGCGACAGACTCCGCGTCCGGGGTGACAGCTAATCGTGTCATAGGCGCCGCCGCTTCTGCCGAGACCGACAGGTCCGCCGAAGTGAGAGCGATTCGGAATCACGATGCCACTGCATTGGATTCTCGACATCCTACGTACGTAGGTTCTGGCATGCGATTGCAACTTCCCAGACACATCGTCGCGGCCGCCTCGCTCCTCGCGGGACTCTGCTTGCTTGGTGTCTCCGATGTTCGGGCACAAAGCGCGACTGGAGGTGCTGACATCGTGGTAGGAGACAACGGACGCGGTCTTTCATTCGGCGTCGGCGGCTTGGTGCAAACTCACACTGGAGGCACTGTTACGGCATTTGCAAGTGCTCGGGCGTCCCTGACGTTCGGGGAAGGAGACGACAGGTATGTCTTAGAGAGCGGAGGCATCTGCAGGGATACAGCGAATGGCCAGTTCGCGAACTCGGAACGGTGTGCAGGGACTCCATACTTGGCATTGACTCCTGAAGTGGGGGTCCGCATCCCCGCGAATGGCGGAGCGGCCCTTTTCGGAGCTGGCTATCGGATAGGTACGGGATCTGGGTTTTCGGGCTCCTTTACCGCCCAGTTCGTCGGCCCATACTTCGCAAGACTCGAAGCCGGACAGCAGCATCTGTTGGTGTCAGTCGGGCTTGGGCAACTCTGAAACGCTACAGTCACCTAGCCGATGTCCGGCTCCCACTTGACCATGAAACCCCTCCTGCTCTCCTTCCTGCTAGCGGCAGCTGCCTTCTCGCAGCCTGACTCCGGCGATCGCATCACGGCCGTGTTGTCCAGCACGGCATTCCCAGCTTCTGGTGCTGGAGCACCCATCGAGTTCCAGGTCGGCGACTCGTTTACGCTTTCCCGGCTCTCAGATGAAGGCGGTCGATACCTGGCCTACTTCAGCGAGTCCGGCACAGCTCCTTACCACCGAACCGACGCGGCAGCGTTTGGGATCGCGCAGCCGGACCCGTGGGCTGTCGAGCCAGGGGCTACGGGAGCTACCCGCTACGCACACGGCCGCGTCAACGTCCGCTCTGGGGCAGGAACGTCCAACAGCCGGATCGGGCAGTTGGAGCGTGACGACTTCGTCCAGGTGCAGGTCTGCCACGATGGGTGGTGCCGAGTCTCCGGGGCTGGAGACGGATGGTCAGACGGCTACGTATCGGAGCCCCTTCTGCACGAGGATCCGTCCCCCGCCGCTCGGGCAGCCTTTGCGCGATCGGGGCGCTCGTATTCGTCAGGGTCGCGAGTCCCGAGCACAGACAGCCGGACGTGCGCATCGTTCTCCAGCGAGTCGGCTGCCCAGGCGGCTTACGATGCTGACCCGATCGGCCTGCGCCGCCTCGACCGGGATGGCGACGGGGACGCCTGCGAGTCGACGTGGAGAGCCAGACCCGCCCCTCGCGCTCGACGAGCGGCGACCACGAGGACGTGCTACACCGGCCCACGCGGCGGGCGGTACTACATCAACTCGAACGGCAACAGGACTTACGGCTGCTGAACTGTCCGACAGGCAACATCAACTTGAAGGGGAAGCATGGGCTGGAAGGGAACTGTCCGATCTCTACAGGCCGCCGCACGTGCAGCTGAGCGTGACGCCCGGCGACGCGAGCGCGAGCAGCAGAAACACTATCGACTGCTCATGCAGCAGGCCGATCGAGCTCATGCTGCCGAAACCGTGGCCGCGTTCGAGGACCTCGTAGAGACGCTGACCTCCGTACATCGTCGGGCATCGACGTCGCGGATCGAATGGGACGCTGTCGCCGCGTCGCGCCCTCCGAAGTCGCCACGCTTGTCGATCCCGGAGAGGACTACAGACCGGGAGGATCAGGCGCTGCAGGCCCTCGCGTCCTACGAGCCGGGAATCCTCGACCGGGTGCTGGGCCGGGCTGAGTCGAAGCAGACTCGGCTCGAGCTCGCCGTGCAGGAAGCGAGGCGCGCGGATGACGCAGCCCACGACCGCGCCGTACGGGAAGCTCACCAACGGCACGACCAGGCAGTCGCAGAGTACGAGGCCGACGCAGCCGCGATCGACCGCGACGTCGCGCTGGCAGAGCGCGTTCTGGCGGGAGACCTCGAGGCCATACGAGATGCTCTGACCTCTCTCAACCCCTTCTCTGAGATCGGCGACCTCGGTACCGAGGTCGCCTTCGGCTTCACGCGTGCAGACGACCGAGGACTGGACGACGTGCTCCTCAGCATCAGTGTTCAAGTCCATGGCCAGGACATCCTGCCGAAAGAGCGACTTTCGCTGCTGCAGAGCGGGAAGCTGTCACGCCGCCAGATGTCAGCGAGCATGTACAACGAGATACACCAGGACTACGTGGCGGGCTGTGTGCTTCGGGTCGCTTCGGAGACCCTGGCCCTTCTTCCAGTCGACCACGTGATCGTGACAGCAACGGACCAGATGCTCAACCCGTCGACGGGTCACATCGAGGAGACGGCCCTTCTTTCGGCCTACACGCCTCGGACCACGATGGATCGACTGAATCTGGCTGGAGCAGATGCCTCGGACGCCCTCGCCAACTTCATGCATCGGATGTCGTTCAAGAAGACCAAGGGGTTCGACCGTGTAGAACCCCTTAAGCGGTCTGACATCCCTGGCCTTGGCGAGCTGGGTTGAGACGTTTGCAACGCCCAGGCAGAGCCTCGATTTACCGCGTTCTGTTTGAGACGGAGACGCAGGTCGGAAGAGCAGTAGACCTCAGCATCCAGTGGCTGATCGTCGCCTCACTCGTCGCGTCTGCAGTCGACACGCTGCCAACCATCTCTGCACAGGCCCACGAGGCGCTGAGGTGGTTCGAGCATGCCTCCATGGTGGTATTCATTGTCGAGTACGGCCTTCGGGTCTACTCGGCGCCGCGGCCGACTGAGTTCGCCAGGAGCTTTCTGGGTGTCGTCGACTTAGTAGCTGTGCTCCCGTTCGTGCTCGGGCTGGGGTTCGACATGCGGGCTGTGCGCGCCTTTCGGCTGCTTCGACTGGTTCGCATGCTGAAGCTTCTGCGATACAGTCGGGCGATGCGGAGGTATCGCATGGCGTTTGGAGCGATCCGAGCCGAACTCACGCTCTACCTTCTCGGCAGCTTCGTGGCGGTCTACGTGGCTTCGGTTGGGATCTACCAGTTCGAGCACGAGGCCCAGCCAGATGCGTTCACGTCTGTATTCGATGCGATGTGGTGGGCTGTCGCAACACTGACGACGGTGGGCTACGGTGACGTCGTGCCCGTGACAGCGGGCGGAAGAGCCTTCACCGTTCTCGTGCTAATCGTCGGGCTTGGTGTCGTCGCGGTGCCGACTGCTCTCGTAGCATCGTCACTCACAGAGGTGCTTAGAGAGGAGCATGAGGACTGAGTCTTGCACGAGAGTTCTCCGAGGGGCAGAATGAGAGCGAGTCTTGTATCATGGGGTATCCCCCCATGCTCACCGTTGCTGTGAGCCCGCCGCTTGTCCCTCGACCAGCTCGCCGCCGGCGCCGGTGCCGCCCTCGGCGATGACATCGTCCGCGAAATCCTGAGTGCCGCCATCGGCATGGCGCGAGGTGAGGTCCGGGATCTGTCGGTGGAGATCGCGGCTGACCGTCGCCCGATCGTGGTGGTCCGACGCGTAACGAAGGGCCTGCCGATTCCGAAGGTGTAGCGGAAGTCGTCGCCGAGGCAGTGCGTCCCTTGCGAACCCGTGTTCGCGGCCCTACGTTGCAGGCTGAGCCCCCGCCCTCGGCGGCGCGCTGGAGAGACATCCAGCCGGGCCTCCCCACCTGCCCTCGGCCGGTGCCCCGTTCCTCCCGGAGCGGTGCGCCGGCCGTTTCTGCGTTTATGGCCTCCCTCATCGACCTCGCCGGGCTCCAGCTCGACGCCCTCCCACTCGACGCCGTGGACGCTGGCGAAAACGAGGGCTTGGAGGAATCCGCCCTCTCCGTGGACGCTGCGGCCAGCCTCGCCCGTGCCGAGCGTCACGCAGACGCTATCCGCCGCGTCGGCGCCGTCTTCGGCCCCCCCGCGCCTGACGACCGCGCGGCCTACGGCACCTACGTCGCCCAGGCAGTGGATGCCCTCCGCCTGCCCAACATCTCCGGACGCGAGATCGTCGCCGTCCACGCCCGCACGACCCGCGGCGGCGTCAAGAACCGACTCCCGCCGCCGTGGGGCCTCTACCGGCTGCTGGCGCTTCTCGTGTACGACCAGAAGGTCCGCGACCATCTGGGCGTCCCGCTTCGCTTCAACAGCATCCACAGGGATGGCCCGTACAACGCGGCCATCGGCGGTGCGTCGAAGTCTGCGCACCGTGCGTGTACGGCCCGCGACCGCGCGCCGGTTGGCAGCTCGGTCCGCAGTCTCGCCGAGGTGGACGCTGCCCTCCGTCGGCTGTACGTCGACCTGAGCGCCGACCAGGCTCGCGTCCTTGCCTCCGTGGCCAAGGATTACAGCCTGGGTCCGGCGTTCTCCGAATCGGTCTTCGGTGAGCCGTTCTCAGCGAGTGAGCTCGGATTCGAAGCCGGCCCCGACCGGGCGAGCTACACCTACGTCGGCGGCATCGGGCGCTACAAGACCTTCGTGCACGGCGACGCGCGCGGCGTCGCTGCCGCTTGGCGAGGCTGATGGAAACCACCTTCCTCGCGCTCCTGGAGAAGCTCTCCCCCATCCTGGCCATTCTGCTGCTGGGCGGGGCCTGGGTGGTGCGCGACCTCGTCAAGGCTCGGGCCGACCTCCAGGAGCAGGTCGCCGCGCACCTGGCCGAGATCCGCCGCCTGAACGACGCGCGCATCTCGGAGCGCGACCGCGACCGCGAGGTGCTGCGCGACGTGGCCGGCGTGCTGGAGCGCGTCCACGTCGACGTGCGCGACCACGACGGCCGCATGACGATCGCGATGCGCGACAACCTCGACCAGATGCGCTCCCACGTGAGCGACCAGGTCGCCCGACTCTCCTCGCCATGACGACCGCCCCGACCGTGGACCGATTCCGAGAGCCCGCCGAGCAGTACCGCCGTCGCATCCGGCGCCTGTTCGCGTTCGGCCCGTCCGAGACACCCGCCGTCGAGCTGGCGCGCATCGGCGACGAGTGGACGGGCATCCCCGGCGTGGACGGCATCGTCGGGCGCGACTGCCCGCTGCCGCCCGACTGCCCGCTCGCCGACGACGTGAGCGCCACCGTGTTCTACTGGACGGGCGCCTTCCCGAGTCACGTCCACCGGGAGCAGGAGACGATCCACGTGCTGCACGGCCGCTGCGAGGTCGTGATCGAAGGCGTGCCCTACGTGCTGACCTCTGGCGAGTCGATCACGATCGGGGCTCGGGTAGAGCACTCCGGTCGCGCGCTGGCCCCGACGCTCATCGTGTGCGCCTACCACCCGCCGCTTCCTCTCGCAGACTGACCCCGCCTCGGTGACCGCGCCACCCGACCCGGCTCCGTTCGACCCGCTGGCGCTCGCGCTGGTGGCCCTGGCCGCACTCGTCGGCCTCGTCCTGGGCGTCCTCGCGCCCGCCCTCTAATCCCGCGTCCTCGTGACTCCCCTCCCCTCCGTTCTTCGCCCTACCGTGACGGCACACACCTCCGCCCTCCTGGAGGAGCAGCGCCGCCAGATCGCGGCTGCCCTCCGAGCCGAGGCGCCGGCCTTCACCCGTCTCGCGCTCTCGGCCGTGCCCGGTGTGCTTCGCCCGTTCGTGGGCAAGCTCGTCGAGAAGGCGGTTACCAAGGTGGTCGGCGCCGTCGCCGACTGGATCGACCCCGGCACGCCGGACCCCGCCTGACCCACATGGCGGCGAGCCTGCCGCACGTCGTCCCAGTCTGCGGAGGTGCAACTCGCGACGGGGACGCGTGCCGCGGCCGCCGTCTACCCCTCGCCCGTGCCCACGCTCCGCCGCGCCTGCCAGTACCCCGGATGCCCCGCCTCGGCAGAGCGCGGGGCCTACTCGTGTGCCGCGCACGCGCGCCCCTCCCACGAGCCCGCCGTCGCGCGCCCCAGCGCGGCGTCCCGTGGCTACGACGCCAAGTGGCGCCGCGTCCGGGCCATGTTTCTGCGGAAACATCCGGTGTGCGTCGGCACCGTCGAGGGCTCCCGCTGTGGCCGCCCGGCCACCGAGGTAGACCACATCACGCCGCTCGCCGACGGCGGGACGAATGAGTGGGCCAACCTCCAGCCCTTCTGCAAGTCCTGCCACAGCCGCAAGACGGCGGCTGAGAACCGCGGTGCCGGCGGCCGCATCGCCCGACGTACGCAATGACAAGCGTCCCTGCAACCTGGCTTACGCCCGCTGTCGCGGCTCTCAATGCGGCTCTGATCGCTGACCCGGTGGCGGTGAAGGAGCTGTTGCGTCACGAGGTGCCGTGCACGTCGAACGCACTGGGCGACGACACGCTGGTGGTGGTCGGTCCGAGCTTCGTCGCGCCTGAGTCCGAGGGTGAGGTCGTGCGCGCTCTGGGCCTCATCAATGCCGTCGTCTACGCGATGACAGGACGGCGCCTGCATGTCGAGGTGGACGAGGACAGCGGGGAGATCCTTCGCTTCGGGGTGCGGCCTGGTGCCGACTTCGTGGTGGAGACCGATGGCGGATGGATTCCGTCGCGGACCACCTGACTGCGACGATGACGCCCGTCCCCCAGAGCAAGCTGGTCGACCGCGACGGCTACGGCACATGCTGGAGCGCGTGCCTCGCGTCCGTGCTGGATCTGCCCGAGGCGGCCGTCCCCCACTTCGCTGGGCCCCGATTCAACGACGGCATCGGCGCGGACCTCATCGACGCCTACAACGACGACGCGCCCCTCGGCTACTGGGTCGGAACGAAGGGCTGGCTATGGATGCTGGGGTTCGAGGTGGTGGACGTGGATCCCACGGACCCGTCGCGACCGATCGAGGACGCCCACGTCATCGCGTGTGGCCTCTCATCCCGCTCGCCAGGACCCGACGGCAGGGAGATCGGACACGCCGTCGTGTACGCGCGCCAGTCGGACTGCACGTACGCGCTGGCCCACGACCCCTACCCGGGCGGCGGAGGTCTCGTGGGCGAGCCTGAGAGCTTCTACGCCGTCCGCCCGCTCGACCTGGTCTCCCACATCGGCACCGAGGCGGGGGGAGGGGCGGGTCCGATCTCTGCCCCCCAGGGCCCCCGGGACCGAGGGGGCAGTGAGATTTTTACGCCGTCAGGTTTCGGTGCTGAAGTGGCAGAGCGGCCGAGCGATTCCAAGGGGTTGCCGCATGGGTAAGCGCGGCCCTGCTCCGAAACCCTCGGCACTGAAGCTGCTCCAGGGGACGCACCGGAAAGACCGGGCGGCGGCGAACGAGCCGACGCCGGAGGTCAAGCCGCCCTCGTGCCCGACCTGGCTGCACAAGGAGGCGAAGCGCGAGTGGCGACGGATCGTCCCCGAGCTGGTCCGCCTCGGTCTGCTGGCGGAGGTGGACCGCGCGGCGCTCGCGGCCTACTGCCAGGCGTACGCGACCTGGTGGCGGATGGAGCGCGACATCGACGAGAACGGCGACGTCCAGCTGAACGCACGTTCCGGGCTGGAGAGCGCGCGGCCACAGGTGGCGATGCGAGACAAGGCGCTCGACACGATGCGGCGGTTCTTGGTCGAGTTCGGGCTGACGCCGGCGGCGCGCACGCGCGTGTCGGCAGCGGAGACGCCGAAGACCGCGGACACCAACCCGTTCGCGAGGCTCGGGAATGGCTGAGCGCGACTACGCTGCGATCGCGCGGGGCTACGCCGAGGACGTCGTCGCCGGCGACACCCTGGCGTGCCGCCTGGTCATCCAGGCGTGCCAGCGTCACTTGGACAACCTCGACCGCCAGCAGGAGGACGGGTACCCGTTCGTCTTCGACCCAGACGCGGCCGCTCGCGTGTGCGGGTTCGTCGAGCTGATGCCCCACACGAAGGGCGAGTGGGCCCGGCGCCGGGAGACGATCGTACTGGAGCCGTGGCAGGTGTTCATCGTGGCCAGCGTCTTCGGCTGGCTGCGCAAGGCCGACGGGCTCCGCCGCTTCCGGACGGCCTACATCGAGGTGGCGCGGAAGAACGGCAAGTCGGCGCTCTCCTCGCCGGTCGGGCTCTACATGCTCGCGGCCGACGGCGAGGAGGGCGCCGAGGTGTTCTGCGGCGCGACGACGGAGAAGCAGGCCAAGATCGTGTTCGACGTCGCGTCGCAGATGGCGAAGCGGACGCCGTCGTACCGGGAGGCCTTCGGCGTCGAGGTGTTCGCCTCCAACATCTCGGTGCCTGCGACCAGCTCGAAGTTCGAGACGGTCATCGGCAAGCCCGGCGACGGCGACTCGCCGCATCTGGCCATCATCGACGAGTACCACGAGCACGCGTCGGACGAGCAGTACGACACGATGCTGACCGGCATGGGCGCGCGCGAGCAGCCGCTCATGTGGATCATTACGACGGCGGGCAGCGACTCCGCCGGGCCGTGCTACGCGCTCCGCAGCGACGCCGTCTCGATGCTCCAGGGCACGGTCCAGGACGACGAGCTGTTCGCGGTGATCTACACGCTCGACGGGCCCGTGAAGGACGCCGACGGGACCGAGACACCCGGCGACGACTGGACGGATCCGAAGGTGTGGATCAAGGCGAACCCGAACCTCGGGGTCTCGGTCAAGCCGTCGTTCATCGCGGCCCGCGTGCGGGAGGCCGTCAACAGCGCCCGGAAGCAGAACGTCGTCAAGACGAAGCACTGCAACGTGTGGGTGTCGGCCGCAACGTCCTGGATGAACATGGAGGCGTGGAACCGCCAGGCCGACGCGCCGCCTATCGAGTCGCACGAGGGCGAGCCGTGCTGGATCGGGCTCGACTTGGCGAGCAAGGTGGATGTCGCGAGCGCGGTCAAGGTCTTCCGGCGCGACGTCGACGGCGTCGAGCACATCGACCTGTACGGGAAACACTACCTGCCCGAGGCGCGCGTCGAGGATCCGGACCGTCGGCACTACCAGGGGTGGGCGGCCGACGGGCACCTGATCGCGACCGACGGCGACATCATCGACCACCAGCTCATCCAGGACGACCTCGAGGCGGACGCGGAGGCGTACCGCGTCGTGACGCTGGGCTACGACCCGTGGAACGCGACCGACCTGGCCGTGCGCCTGGAGCAGTCGGGCATCGACACGCTGGAGGTGCGCCAGACGGTGGCCTACCTCTCGGACGCGATGAAGTGGTTCGAGGCGCTCGTGCTCGGCGGGCGGCTCCACCACGACGGGAATCCGGCGATGTCGTGGATGGTCGAGAACGTGATCGCGAAGTCGGATCCGAACGACAACGTCTTCCCGCGCAAGGCGACGGCGGACAAGAAGATCGACGGGGCCGTGGCGGCCATCATCGCGCTCTACGTGGCCCGCCGCGGTGGCGTGGAGTCGAAGAGCGTCTACGAGGAGCGAGGGCTCCGTGAGCTATGACGACCACCCAAGCGCAGACCACCCGGACCACGTCCGGCGCACCGATCGACCTCAAGGCGTTCGCCGAGGCCGGCGGGACGCTGGTCCTGGACGAACGCTCCTCGGGCGCGACCAGCACGCTGGCGGAGCCGTCGGCCTGGCTCCGGTCGGCGCTCGGCGCGGTACCGACGGCGTCCGGGCAGGCGGTGACGGAGGAGCACGCGATGCGCCTCACGGCCGTCTACGCGTGCGTTCGCGTGCTGGCGGAAGGCGTGTCGATGCTCCCCCTGAAGCTGTACCGCCGCAACGGCCGGGCCCGGGAGCGGGTGACGGACCATCCGCTGGCGGGCGTGCTGCACCGGCGCGCGAACCCGCTGATGACGGCGATGCAGCTGCGCGAGGTGACCATGGTTCACCTGGCGCTCTGGGGCAACGCGTACTGGGAGAAGCAGCTCGACGGCGCCGGGCGCGTGGTCGGGCTCTGGCCCCTTCCGCCTCGGTGCGTTCGGGTGGAGAAGGGCTCCGACAAGATCCGCCCGACGAAGACGTACCGCGTCGAAGGGGTGAGCCGCCCGTTCCGGGAGGATGAGATCGTCCACATCGCAGGGCTCGGGTTCGACGGCTACGTGGGGAAGAGCCCCATCCAGCTGATGCGTGAGTCGCTGGGCATCGCGATCTCGGCGCAGAAGTACGGCGCCAAGTTCTTCGCCAACGACGCCAGGCCGGGGATCTACGTCAAGCACCCTCAGCAGCTCAGCGACACGGCCTATGACCGGCTGAAGCGGGACTTCGCCGACGGCCACCAGGGCGTCGACAAGGCGTGGAAGGTGAAGATCCTCGAGGAGGGGATGGACGTCGCACAGGTCGGCCTGCCACCCGGCGACGCTCAGTTCATCGAGACGCGGAAGTTCGAGGCACGCGACGTCGCGGCGATCTACCGGGTGCCGCCCCACATGGTCGGGGACCTGGAGCGGGCGACGTTCTCCAACATCGAGCATCAGGGGCTGGAGTTCGTGATGCACACGCTTGGCCCGTGGCTGGTCCGCATTGAGCAGGAGATCGAGGCGAGCCTGCTGGAGGACGAGACGGACCTGTTCGTGAAGCACTCCGTCGACGCGCTCCTCCGCGGCGACGTGAAGAGCCGGAACGAGGCGTACGCGGTGGGTCGAAACTGGGGATGGCTCTCGGTCAACGACATCCGAGAGAGCGAGGACATGAACCCCGTCGACGGCGGAGACATCTACCTGCAGCCGCTCAACATGGTGGAGGCGGGGACCGACCCGATGGCCGCCGGCGACGAGGACCTCTCCGCACGCTTCCGGCCGGTCGGCGGGGAGACTCGCCGCTCCATCGAGCGCCGTGCGCTCCCGGACCGGTACCGCACGGCGAAGGCGCTGGAGACGACGTTCCGGGCCGCGTTGAAGAAGATCGTGGCGCGCGAGGTGAGCGAGATCGGCGGCGCCGTCGACGAGCGCCTGGCGGGCGACGAGCCGGACGTCGCCGGGTTCGGCGAGTGGCTCGTGACGTTCGCGGGCGAGCACGAGACCTGGACGGAGGGCCGGATGCGGCCCGTGTTCCAGGCGATGGCGGACGCGATGGTCGAGGCTGCCGGCGCGGAGCTCGACGAGGACGTGTCCGGCGACGAGATCGACGCGTTCGTGCGGCAGTACTCGAAGGTGTTCGCGAAGCGGCACGCGGGCTCGATGCGCGGGCAGATCCTCGGGCTCGTCGAGGAGGTCGAGGCGGGCACCGAGGCGGACGCGGTCGCCGAGCGCCTGGCGGAGTGGGAGGACGGCCGGGCGGAGACAACGGCACGGCGCGAGCGCCAGCGCTCCAGCAACGCGATGACGCGGGCGGTGTGGGCGGTGCTGGGCGTGGCCACGCTGACGTGGCGCACCGTCGGCAAGAGCTGCCCGATCTGCAACGAGATGGACGGGCGGACGTCGCGGATCGCTGGGTCGTTCGCGGCGGACGGCGACACAGTGGCCGACCTCGACGTGTCGGGCCGGGTGACGCATCCGCCGATCCACGACGGGTGCGACTGCATCATGATGCCGGGTACCGGCGCTCGCTCTCGGCCGACAGAGGCGGAGGTGCGGGACCTATGGAGAGGGCTCTTGGCATCGGCCGGGATGGAGGCGCAAGCGCGGCGCGCGAGGGAGCCGAACCCCGATGCGGCTCGGAATGCCTACATCCGCCGGACCTACGCCCCACTCGTCGAGAGCATTGGGATGGGTCCCGCTATCGCCCACATCGAAGACTACATCACCCGGAACGCGGAGGCCGAAGGGTGGGCGACGATCGGCGAACGGCAGATCCGCCGCATCGGCACATCGTGATGGCCACGACGATGGCCACAGGCTGATCCAGCCAAGGGAGATCCTGTGGGCTCACAGGCTCCCCCCTTCGTGATCCCCGAAACGCGCACGTCCGGCGACCGCCCAGCCCTCCGCCGCACGAACCCGCTCGTCGAGCGCCGGTTTGTCGTGACCGGCCTGGAGACCCGCGCGGGCGAGGACGATGGTCCGAAGGTGCTGGTGGGCTACGCGGCCAAGTTCGACAAGCCGTCGAACCTCCGCTACTTCACCGAGGTGATCCGCGCGGGCGCGTTCTCGGTGGCCATCGACGAGGGCGACGACGTCCGGGCGCTGTTCAACCACGATGTCAACCTGGTCCTCGGCCGGACGAAGAGCGGCACGCTCACGCTCCGCGAGGACGCCGTCGGGCTGAAGGTGGAGATCACGCTGCCTGACACGCAGTTGGCGCGCGACCTCTGCACGAGCATCGAGCGCGGCGACGTCGACCAGATGTCGTTCGCGTTCGTGGTCATCGAGGAGCGCTGGACCGAGGAGGTCTCCGAGGATGCCGAGGGCCGGAGCGTCCGGACGGTGCTCCGCGAGCTGCTCTCGGTCCGGCTCTACGACGTGAGCCCGGTGACCTTCCCGGCCTACGACGACACCGAGATCGGTGTCCGCGACCTGGAGGCCTTCGTCGAGGCGCGGTGCGCTTCGGGCGACCTCTCAGACGACTCCCGCGCGGCGCTGGACGCGCTGCTGGCGGGCGCCGGCATCTCGGCCCCGGCGGGCCGATCCATCGACACGCTGGAGCGCGAGCTCCGCCAGGCCTCAGCGTAGCGGCCTTAACCGCGCGGTTCCCCGCGCAGCCTTCTTCCATCCCCCCGGATCCATGCGAGCGCTCAGCTCTTTCTTCGCAGCCCTCATCGGGCTCCTCCTCGTGACCGCCGGTGTGCACGCCCAGACGTTCGGCGCTGAGCCCTACGCTCCGGACGCGTTCACCGTGCCGGTCGAGAACTACACCGGCTGGACCGACCACACCGACGGCCGTCCCGTCGGCCCTGCGCCCCGGGCGTCCGCCTCGGGCTCGGCCGGGGCACTGTCGGCGTTGGCGGTCGGCGCGGTGATGGCCGTCGGCGTGGCTACGCTGGTCGGTGACGCCGGCGGCACGGGCGCGATCGTCGACCTGGTCGCGACCGCGCTGCACCACGACGTGGTCGGGCTCGCGCTGGCGGCGGCGCCGGTCGCGCGCATCAAGGAGCTGCGCTCGAAGCGGGCGACGCTCGCCGAGGAGGCGCGCGGCATTCTGGACAAGGCCAAGGAGGAGAAGCGAGACGCGCTGTCTGCCGAGGAGCAGACGCGGTTCGATGCCATCCACACGGAGGTGGAGGAGCTCCGGACGCAGATCGACAACGAGGAGCGCCAGATGGATCTCCAGGCGGAGATGGACGCACCGCAGGAGGTCCGCAGCCGGACGGCCTCGGGCGAGATCGAGTCGCGCGAGATCTCGGGCGACGAGGCGCAGGCTGCCGAGAAGCGCTACAGCGAAGCGTTCGGGCGGCACCTGCGAGGCCGGGCGACGACGGAGGACCGCCAGCTGCTGGCAGAGCGGTTCGAGCAGCTGACCCCGGAGCAGCGTGCCCTCTCGGTCGGGACGGACACCGCCGGCGGCTACACCGTCCCGGAGGGCTTCTACAACCGCATCGTCGAGAATATGAAGGCGTTCGGCGGCATCCGTCAGTCCGGCGTCACGATCATGTCGACGGCGTCGGGCAACAAGATCCCGATCCCGACCTCGGACGACACGTCGAACGAGGGCGAGCTGCTGGCCGAGAACGCCGCTGCCGGCGAGCAGGATGTCGAGTTCGGCCAGGAGACGCTCGGCGCGTACATGTTCAGCTCGAAGCTGATCCGGGTGTCGATCCAGCTGATGCAGGACTCGGCGTTCGACCTGGAGACGTTCTTGGAGGGTGTCATCTCGAAGCGTCTCGGGCGGATCACGTCCCGACTCTTCACGACCGGGACCGGTAGCGGCCAGCCGAAGGGCTTGGTGACAGCGGCGGCGGTCGGCAAGGTGGCAGGCTCGGGGCAGGCTACCTCGGTGACCTACGGCGACCTGGTCGACCTGGAGCACTCGGTCGATCCGGACTACCGCGGCATGCCGTCCACCGGGTGGCAGTTCCACGACACGACCCTCCGCGCGCTGAAGAAGCTGGAGGACGCTGACGGCCGTCCGCTGTGGGTGCCGGGCATCGCGCTCCGCGAGCCGGACACGATCCTCAGCTACCGCTACACGATCAACCAGAACATGCCGGTGATGGCGGCCGGCGCGAAGTCGATCGTGTTCGGTGACATGGCGGAGTACGTCATCCGGGACGTGCTCGGCATGCAGCTGGTCATCTTCCGGGAGAAGTACATGAACCAGCTGCAGGTGGGCTTCCTCGGCTTCAGCCGCCACGACGGCACGCTGCTCGACACGACGGCAGTGAAGTCCTTCCAGAACACGCCGTCCTAACCGGCGGACCGACACGGCGTCGACCTGGAGGAGTCCGGGTCGGCGCCTTTTCCAGCCCCTCCCGCGATGCTCTACGACGGATCCAGCGGCCTCAGCCCCGCCTCCTCTCTCGTCCCCCAGGTGGCAGCCGGCGCCGTCACCGGCGTCAGCGTCGACCTTACCGGCTTCGAGTCGGCGACCATCGTCATCAACCTGGGCACGTTCGGGGGCACGACGCCGGGCGCCAACATCCGCATCCAGGAGTCGGCCGACGGCTCGGCGTGGGGCAACGTCGGCCCGGAGGACTTGATCGGGGGCGCGCTCCCGGCCTTCGACACGAGCAACGACGCGGCGGTCATCCGGCGCGGCTACTCGGGCTCGAAGCAGTTCCTGCGGGTCACGATCCCGTCGGTGTCGGGCACGAGCCCCACCATCCCCATCTCGGCTCTCGTGCTCCGCGGTGACGCGCGCACGCAGCCGGTCACCTAGCCCCCGACTCGATGACTCGCATCCGACGCAAGACCGCTCTCGCCGGTGTCGACTTCTCCCTCCGTCCTGGTGGCGTCTTGGACGTGACCGACGACATCGCCCGCGACTGGATCGAGGCGGGCCACGCCGAGGTCGCAGACGGCGAGGAGATCACGGCCGAGTGGCCGGAGATGGCGGACCGCCTCGCTGCCGAGAAGGCCGCTGCCGAGAAGGCCGCCGGCCCCACGGTCGAGACCGCCACCGTGACGCCGCCTGAGACGGCGGACGCCAACCCGAAGCCCGTCCGCAAGACGAAGCGCGCGAAGTCCTCCGACTGATGCAGATCGTCGTCGTCCAAGCGTCGCAGGCTGAGCCCGTGTCTCTCGCTGAGGCACGGGCGTACCTGCGTGTGACGGCGACGTCCGAGGACTCGCTCATCGAGCAGCTGGTGACGGCCGCGCGGCTCCGGGTCGAGGAGACGACCGGCTACGCGCTCGGCGAGCAGCGGCGCAAGCTCACCATCGAGCGGTGGCCCTGCAGCGGCGTCCTGGAGATCCCGAGCCCGCCGCTGCTGTCGGTCCAGTCGGTCAAGGTGGCCGACTTCGACGGCGTGATGCAGACGCTGGCGGCCGAGGAGTACTCGGTGATCCCAGGCAGCCCCGGCGCGGTCTGCCTGACGGGCTCGGTGCCGACGCACTACGGGCGGCCGGGCTCGGTGGAGGTGGTCTACACCTGCGGCCTCGGTGCCGACGGCGGGGAGCCGATCCCGGACAACCTTCTGGTGGCCATCAAGGCGCTCACGCTCCACCTGTACGACATGCGCGGGCTGGCGGTCGCGGGCACGACCGTCTCGACGGTGCCCGCCAGCTACGACTTCCTGACCGCCTCGCACCGCTACCGTTACCGCCTCCACCTCTCGTGAACGTCGGCCGCCTCGACACGCTCGTGACGCCTCAGTCCTCGACGCCGACCTGGTCGGCGGGCGAGTCGACGGACGCGTGGTCGGACGGCACGCCGTTCTGGGCGTCCGTCGACGAGGCAACGGGCCGCGAGCAGATCCGAGCCGGCCAGGTCGACAGCCGCCAGCCGGTGGTCGTGACGGCGCGCTACTCCGACACGGAGGCGCTCACGCCGACGGACCGGCTGGTGCTGCCCGACGGGAGGATCCTCGACATCGAGTCGATCCGCGAGATCCGGCGGCGCGAGGGGCGGGAGTTCCTGTGCCTGCTCAACAGCGACGGGGGCGCGTGATGCAGTGCCCACCTTCACAGTCGATCTCGACGGCGAGGAGGAGTTCGCGGGCGCGCTCAAGCTCTGGGAGCAGCGCAAGCGTCTGGAGATCCAGGCGCTCCTGGGCCGGATCGCGGCCGACATCGAGCGCGACGCCGCGGCCGCTGCGCCGAAGCGCTCGGGCACGCTCCGCGACTCCGTCAAGGTCGACCTCACGCGGGTGCTCACCGACCTGGTCGCGGACGTCGTCGCCGGCGTCTTCTACGCGCGGTTCGTGGAGCACGGCACCAAGCGCCTCTCGGCACACCCCTTCCTCTTCCCGGCCTTCGAGGCGCACGCCCGCGCCTACTACGACGGCCTCCGCCGCATCCTGAGTTCGTGACCTCCACCGCTCCTCCGCTCCGCCTCGCCGCGATCGCGCGCCTGACCTCGGGCGCGGGCGCCGCTGCGCTCGTGGCCGCCGGCGTCGCCAGTCCGGCGGCGGGCGGGGTGGCCGTCGATCCGGAGCAGGGCTCGGACCTGCCCTACGTCGAGGTCCAGGGTGCAACCGAGGTGGAGACCCAGCGCTCGGACACGACGCGCTCGGTGACGGCCACCCTCTCGATGGTGGCGCGGGCCTCGACGCTCGCCGGTGCCGAGGCCATCGTGCAGGTCCTGGTGAACCAGTTGGGGCGGCGGTTCGCCGTGCCGGACGATGCGGAGGGGACCTCCGCAACCGAGATCCAGATGACGGCCGCGACGCTCGACCTCAACGGTGACCCCTTCCGGGAGCCGCCTCCGGGTGCGCGCCCGTGGGGCATCCCGATCCGCTTCCGCTACACGCTCTACCAGCCCGCCGCTCCCGGCGAGTAACCATGCCCGCTCCCACGACGACGCTCCCCTCCCTCGACCTGGCGCTTCTCGCGGCGGGCAACATGATCGGCTGCACGACCGGTGGCACGCTCACCGTGAGCCAGGCGCTGGATGACGCGGTGCACGACGGGCTGGCCAACTGGATGGCGAAGACCGACGGCGTGCGCTCCTGGTCGGTGCAAGCTGATGGCCTCGTCGACGCGAGCGGCGGCGACCTGATCACGGGACACGCCACCGGTGCGCCGTTGACCGTGACGATCGACACGGATCCGCTGAAGGGGCTGACGGAGGCAGGCCTGTCGTTCTCGCTCAACCTGACCGACGTGGTCAACGCGACGTCTGGCATGAGCCGGACCCTGGACCCGAACACGCGGTCGTTCGAACTGTCGCTCTCGTTCGACTACTACGACCCGCTGGCGACGGGCTCGGACGCGTTCAAGGCGATCCAGGACACGGTTCTCGGCGTGAGCACGGAGCCGCTGGGGGTGGTCGTGAGCGTCGGCGGCCTGTCGTTCACGTTCGACGCGCGCCCGACCACTACCAGCCTGACCAAGTCGGCGCAGGACATCGTGAAGACGGGCGTCACGCTGGTGGCCGATGGCCCTGTCATCAACAACTCCAGCGGCCTCGGCACCGGCCTCGCGGGACTGCTCTCGGCCTTCTTGGCGACGGATGCCGCGACGCCGCTGACGGTGCTCCTGGGCACGCAGACGGTGGACGCGAGCGAGTACACCGGCTCGGCCTACCCCGCCTCAGTCTCGATCACGGCCCCCTACGCGGGGCAGGTGACCGTGTCGGCGACGCTGGAGGGCACCGGCGCCCTCACCCGCCAGGCCACCACCTGACCCGGGCGCCTGTCCGCCCAGACGTTTCCACAGAAACCTTCCCTCGATGCCTCAGACCCGCGCAGAGCGCCTGCTTCAGCACCCGGACACGGTCCGGCTCACCATCCTGCACGAGGAGCACCCGTGGTTTCTCGGCAACGTGACGTTCCGTTTGGCCTCGGCCAAGGGGATCGACATCCCCAGGATTCTGGAGGACCTCGACGGCCTCGGTGACGACGCCGGGATGGAGGCGTTCGCGCCGATGCTCGGCAAGGTCGGGCAGCTCGTCTACGCTGGGATGCTGCCCTTCGACGAGGACCTGGTCGAGGAGGACGTGACCGACCTGATCTCGTTCGGCGACCTCGGGCGCCTGCTGCCCCAGATCATGGCGCCGCTGCAGGGTCTGGCCGAGGAGGAGGCGGAGGGAAAGTCGGCGGCCGCGGAACGCAAGACGCAGTCCGCGGCCGACCGGCGGAAGCGCCCGCGCTGAGCCAGTTCCTGTCGCGGACGGTCCGCGACAGGATGTGCTTCGGGCTGCTGGGCTACCGACCGACCGACGCCGACCTCGACTTCCTCAGCCTCCGCCAGTACCTCGACGCCGTGATGGGCCATCTCGCCGCAGATCGCATCCGCGCCGGGATGGTCGCCGACGCGCTCGCCGGCAAGGCCGAGGCGGCCGGACCCATGCTCGGGCTCGTCGCCCCGACCGCTCCCCGAGGCGGGGACGCGGCGGCCGTCCGGCGCCGTCACCCTCACTGGTTCCCTCCAGCGGATGCCTCCTCCGCACCACCGGCCCTCGCGTAGACCATGCTCGGTGAACTGAAAGTCCGGATCGGGGCCGACCTCTCGTCGATGCGGAAGGCGTTTCGAGAGGCGAACGGCGACGTCGTCCGCCTCGGCCGCCAGATGCAGGGCGTCGGCAAGAGCATGTCGGCCTACGTGACGGCGCCGATCGTGGCGCTGGGCGCGCTCTCGGTGCGGGCATGGGACAAGCAGGCGAAGGCGATCGCGGCGGTCGAGAACGGCATCCGGTCTACGGGAGGCGTCGCCGGTCGGACCATCGAGCAGCTGACGGCGCAGGCGTCGGAGCTGCAGCAGACCTCGCTGTTCGGTGACGAGGAGATCCTGACCGGGGTCACGCAGCAGATGCTGACGTTCGGCAAGGTGGCCGGCGACCAGTTCGACCGGGCGCAGGTCGCGGTGCTGGACCTCTCGGCGAAGCTGGGGACGGACCTGCAGAGCTCGGCGATCATGGTGGGCAAGGCGCTCAACGACCCGGTCCGCGGCATCACGGCGATGTCTCGCGCCGGTGTCCAGTTCTCGGACTCGCAGAAGGAGGTGATCAAGAACCTCGCGGAGACGGGACGCATCGCGGAGGCGCAGAACCTCATCCTCGACGAGCTCGAGGTGCAGTACGGCGGGACGGCGGCCGCGGCGGCACGGGCGGGCACGGGTCCGCTGAAGCAGTTCACGAACAACGTCGGCGACCTCTCGGAGCAGTTCGGGCAGCTCATCCTGGTGGCGCTGAACCCGGTCATCAACCTCCTGAACGACCTCACGCTGCGATTCCAGGCCCTGCCGGTGCCGGTGAAGGCGAGCATCCTGGTGGTTGCAGGCCTGGCGGCGGCGGCCGGTCCGCTCCTGGTCGCGCTGGGCACGCTGCTGGTGGTGCTGCCGAAGATCCGCGCGGCGCTGCTGGCGGTGAACCGATCGACGCTGATCCTCACGGCGAAGATCATCGCGATCACGGCTGTGGTGGCGGCATTCGCGGCGGCAGCCTACCTGATCTACAAGAACTGGGCGGGGATCTCGGCCTTCTTCCGCGACCTCTGGCAGGGCGTGGTCTCCGCGACGACGGCCGCGATGGGGCTCGTGCAGGCGCGCGTCGAGGGCGCGTTCCTGCGTCTGATCCGTACGATGTCGGGCCTGGGGGCTAAGCTCCTGGAGCCCGCGCGGCGCGTGGCGGAGGCGCTCGGAGCGGACGACGTCGCGTCGACGATCGAGGGCGTGCAGGCGCGCATCGAGAACATCGTCTCGCCGGAGGCGGTCGCGGCCAGTGCGGCCAACGTGGCGCGGCTCTCGGCCGACCTCCGCTCCGCCGGCGACAAGATCGGGGACACGTTCCAGGCAGCCGGGGGCTCCATCCGCGCCGAGCTGGCGGCCGCGACCGCGGACGCACGATCGGCGGTGGCCGGGGCGATGGCCACGATGGATGACCTCGGGTCCGGGGTGGGCGAGAGCGTCGCCGCGGCAGCGGGTGACGTGTCGACGGCGACGGCCGAGACGCGGTCGCAGCTCGACGGCATCCGCGACTCGCTCCGGACGACGCTGCTGGGCATCGAGCGCATGACCGAGGCGGGCCAGATGACGCCCCTGGATGCCGGGCGTGCTCGCCTCGATGCGCTGCGTGGAGCCATGGCCTCGGCTGCGCAGGTGGCGGGCGGCGACGGGGCCGCGGCGTTCCGTCGCTACGCAGACGAGTTCCGCTCGATGATGGCGGAGCAGACGGCGGCGTTCGACCTGATCCAGCGCCGGGCGCCGAAGCTGGCCGCGGACGACGTGGTCGGACGGTTTCGTCTGCCTCGGCTCGCGAGGGAGCAGGCGCCGGGCCTCGACGAGAGCCAGCTGGAGATGGCGTACGCGTACCGGACGGCGTTCGTCGCCATTGAGGATGCGGTCGTCGGCGTCGCCCAGGCGGTGGGAGACGCCGTGGGCGAGATGGTCGCGTTCCGGAACCCGCTGGAGTCGCTGAAGGCCGCCGCCGTCTCGCTCGGACAGGGCATCATCGGCGTGTTCTCCGACGTCGCCGCCTCGATCGCGGCCGCCATCGCGAAGGCGCTCATCCTCAAGGGGCTCTCGGCGGTCTTCAACGCCGGCACCGGTGGGATCGGCGGGTTCATCGGCTCGGCCATCGCGACGATCGCGGGCGGGGCGGGGCTGTCGAACGCAGTCGCGGGCGGCGGCGGCGTCTCGGCCGGTGGCCTGATCCCGGCGATCAGCGTCAACGTGTCCACGGGCGGCGCGCGAGCTGTGCCCGGCGGCATCTTCATTCCGCACCAGGTGAGTGTGGCCAGCGTACGCACGGGCCTCCAGGAGGAGCTTCGGATCGGCTCCGGGCCGGGGGTGCTCCAGTGACACCGAGCACCACCTACGGCACGGCGCTGGCAGCCGAATGGGTCGGCCAGGACGGGCCGCTCTACCGCGCGCTCGTTCTGGTGGCGGGTTACCTCGGTGGGACGACGGTGCTGCCGTGCCTCCAGTGCGTCGCAGAGTGGTCGATGGGAGAGTCGGGTGGCGTGCCGTCGCTGGGCCCGGCGGCTCCGGCGGCGGCACAGCTCATGCTCCGCCAGGCGCCGGGCTTCGGGCAGGCCGGTATGACGCTGCCTCTCGCCGGGCGTCCGGACGGGTTCGTGGCGCTCGCGATCCAGAGGTCCACGACAGTCACGCCGGGCGTGTCGTACGGCCTCGACGACAGCGGCTGGACGACTCAGTTCGCTGGCTTCCTGCTCCCGGAGTCCGTCGACGCGAGGACCTACGCGGGTTCCGACGCGCTGCAGCTGCGGTTCGCAGGCGGGCTGCATGTGTCGGCCGGGCGCGCGTTCGCCGGAAGCGGGGCGCCGGCCGGGGCGTTCGGAGACTCGGACGACCTGGACACCATCGAGCGGTTCCAGACGGGGCTGGCTCGCATCCTCCAGGCCATCGGGTCGGCGGACGACCTGTGGACCGGGCTGACGACCTGCGTCGACTGGAGGCCGTGGGTGCCGACGACCCATGTCCCGGCCTCAGTGGACCCGGTGCGCGCGGTGGGTGCCCGGCAACGGGCGTGGCTCGTGGACGGCGCGAGCGTCTCGGAGCGGGACGCCGTCCGTACGATCGCTCGGCGCCTCCAGGCGAGGCTGTATCAGAGCGAGGGGCGCTGGTACATGACCCAGCGCTCGGCTCTGGCGCGCGCCCTCGCCAGCGGCGGGGCGGGTACCATTCCGGAGTTCGCGTACGACGCGAACTCCGGGGCGATCGACAACGATGCGCAGACCGCCGCCGCACGGAATCCGGTCGTGGACACGTGGGGCTGGAACTGGCAGGGGGCGCCGGACGACAGCGGCGGCGTGCCGATGCGACGCGTCGAGGTGGAGTACGACTTCCGGCCGGACCTGGACGACCTGATGTCGAACGGGTCGTTCGAGACGGCAGGCTCAGCAGGCGCGACCGTTGCGCAGGGATGGAGCATGACCGGCGGAGGGACTGGCTCCGGAGGGGTGACTTCGGCGACGGGGCCGACGGTCTGCCAGCGGTTCAGCCTCACGACCGGGACGCCCCCGTTCCAGCCGACGGCTGGCGACGTGTGGGCCGCTCGGTTCTCGGACGACCGCGCAACGCCATCGCGCCCGGTGATCGCTCAGGGCGGCGTCGTGCGCATCCCCTCGGACCCGAACGCGGTGATCCGTTTCCGGTCGCGCCTCCAGTGGCAGCCCTACACGGGCGCGTTCGACGACACGAAGCAGGCGCGACCGGCCTACCTCGCGGTCGGCGTCGAGACGCGCGACGGAGACACGTACTCGGTGAAGCGGAGCGTCGTGACAGCGACCGCCCCAAGCCTCCCCGGCGACAGCGTCCGGATCCCCATCGACCCGTTCCTAGCCAGCTACCCCGACCACGTCGACGGAACGGCGATCGTGCCGGCCGGCATCAAGGTCCGCTTCTCGAACCCGGTCGGCGGTACCCACGCGTCGGCGTCTCCGGTCCTCACCCTGACGAAGGCGGTCGTGGTGGGCGCGACGGAGTTGGAGGGCGACATCTCGGACGACCTGGACAGCGGCGCGACCGCGGCCCTCTACTACTTCTCGGAGGACCTCGACCGGACGGCAATCCGGCTCCTGGACGAGACCGGTGAGTCGACGGCGCCGATCGACATGGACGTGCAGACCTACGCGGTGACACCGGACGGCCTCGCCATCGACGGGGCGTTCGTGACCTGGTTCGAGGGCGCGCGCCTCGCGTTGGCGTCGGGCGTGCCGGTGGCCAATGCCGAGCAAGGGTCCGAAGTCTGGTCGATCGACCGCGTCGAGGTGGGCTACCTGGTCGCCGAGGACGGGCGCACCCGGCCAGCCTCGAAGACGGGCGCGGCGGCGATGCTGTCGGGCGGCGTGCCGGGTGCGCTCGCCGGGCGTGCCGAGGCGCACGAGATCGGGGACGGACCGGTGGCGGAGTCCGACACTGCGCTCGTCGTCCAGGACGGGGCGTTCGCCTGGCAGACGACGACGTGGGGCGACAACACCGGATGGACGGTGGGCGCCTATGGGTCGGGCGCGCCCTCCAGCGGCGACACGATCGACGCGCTCGACGCCATCGAGGCCGTCCGCCAGGCGGCGCGCGCAACCGCGCTGCGTGGCACCCTGAAGCTGAAGGGCGACGGGACCGCCGCTGGCGCTCGGCAGCTGCATCCTCACCAGGTCATTCGCCACTGGCCACGAACCACGGTGCGAAACGCGGTGGTGGCCACCAGCACGATGCTGGAGACTTACGTCGCGCCACGGGTGGGCGGCACCCTCCGCCACGTCGCCGGCGACGGGACGGTGACGGATCGCACGGTGGCGGACGTGGAGCCGACGTCGCTCGGCTACCTGGTGACGATCTCGTCTGCGTTCGGCGTGGGCATCGCTCCGGGAGACCGCCTCTACGTGGACCGGCACTACTGGTGGGATGCCTTCGGCCGCGACTTCCTCCAGGGCACGATCGCGATCGACGCGTCGGGCCTCGACCTGTACACGGACGGCGTGACCGTCCAGAGCACCCTCGGATAATGGGATCCCGACCCGGACAGAGCTTTAGCGACGCCGCGCTGGCGGCAGAGCTGGCCAATCTCACCGCTGCAAAGGACGCCGCCAACTCAGGCGCGGCGCGCGCCGAAGCGGCGGCGGACACCGCAGAGGAGACGGCCGAGACCATCTCGTTCGACGGCGCCGCGGCGGTTCGGCAGGCGCGGGCGCCGCAGTGGGTCGACTCCGCGGCCAAGGAGGACCTCCTGCCGACGGTCCCTCAGGCCACACTCGACTTCTACGAGGTCATCGAGAGGCTACTGGTGGACCTCTCGCTGGACGGCGCCGTCGGCAAGCGGATCGGCGTGTACCGAGTCGACCACAAGGTGAGCGGGGTGTCGTCGGTCAAGTTCGCCGACCTCGATGCGGGGACGCTGGCGGCTCAGTTCTACCTGGCGTCGGGAGACCCGCCGTCACTCGTGACGATCAACCCGGAGAACTCCTCGGGTGTCAGCGGAACGGCCGAGGTGGACTGGTCGCAGCTCACGGCCGGGCTGAACTCCTTCACCACGATCGCGCGCGCGCTCCCTCTCTCGATGCGGGCTCTGACCAAGCGGACCCTGGTGGCCGAGGCATCAGCCGAGGCTGAGGAGGCCAGCGCCGATGTCGCGACGTTCGGGGGGCGCATCCAGGCCGCTGAGGATGCAGCCGCCGAGTTGGAGCCGGTGACGCCTCTTGCAGACGCGGCGGGCGACCTGGCCGCTGACCCCGACGTGGTGGCACGGATGCTCGACCACGTCCGCGGGCAGGCCGCCCCGACGCGCCTCCGCGGTAGCGACGCGCTGCCGACGCTGGCGACGAATCACGTCCTCGCGCTGGCCCGCGGCTACAGGGCCACAGGCACGCTCTCCGACGCCGTGACGGCTGGCGTGCAGATCTCCGACGTGCTCGAGGGCGGCCAGGACTCGGCGGACCCTCTCCCGCTGCTCACCGGGATGCTCGCGATCCCGGCGGGCGCTTGGTCGGCCATCTCGGGCGGTCGCTACCAGGCCACCGTCACGATCGACGACACGAACTCCGACAAGGGGCTTGTGCAGGTCTGGGAGGTGCCCTCGGCGACGAACCTGTCTCCCTCGTTCGACCAGTACGGGCGCGTGGACGCGGCGGCCTCGGTGACGGCCGGGACCTACCACGTCGACTACTCGTCGGGGACGGGTCCGGGCACCCACACGGTCACCATCACGCTCCAGCCGACCGGTGCGGAGGACCCCACGCTCGGAGAGGCGTTCTTCACCTACAGCCACTACCGCAACCCGATCCGGGCGGGCGAGCGGGCCTTGGTGTCCGGCCTGGCCGCGCAGGGCTACGTCCACGAGAACGGGCTGGAGGGCACCGGCAACGTGACGATCGAGCGCGCTCAGTTCCGGCGGATGCCCGTCCACGGCGTGACCATCGTGGACCTTACCGAGCAGGCGGTCATCCGGGACTGCCTGGGGTTCGAGATGGTGCCAGCGACCGACAGCGGAAAGGGGCGCGGCTTCGTCTACACCATCGCCACGCCGACGGCCGAGGACGCGGTCGCGCTGTTCCAGCGCAACGTGTACGCGGGGTTCGGGATGCCGTCGGCGGCGGGCGACTACACCCAAGACGCGTCACGGGCGTTCTACACTCACGCTGCGCTCGCCCCGGGCAGCCCGAACCCCGGCCTCGCTCGGGTGGTCGGCGGGCTCGTGGCAGACTGCGACGGCGGCGTGTACTGTGTTGCTGACCGCGTCGAGGTGGAGGGCCTCTACGTCGAGAACGTCCGCTCGCCGCTCCAGCCGACGACGGCCGAGCTGGTGACAGTCGGCATGGTGGTACGCAGCGACGGGTCCGACAACTTGGCGCCCGTGCTGCCGTCGGGGGTCTCGGTGGGGACGTGGACGATGTCCGAGATGCACATCCGCACGGGTGGGATCCGTCCCATCCAACCACCCACGGGTGTCGCGCTCTCGGTCGACCGATGCACGATCGACGACACAGGCGGATTCGGGTGCGTTCGGGCGCCCTCGGGGCTGACAGCGCTCTACTCGGTGTTCCGGAGCGAGGGTCAGGCGTTCAACGTGACGGGCACTTTGATCTCCGACTACAACCTCTACCTCTTCCTCGGCACGCTGACGCGGTGGGCCGTCAACGGGACGACCTACACGTCGCTGGCCGCACTCCAGGCGGCGACGGGGCAGGACACGCACTCGGTCGTGCTGACGGGCGCCGACGCCGAGGCGGCACTGGACATTCTCGACAGCGGCGACGCGCGCATCCGCCGGGCCTATGTGTCGGGGACAGATCTGTCGGCGTCGGGCGTCGGGCAGCGACGCCCGGCAACGCGCTGGCCTACAGTCCCGACGGTCAGCGACTTCCGCCGGGGAGACATCTTCCCGCTGCGACATCGCTACGCGCTGGCGACTTGATCTCGCCGACCTTGATGCCGACGTAGGCGCCGAGGCTGGTGACACGGCAGTCGGCACGGGCGAGCGTGACTCTGGGCGGCCACCTGCCCGACCGACATGCTCCGCACCCTGCTCGCCGACTCGAGGACGACAACGGACGCCCTCCGCTGATCGTCGTGATCCATCCGGACGACTGGGGCGACCTCTTCGGGCGGCATCGCATGTCGGCGATCATCCCAGCCGACAAGGTCGGCATGGTGGTCGGCGAGATCCCGGTGCGGACCTCGCGCGACGTGGAGCGCGGGCGACCGGAGCTGTACTGAGGTTAGATCTTCGCCTCTCGCGGGTCTATGTCTACATGGACACCCGTTCCCCTGCGGATTTCGAGGCGCCGCTCTTCGGCTTTGGCGTCGTGATCGGGTTCTTGATCATCGTCGGCGCGCTGCTGCTGCAACTGGGCTACGCGACCGGCGTGCTGGAGCGACCGCCGCCGCCTCACCCGTGCGAGACCTGGCAGGTGACCGACCCCGGCCTCGACCTGGAGAAGTGCTACGAAGCGTTCGAGGTGCCCGCGGCGCCGTCGAGGGCGCCGCAGCCCTCGACGGCGTAGCACCGTCCGCCCCAGTTTTGTCTTCAGCGCAGGCGGAACAGGTCGAACGTCGGCCCGTTGCGAGTGCCTCTGTGCGGGGTACAGCACTGCACAGGCCGTACGCCGGAGCCGCCCCACCCGGCTCCGGCGTATTCGTGTGGCCCGGTCTCGGGGCTCAATACTCGTCGGGCAGGAGGACCGTCGTGCTGGAGCGGTCGGCCTCGGTGATGATCCAGAGGCGCCCGGCGTCGGTCTGGAACGCGGAGAGGAGGCGGGCGCCGCCGGGCAGCGCCAGTTCGTTGGCGAGCCGGTCGCCGACGCCGATGTCGCCCCAGTCGCCGACGGCGTGCCTTTCGAGGAGGGCCGGGATGGAGACCCCGGCGCGGGAGGCCAGCGAGAGCGCGCCGGGCGTGGCGAGGGTGCGGCCGAGGTCGAAGAGAGGACGGAGCATGGAGTCGAGGGAGGTGCCCGCCTCGGGTGTCATCCGAGGCGGGGCGGATCTAGGATCTGCCGGACTCAGGCCGCGAGGCGGCGCGCAGCGTACTCGGCGTCGGCCTTGTCGAGGTCGAAGCCCAGCACGCGCAGGACCTCCTCGACGTAGCTGACGGCCTGCCCCATCTCGGCGTCGGTGAGCTTCATCGACGAGTCGGTGCGGCCGTTCGACGCGAACTCGGCCGCGGCGTGGCGGAGATTGTCGTGGTCGGCGTCGAAGTGCTTCGCGGCCTCCCCGCAGCGGGCGTTGAGGAGGCGGCGCATCTTCTCCCAGGGGCTCGGGCCGGTCTCATCAAGGCGAACCAGCCGGACGGACGGGGCGGGCGTCGTGGCGGCGACGGCAGCGGCCCAGTCGGCCTCGAAGACCGCGTCGGCCTCGGCGGCCTCCATCTTGCGCTCGGCGGCATCGAGGACCTGACGGCAGGCGGTCGCTAGGCTGGTCGCGTTGCGGAGGCGGCGGGCGTTGCGCTCGGTGGGGTCGGCCTGGAAGGCGGCCGAGGCGAGGTCGAAGCGGGTGGTCGCGTGCGCCATCTCGAACTGAGCGTCGGAGAGGGAGCGGGCGGCGGCGTCGAGAGCGTTCATCGTGGGTGCCGTGGTCGGCTGGCTTGTTGTTTCGTATCTACGGAACATAGCGGACCGAGTTCCGCGATTCCGAAACAAAAGGGCTCGGCGCCGTGTCTTCTCGCGCGCTCCCTAATCCCCACCTCCATGCCTCCCGACTCTCCCGCCGCTGGCGACATCCTCACGTCTGACGACTTGCGCCAGCTCGCCGGCCGCCTCATCGACGACTCCCCCGACAACCAGTCCCAGGCGGCCGCGAAGGTCGGCGTCGGGCGGAGCACGATGAGCCGCGCGCTCTCCGGTGCGGAGGACCTCCCGACGGTCAACGCTCGGGTGGTCGAGTACTACGCCGGGCTCGGTGCCGAGACCGTCTACCGCCTGGTCGATCTCGACGTCGATCGTGACGCCTGAGGTCGCTCCGCCTCACCCCGTACCACATCAATCCGGACCCGATTGGGGAGGATTTTGAAACCCCGTCTCCAGCACGTCGGCTGTACCTCGCCCAGTTCGGGCGTCCCCTCCCCTGCTGGCTGTTTTCAGGCCGTCGTCCCGACTACCCTTCGCGTGTTGCCCAGGCAGACGAACAGGACGCGGACGGGACGGTCGGGCACGGGGAAGCCGGTAGAGTGGAGGAGTGCGGAAGATGACAGGCCCAGCCCCCCGGCGCCACCGCACGTCAGGATCCTCCTTCCATTTCCCCATTTCCCGGCCCCACGCCCCAGCCAGCGCCCCCTCCGGTTCTTCCCGAAACCGCGCGGACGCCTCGGGGTCACACCGAGCCCCGGTATCTTCGGCCGTTCTGCGCCTCGCTTATGCCCCCGGTCGCCCCGACCCTCACACCCGGCCCCCTGCTGGCCTCCATCGACTCGCCCGCCGACCTGCGGGCCCTCCCTGCCGAGCGCCTGCCGCAGCTCTGCGACGAACTCCGGGAGTACATCGTGGACATCGTGTCGGTGCACGGCGGCCACTTCGGGGCCTCGCTGGGGGTCGTCGAGTTGACGGTGGCGTTGCACTGGGCCTACGCCACGCCCGAGGACCAGCTCGTGTGGGACGTGGGGCACCAGGCGTACGGCCACAAGATCCTGACCGGCCGCCGGGATGTGTTTCCGACGAACCGGACGTACGGCGGGCTGTCAGGCTTCCCGAAGCGCGACGAGTCGGAGTACGACACGTTCGGCGTGGGGCACGCGAGCACGTCGATCTCGGCCGCCCTCGGCATGGCGACGGCCAGCAAGCTGACCGGCAACGACCGCAAGGTGGTCGCGGTGATCGGCGACGGCTCGATGACGGGCGGGCTCGCCTTCGAGGGCCTCAACAACGCCGGGGCGAGCGACGCGGACCTGCTGGTGGTCCTCAACGACAACCGGATCTCGATCGACCCCAACGTCGGCGCGCTGCACGAGTACCTCGCCAAGGTCTCGTCGTCGGGCTCGTGGAACGCGCTCAAGGGCGAGGTCTGGGAGCTGTTCGACAAGATGAAGGGCCTCGGCGGCGGCCACCTCCAGCGGCTCGCGTCGCGCGTCGAGGACGGCCTGAAAGCGGTCCTCACGCCCGGCATGTTGTTCGAGGCGCTCGGCTTCCGCTACATCGGGCCGGTCGACGGGCACGACGTGGTCTCCCTGGCGACGCAGCTCAAGAAGCTGCGCGGCCTGCCGGGCCCGATCCTCCTGCACACCCTCACGGTCAAGGGCAAGGGCTTCGCGCCCGCCGAGGCGGACCAGGTCAAGTGGCACGCCCAGTCGAGCCCCTTCGACAAGTTGACCGGCAAGAGCCTCGCCGCGCCGACCGCCGCGGGCACCAAGCCGCCCAAGTGGCAGGACGTGTTCGGCGATGCCGTGATCGAGCTGGCCGAGGCCGACGAGCGCGTGGTGGGCGTGACCGCGGCGATGCCGTCGGGCACGAGCCTGGGCAAGATGATGGCGCAGATGCCCGACCGCGCCTTCGACGTGGGCATCGCGGAGATGCACGCGGTCGTGTTCGCGGCCGGCCTCGCGACGCAGGGCATGCGCCCATTCGCGGCCATCTACTCGACCTTCATGCAGCGCGCCTACGACGGCGTCGTGCACGACGTGGCGCTCCAGAACCTGCCCGTCGTGTTCTGCATGGACCGCGCCGGCGTCGCCGGGGCCGACGGCCCGACGCACCACGGCGCGCTCGACGTGGCCTACATGCGGGCGGTCCAGGGCCTCGTCTGCGCGGCGCCGCTGCACGAGCAGGACCTCCGCGACCTGCTCTACACGGCGCTCCAGTACGACGGCCCGTTCGCGGTCCGCTACCCGCGCGGGGCCGCCACCGGCATGCCGCTGCGCGAGGGCTTCGAGCCCATCGAGATCGGGACCGGGCGCAAGGTCCGCGACGGCACCGACGTGGCCTTCGTGACGTACGGCGCCATCGGCCAGTACGCCATCGAGGCCTGCGACCGCCTGGCGGCCGAGGGCGTCGACGCGGCGCACTACGACCTGCGGTTCGTCAAGCCGCTCGACGCGGCGCTGCTGACGGAGGTCTTCGGGCGCCACAGCCGCGTGATCACGGTCGAGGACGGCGTCCGCGACGGCGGCGCGGGCTCGGCGGTGCTGGAGTGGGCGTCCGACGCAGGCGTGCTGGACGCCACCCAGGTGGTCCGCCTCGGGCTGCCGGACCGGTTCGTGGAGCACGGCACCCAGCGGCAGCTCCACGACGAGGTGGGCATCGGGCCGGATGGGCTCGTGCGGGCCGCCCGCGCGCTGGTCGGCGCCGAGGCCGAGGCGGCGTAGCCGTTCAGCTCCGCTCGCGGAGCAGGTCCAGCACGGCGGCCTCGGGTGGGCGCAGGCCCGCGGGCGTGTTGCCCGCGTTGCGCCGCCGGACGCGGTCGCGGAGGTCGCCCTCACGGAAGGCGTCCAGCACGTCCGGGTGGATGTAGTACTGGCGACAGACGGCCGGCGTGTTGCCCAGCACCGAGGCGGTGTCCTTGACCGCCTGCACGATGCACGCGTCGGCGTCCTCGACCTCGTCGAGCGCCGCGAGCGCCTCGGCCGCGGCGACGGTGCCGCCCCACGTCCGGAAGTCCTTCGCCGTGTAGTCCTCCCCGGTGGTCTCCTGGAGGTAGCCGTTGACGTGGCCGCTCTCCACGTCCTGCTTGTCGCCGCGCTCGTCGTAGAACTGGAACAGCTCGTAGCCGGGGATGTCGCGGCAGGCCTTGACCAGCCGCGCCAGCCGCCGGTCGCGGACCGACAGCTCCTGCTCCTTGCCGCTCTTGCCGACGAACGAGAACCGGACCTCGGCCCCGTCGAAGGCGACGTGCTTGTCGCGGATCGTCGTGAGCCCGTAGGAGCCGTTCTCGGTCGCGTACGCGGCGTTGCCGACGCGGATCAGCGTCTCGTCCAGCAGGCGGACGCACAGCGCGAGCACGCGTTCGCGGCCGAGGCCGGATGTGCCCAGGTCCGCCTCGACGCGGGCGCGGAGGCCCGGCAGCATCTCCCCGAAGCCGACCATCCGGCCGAACTTGACTCGGTTGCGGTGGGCCGTCCAGTCAGCGTGGTAGCGGTACTGCTTGCGGCCCCGCGCGTCGCGGCCTGTCGCCTGGAGGTGCCCGTTGGCAGTCGGGCAGATCCAGACGTCCTCCCAGGCCGGGGGGAGCACCAGCGCCTCGATGCGGGCGCGGACGGCGTCCGACACCCGTTCTCCGTTCGGCTGCCGGTACGAGAACCCCGTCCCGCGCCGCGTGCGCGTGATGCCGGGGCGGGCGTCGTCGACGTAGCGGAGGGTGTCGGGCAGGTCGGTCATGACAGAGCAGAAGGGCCGCGTGGGACGGCGGGCCGGGCGGCGGGGTCCCCCGAGGCGACCAGACCGGGCAGCGCCTGATCCGATCGTACCAGACGCGCCCCGCGCCCGCACCACGGCCAGAGCCGGAGATCGGGGGAGGTTGTCGGCGTCCACACACACCAATGGCCATGTCCCGCCTGCTCGCGCTGTTCGCGTTCCTCCTCGCCCTCCCCACCGCCGCCCAGGGCATCCCCTTCGAGCCCGAGACCGGCGACGCCGAGACCGAGGCGGAGACGCCCGCTCCGCGCCCGGCGCCCCCCCCGGCGAGCCCGGCCCCGGCGCGCGCGCCCGTCGAGGTCCGCACGGTGCGCGCCGACATCCGGACGTACGGGCCTCGCCGCCTCGGCGGCCCCCGCACCGGCCTGACGCTCCTCAGCCAGGAGACCGTCCGCAAGATCAACGAGGCCTTCGACGGGTGCTACGACTCGCCGTGTGACAACCCGCGCCTCTCGGAGTCCGTGCCGGTCGTGACCCAGTTCGGCTGGCAGTTCGAGAACCGGATGTTCCAGACCGAGTCCGGGCTGACGGGCGTCACCGAGTGGGTGCTGCTGGTCGGGGGCGCCGAACAGGGCCTCTTCCTGCCCAGCCTGACCCTGCTGGCGGGCATCCGCGCCCCGAGCGGCTTCGAGTTCGGCGTCGGACCGAACCTGTCGCTGAGCGGGGCCGCATACGCCATCGGGGTGGGCATGAACAACGAGATTGGCGAGATCAGCATCCCGGTGAACCTCGCCGTCGTGCTTGGCCAGGACGGCCCGCGGACGAGCCTCCTGGTCGGCTTTACGGTGTCGGAGCGGAGGTGGTGAGGCGGGCGGTCCTCACCGCTCCTGCCTCCTCGCTCACCGCTGGACTCGGTAGCTTGGCGCCTCGCCCCCCGCGCCGATGCCCGAGTCCCCGCCGTTCCGCCTCACCAACACGCTGGCCCGCGAGGTCCAGACCGTCACACCCGTCGCCTACACCCCGGACGGGCGGCCGCTGCTCCGCTTCTACAGCTGCGGCCCGACGGTCTACAGCTACGCCCACATCGGCAACTTCCGGACGTTCCTCACGGCCGACCTCGTCGTGCGCACGGCCGAGGCGCTGGGCTGGGCGGTCCGCTACGTGTCCAACGTGACCGACGTGGGGCACCTCACCGAGGACGACGTGGCCGACGGCGCGGGCGAGGACAAGATGGCGAAGGCCCTCGCGTCGAAGGACGGCGAGGCGTTCGAAACCGTCTGGGACCTCGCGCGCCACTACACCGAGGCGCTCAAGCGCGACTGGGACCTGCTCAACCTGATCGAGCCCGACATCCGGCCGCGCGCCACCGAGCACGTCCGCGAGCAGATCCTGGCCGTCGAGGCGCTCATGGCGTCCGGCCACGCCTACGAGACGGCCGACGGCGTGTACTTCCACGTCCCCAGCTTCCCGGACTACGGCAAGCTCTCCGGCAACACCGACGCCGAGGGGCTGGTGGAGGGCACGCGCGAGGTCGTCCGCGACGACGGCAAGCGCGACCCGCGCGACTTCGCGCTCTGGAAGAAGGACGCCGGGCACCTCATGCAGTGGTACTCGCCGTTCGTCGAGGGCGAGGCGGGCGGCTGGGGCTTCCCCGGCTGGCACCTCGAGTGCTCGGTGATGGCGCAGAAGTACCTCGGCGAGACCATCGACCTGCACGGCGGCGGCGAGGACCTCCGCTTCCCGCACCACGAGTGCGAGATCGCGCAGGCCGAGGCACTCACCGGCCAGCCCTTCTCGCGCTACTGGATGCACACCCGCTTCCTCCAGGTCGAGGGCGAGAAGATGTCCAAGTCGAAGGGCAACTTCCTGACCGTCCGCGACCTGACGGCCGCCCCAGAGGACGGCGGCCGGGAGGACTGGGCCGCGCCGCTCGACCCGCTCGCGCTCCGGCTGGCGCTCATCTCGGGCCACTACGCGAAGCCCTTCAACCTGACCCGCAAGACGCTCGCCGACGCCGCCAAGAACCTCCAGCGCTACCGCGACGCCGTCGAGGCGGCCCGCCTCGGCACCGAGGCCGACCGACCCGGCGACGATGGCCTCTCGGCCGACCTCGACGCGGCCTACGCCGACGCGCTCGCGGCCATGGCCGACGACCTCAACACGCCCATCGCGCTCGCGGCCGGGCTCCGGGGTGCGGCCGCCATCCTCAAGGCCCACCGCGAGGCGCCGCTCTCCGGCGCCTCGGCCCGCGCCGCCGACGCCTACCTCGACCGGATCGACGCCCTCCTCGGCATCGTCCACGCCCAGGTCCCCGCCGACGCCGCCGAGGCGGCGGATGACCTCGCGGCACAGGTCGAGCCGCTCGTCGTCCAGCGCACCGCCGCCCGCGCGGCCAAGGACTGGGCCCGCGCCGACGCCATCCGCGACGAACTGGCCGCCCTCGGCGTCGAGGTCGTGGACACGCCCGCCGGGCCGGAGTGGCGGCGGACACACTGACCCCTCCAACGAGGTCGGGGCACACCGGCAGCGTGCCCCCACCCGACCGGGTCGCCCGGCCTCGCCACGGAGGCCGGGCGGGCCGTCCTAATTGACGACGCCCTCCAGCTCGGCCCAGACGCCCGCGTGGTCGCTCGGCCAGACCCCGCCGACACGGTCGGCCGGGGTGTCCAGCACCACCTCGCCCGCGACCGTCGTGTCGAAGCCGCGCGAGAGCACCACGTCGATGCGGGTCTGGAGCTGGGAGGTGGCGTTGCCGAGGTCCGCGGCCTGGCAGCACGTCGCCGCGGAGCCGACCGGGAAGGCGTCCCGCAGGAGGACCGTCAGATCCTGGTAGCTCGTCCCGCCGGTGTTGCCGTCCGAGTTGATGTCGCCCACCAGGATCACCGAGCCGCCCGTGTCGCGGACCTCCGTGGCCAGCTCGGCCGCCTGGATCCGCTGGATGGGCTCGGCAGGCCCGCCGACCTCCAGGTGCGTGTTGAAGAACGTCAGCGGAAAGCCGTCCACGGTGGCATTGACCGACTGGTAGGACCGGGTGAACGTCTGGTCGACGCCCCCGACGGGGATGGTCAGGACTGTCTGGAACTCCTGGTTGACGGCTCCGGAGGTCTGCACGTCCGACCGGGCCAGGATCACGTCGGCGTCACGGTAGCGGACGTCGAAGAACGTCATGCCGTCGGTGGTAGCCGGGAACTCGACGTCGGCGTTGTCCGCCCGCGCGGCGACCGTGTACGAGACGCCCTCGTCGGCGAGCGCATCCAGCAGCAACTGGAGGAAGTCGAAGGTGACCGTCGTCGCGGTCGTGTTGGCGGCGCCCGGCAGGTTGTCGCCCGGCGACTGCACGTAGTACGTCGTGACCTCCTGGAGCCCGACGAGGTCCGGGTTGACGCGGGCGATCTCGGCCGCCACCGCCGCCATCCGCGCCGCCGGGTCGGACGCCTGGACGCTCCCGTAGAGCTGCGCCACGCGCACCGGGATCATGTTGGGGTCCTGCTCATTGGCGACCAGGAACAGGTCGGCCCCGAGGTACAGGTTCTGGCTCATCACGCGGACCGTGCCGGTGGTGCCACTGGAATCGCAGCCGGTGGAGAGAGCGAGGAGGGCGAGGCCGCACAGGGCCAGGGAGAGTCGGCGCATGGAAGCAAGCGGAGTGGGAGACCGGGAAGATCGGCCATCGAGACCGCCCCCGCCTGTGTCTCCTGTACCAGCCGCGGGCTCCTCGGACGAAGCGGAGACGGTCTCCTGACGCGGGCCTACCCCAGCCGCGCCGCCAGCACCTCGGCCGGGTGGAGGGCCGTCCGCCCGGTCGTGTGGTGGATCTGCTCGCGGCAGCTCGTCCCCGCCGCGACCACGACCGCCTCGGGCGCCGCGCGGACGGCCGGGGCCAGCCGGTCCTCCGCGATGGCGATCGACACGTCGTAGTGCTCGGCCTCGTAGCCGAACGACCCGGCGACGCCGCAGCAGCCCGCGCCCGACTCCGTCACCGACAGCCCGGCCGCGCCGAGGCAGGCGTGGCTGGCCGACATCCGCGAGAGCGCCTTCTGGTGGCAGTGGCCGTGCACGAGCGCCGTGTTCCCCTCACCCGCTGGCGTCTGCCAGTCGAGCGCGGCGAGGCGGTCGGCGTGGGCATCGCACCACTCCTCGAAGGTGACCGCGGCGGCGGCGACCGCCTTCGCGTCGTCCCCCGGCACCAGGCGCGGCACCTCGTCGCGGAGCGTCAGAATGCACGACGGCTCCAGCCCCACGATGACGACGCCCGCCTTCGCCAGCGGCGCGTACGTCGCGACCAGCTCGCGGGCCAGCTTCTCGGCCTGCGGGACGAAGCCCTTCGACAGGTACGTCCGCCCGCAGCAGCGGTACGCCGGGACCTCGACGTGGGCGCCTGCCGCCTGCAGCACCGCCAGCGCCGCGCGCGGGATGGACGGCTCCTGGAAGCGCCCGAACGTATCGACGTAGAGCGCGACCCGGGGTGCCTCGGGGGATGCGGGGGCCGCCCCGGCTTCGGACGACTTGAACGGCTTCGTCGAGAACGTCGGCATGGGGCGCTGGGGGGCCACGCCGAGGCGGGCGAAGGCGGCCCGCGCGGGCGCCAGCGCGTTGACCCGGTTGGCGATGGCCGCCAGCGGACCCGCCACGCGCTTCGCCATCTGCGGCATGAACCCGAACAGCCGCGCCCGCGCGCTCGGCCCCGCCTCCTTGTATTTCTGCTCCAGCCAGACCGACTTGAGCGCCGCCATGTCCACCGACGCCGGGCACTCGGCCTTGCACGCCTTGCAGGACAGGCACAGGTCCAGCGCCTCGGCCACCTCGGGGCCGGTCAGCGACGGCAGGCCGCCCGAGAGCGCCTCGCGGAGCGCGTTGGCCCGGCCGCGCGTCGCGTCCTTCTCCTCGCGCGTCGCCATGAACGGCGGGCACATCGTCCCCACGTCCGTCTTGCGGCAGACGGCCGAGCCGTTGCACGCCTCGACGGCCTCCAGGAAGCCCACGTCGCGGCCCGTCACGTCGGGGAACGTCATCGCCGTCGACACCGAGCGGGCGTGGTAGTCCGGCCCCATCCGCAGCGCCTCCGTCAACGGCGGCACGTCGACGATCTTGCCGGGGTTGAGCTGGCCGGTCGGGTCGAAGGCCCGTTTGGTGGCCTGGTAGGCCGCGTAGAGGGCGGGCGTGTAGAAGTCCTCCGCGAGCGCCCCGCGGGCCCGGCCGTCGCCGTGCTCGGACGCGATCACGCCGCCGTACTTCCGGGCCAGCCGCGCCGAGCCCCGCGCGACGGCCTCCAGCGCCTCGACCTGGGCGGGCTCGCGGAGGTCGAGGAACGGGCGGACGTGGAGGCAGCCCGCGCTTGCGTGCGCGTAGGCGACCGCCTCGACGTTCCACTCGGCCATCACCTCCTCCAGCTCGCGGATGTAGGCGGGCAGGTGCTCCACCGGCACCGCCGCGTCCTCGATGATGGCGGCGGCCTGCACCGGCAGCCGCGCGCTCATCGCCAGCCCCAGCCCCACCTTGCGGACCGCGTACACGTCGGCCATCCGCGCCTCCTCCTCCAGCTGCGTGATCACGGCGGACGGCCCCAGGTGCCGACCGAGGCGGGCCAGCCCGTCGCGCACCTCGGCCATCGACGCCCCGCTGTACTCCACGATCAGCAGCGCGCCGGGCAGCTCGCCGTGCGGCCCGCGCTGGACGAAGTGCAGCTTCGGGGCGTACTCCGTCACGTCGAGCGCCCGCGCCAGCGCGATCCGGTCGAACAGCTCCACGGCCGTCGGGTCGGTCTCCATGATGCCCGCGACGGCCTCCAGCGCCGACGCCCGCGAGGGGAAGTGGACGACGCCGAGCGCCGCGTGCGCCGGGCGCTCCGTCAGCCCGACCGTGATCTCGGTCGCGAACGCCAGCGTGCCCTCCGAGCCCGCCAGCAGCTGGGCGAGGTTGCGCGTGCCGTCCCAGGCCCGGCCCGGCCCGCGGTCCACCTCGGGCGCCTCGATCATGCGTTCGAGGCGGTAGCCGCCCGCGCGGCGCCACCACCGCGGCGTGTCCGCGCGGATGGCGTGCTCGTGGACCTTGAGCAGCGCGTCGACGCGCTTCAGGATCTCGCCCTCGGTCCCCGTCGCGCCGACCTTCGCGGCCCACTGGTCGGGCGTCAGCGCGGAGAACCTCGCGGGCGTGCCGTCGGCGAGGAGCACGTCGGCCGCCTCGACCCAGTCCACCACGGCGCCGTACTGGATGGAGTGCGTGCCGGTCGCGTTCGTGCCCAGCATCCCGCCCAGCGTGGCGCGGTTGGACGAGGCCGGGTCCGGGCCGAACGTCAGCCCGTGGGCCGCCGCGGCGCGGTTGAGGTCGTCCAGCACCACGCCCGGCTGGACCGTCGCCGTGCGCGCCTCGGCGTCGATGGCGACGATGTCGCGCAGGTGCTTCGTCGTGTCCACCACGAGCCCGCCCGACACCGCCGAGCCCGCGAGGCTGGAGCCCGAGCCGCGCGCCACGATGGGGACGCCGTAGCGCGCGCCCTCCTCCAGCGCCGCCTGGATGTCGTCGGCGTGGCGCGGGACCAGGACGCCCAGCGGCGGCTCGCGGTAGAGCGACGCGTCGGTCGCGTAGAGGGCGGTCGAGAGGGCGTCGAGGCGGAGGTCGCCCGCGATCCGGGGGCGGACGGCGGCGGCGAACGCGTCGAGGCGAGGGCGGTCGATCTGCATCCCGAATGGTACCGCCCGCGGCCGACGACCGGCCTGCCGATTCTCGCCCGAGTGCTCCCTGGGGGCTCCCCCCAGGGAACGCCAGGTGCCTTGCCCGCCCCCTCGCCTCGCCGTATCTCCCGACTCCCCCGCCGATCCGACCCCGACGCCATTCGACCGAGGCTACTCCCCCGCTCACCCTCCGACACACACCATGCGGACCGCTAGCCTCCTCGCTCTCCTCGTCGTCGCCGCCGGCTGTGACAGCACACCGGCCGTCACGCCGCCCGAGATCGCCCCCGTCCTCCCCCTCGCCGTCGGCGCCGAGTGGACGTTCGCCCGGTCGTACACCCTCGAGTACGACGAGCAAGGGGCGTTTCTCGACACCACCCGGGCTGACCGGCCCGGCCTCTCGCTGACCATCCCCCGGGACACGGTCGTCGCAGGCGAGACGTGGTTCCTCGTCGAGTCCACCGCCGACCACTGCGTGTTCACGCGCCGCGGAGGCTGGTTCGCCAACCGTGCGGACGGCCTCTACCGCCTCCAGGTCGGGCCGGAGGGCACCGCCGACGCCGAGCGTGTCTATGCCATCGGCGTCCCCGACGGCACACCCTTCCTCACGACCAACATCGTCACGGCCGTGCTGACCGACGACGACGCCACCGCTGACCTCCCCTCCGGCCCCGCGACCGTGCGCCAGTACGACCGGACCTGGAAGCGGCTGGTGATCAACCCGGTCGTCCGCGGCCCCATCGACCCGATGCCCGTGACCCAAGACCTGTTCTCGCCCGAGCGCGGCCCCGTCGCGCTGGAGGTCTCGTACGTCCGCTTCGGGACAGTCACCGACTCCACGTTCACGCCCGTCTCGCTCGTCCGGTACGACCTCACCACCGCGACCCGCCCCGCCTCGGCCCGCGTGGCGCCCGAGGCGGACGGCCTCTACCCGGTGCGCTAGGCGGCACCGACCGAGATCATGTTTGACCTGCAATCTCCCCCGTTCGGGGGAGGCGCGCGCCTCTACCGCGCCGTTCCTTTCGCGCATCCCGATGACATCCGGGACACGTGGGACGGCCACTGACGGCCTCCGGCACCGCGCCGGAGGCCGTTTTCGATACCCTCCCGACGCTCCGCGTCTACCGCGCGACCGTGAACGGCCGCACCGCCGTCGCGCCGTCCGCCGTCAGCCGCACGAGGTAGGTCCCGGCCGGGAGCGCCGACACGTCGAGGCGGACCGGGTGGGCGCCCGCCGCCAGCGGACCGTCGAGCACGCGGGCGACCTCGCGGCCGAGCACGTCCACCACCGTCAGCGTCACCGGACCCGCCGCGGCCAGCGAGACCGTCACCGTGCCCGCCTCGGCGGACGGGTTGGGCGCCACGCCGCTCAGCCCGAGGCGGCCTTCCGGGCTCTCGCCCACCGCCACCGCGTTGGGCTGCACGTCGCCGCCCCGGATCAGCAGGATCTGGTAGCCCACGTCCGCCGCGCCCGCCGAGTTCTGCCCGAGCACCCCGCGCACGCGCGCCGGGCTGCCCGTGAAGTCGGTCCCGTCGGCGTCCGAGTCCTCCGCGTTCGGGACGCGCACCGAGACGGCGTTCGAGGCGTCGGTCGGGTCCGAGACCGCGTAGGTCGTCGCGGCCTCGAACGGGGCGTTGTCCGCCAGGTCGGTGAAGGTCACGTCCGGGACGAGCACCAGTTCGCTCTCGTAGGCCTCGCCGTTGCTCGCCAGCTCGGCGAGCGTGACCTCCTGCGGCAGGGGCTCGGCGGTCGCCCCGCGGATGGCGTAGCTCTCCAGCGCGCCGCCGTTGATCTGGAGGAGGCCGTTGAACTCGGACAGCGTGCCCGTCACGCGGAGGATGCGGCCCGGCCGGATGCTGGTCGACTGGACCTCGTCGAAGAAGGCGCCCGAGGTCTGGCGGATCGCGAGGCCGCCCGTCTCGTCCTGCAGGTACGTGAACGCGCCGGCGGAGCGCGTCACGACGCCCTCGACCGTCACCGTGGCGCCGTCGCCCGCCGCCCGCGCCTCGCCGATGGTGGACAGATTGCCGTCCGGATCGAACTGGCGGATGACTGCCTCCGAGAACAACTGGACTTGGATTGCCTGAGGGTTCTCACCGCCAGTCGAGAACTCCTCATCCACCCGGAGCCAGTCGCCGTCGCTCAAGAAAACTGTTTCCGGAGTCGGGTTCGGGAGGATGTTCGTGGAGCCCCCACCGAACTGGGTCGTGATCCCGTCGACATTGTAGGCAATGAAGAAGGCGGACGTGCTGACCGAAACTGGCTCTGAGAAAAACGTCTCGGTCGGCGCCACACCTGCCTCGGACACGGGAGGAACCGTGCTGGACGGGAACACCTCCGAATAGACCGGGTCGCCCTGGGGGCCGTCCTGGATCGTCCCTTCGTACACGAGCACCTCAAATGTCTGTCCGGGGACAGCTTCGTCCGGCGTGGCAGTTACGAAAAGCGTGCCCCCGATGATCTCATAGACCGCGCCGTCATCAGGCAAGACGTAGCCCGCGCCAAAGGCATCGACTCCGATGTTGGGTCCCCCGGTCCCGAAGAGAAAGTCACCGTTGCCATTCGAGAACGTCGAGATGGAGGTCGTCCCTGGGGGGATGTTGGTCAGGTACGTCGTATCGCCCGGAGCGAAAGACGTAGCGGAGCGCATAAACGAAGCCCGCGTGGGTGCGTCGGTAGACAGCGACTGAGCGAGGGCGACGGGTGCAAGGACGAGAACAGCGAGGAGGAACGGAACGAAGCGACGCATACGGAGACGGGTGGCGGGACGAAGAGAGCGTCCGCAAACCTACGCCGATGGGGTCCGGCGGCGGATGCGGGGACACCCGGGGACCCCAGAATGCCCGGCGCGGGTTGGGGGCCTTCCCCCATCGCCCGCCTATGCCTGCCGACGCCCCACGCCTCAAGAAAGAGCTGACGCTGTTCGACGTCTACGCGATCAGCACAGGGGCCATGTTCAGCTCCGGTTTCTTCCTCCTGCCCGGCCTCGCGACCGCCCAGGCGGGCCCCGCGACGGTGCTGGCCTACTTCCTCGCGGGCGTCTTCATCCTGCCCGCCCTCTTCAGCGCCGCCGAGCTGTCCACCGCCATGCCGAAGGCGGGCGGGGCGTACTACTTCCTCGACCGCAGCCTCGGGCCGCTCGCGGGCACCGTCGGCGGCATCGGCACGTGGCTGGCGCTGGTGCTCAAGAGCGCCTTCGCGCTCGTCGGCATGGGCGCCTACCTCGTCTTCTTCATCGACATCCCCGTCAAGCCGCTCGCCGTCGCGCTGACGGTCGCGTTCGCGGTGCTCAACGTGGTCGGCGCCAAAGAGACGAGCGGCCTCCAGCGCGTCCTCGTGACGGTGCTGGTGGGCGTGCTGGCGTTCTTCGTGGTCCAGGGGCTCGTCGAGGTCGGCCGCCTCGGGGGCGACAACCTCGCCCAGCAGTTCACCCCGTTCAGCCCGTTCGGCGTCGAGGGCCTGCTGGCGACCGTCGGCCTCGTGTTCGTGTCCTACGCCGGGCTCACGAAGGTGGCGAGCGTCGCCGAGGAGGTCCAGAACCCCGACCGCAACCTGCCGCTCGGCATGTTCCTCTCGCTGGCCACCGCGACCGCCATCTACTGCGTCGGCGTGTTCATCATGATCGCCGTGCTGGACCCGTCCGAGCTGCGGAGCGACCTGACGCCCGTCGCCACGGCCGCCGAGAAGTTCTTCACCTGGCTGCCCGAGCCGTGGGGCCTGGGCCTGATCGTGGCCGCCGCCATCGCCGCGTTCGCGTCCACCGGCAACGCGGGCATCCTCTCGGCCAGCCGGTACCCGCTCGCGATGGCCCGCGACGGGCTCGTGACCCAGAAGCTGGGCGTCCTCGGCCGCTTCGGCACGCCCACGACGGCCGTCGTCGTGACCTCCGCGCTGATGGTGTTCGTCATCGTGGCGCTCGACGTGGAGGGCATCGCCAAGCTCGCGAGCGCCTTCCAGCTGCTGCTGTTCGGCCTGCTCAACGTGGCCGTCATCGTGATGCGCGAGAGCCGGATTCCGAGCTACGTGCCCGGCTACCGGAGCCCCCTCTACCCGTGGGTCCAGATCGTCGGCATCCTGCTGCCCATCGTGCTCATCGCGCAGCTCGGCGGCTTCGCCATCTTCCTGTCGATGGTCATGATCGCGGGCGGCGTGGCGTGGTACGTCTGGTACGTCAAGGACAACCCGCGCGTCGAGCGCGAGGGGGCCATCTACCACCTCTTCGAGCGCCTCGGGCGCTCCCGCTACGAGGGCCTCGACTCCGAGCTGCGGACCATCCTCAAGGACAAGGGCCTCCCCGACGAGACGCCCTTCGAGCACCTCGTCACGCGCTCGACCGTGCTCGACGTGGACGCCGACGCCTCCTTCGAGTCGGTCGCCCGCCGCGCTGCCGCCAGCCTGGCCGCCCGCGCCGGGCTCCCCGCCGCCCGCCTCGAGACGGCCTTCCTCGACGGCTCCCGCACCGGCGCCACGCCGGTCTCTCGCGGCGTCGCCCTCCCCCACCTCCGCCTCCCCGAGGTCGACCGCCCCGAGCTGGTCATCGTCCGCTCCCAGAGCGGCCTCTCGATCGGCGTCGACACCGTCGGCGACGAGCGGCCCGACACCGACCACACTGTCTACGCGGTCTTCTTCCTGCTCAGCCCCAAGGAGCCGCCGGGCCGCCACCTCCGGACCCTCGCCAGCATCGCCAGCCGCATCGACGAGGCGCCCTTCATGGACGACTGGCGCGCGGCGGACACCGAGCAGGACCTCAAAGAGGTCCTCCTCCACAACGACCGCCTCCTCGCCCTCGCCCTCACCGGCGACGGCCCCACCGCCGACCTCGTGGGCCGCGCCCTCAAGGACGTGCCGCTGCCCCGCGGCGTCCTCGTCGCCCTCGTCCACCGCGACGGCGCCGTGGCCGTCCCCAGCGGCGCCACCGTCCTGCGCCGCGGCGACCGCCTCACCATCCTCGGCGACCCGGCGGGCATCGCGGCCCTGGAGGCCCGGATGCGCGGGTGAGCAGGCCGTAGGGCCATCGTGACGGGTGCCCCCCGCCTCGGCACCGAGGCGGGGGAGGCCGAGCCTACCGCACGTCCGGGTTCGTGCTGTACGTCCCGACGATCTCTGCCTGCCCGAGCACGTGCCCCTCGATGGCGGCCAGCACGTCGGCGCCGGTGAACGAGCCGTCCTCCGGGAGGCCCAGCGTCGGCACGTCGAGCGCGTAGACCGTCACGTGGTAGTGATGCAGCCGCTCGTCGTTCCACGGCGGGCACGGGCCGTCGTAGCGACCGTAGGTGCCCTCCCGCGGCGAGCCCTTCAGGAAGTCCGTGAACGTGTTGGTGCCCTCCAGGCCCAGCACCGTCCGCCCCGGCGCCTTGCCGCCCGCCGTCACGCCGTCGGACGCCACGCCCTCCGTGATCTCCGACACCGAGGCGGGCACGTCCACCAGCAGCCAGTGGAAGAAGTCGACCCGCGCGGCGTCGGCCGGGATCGTCTTGCCCTTCGTGTTGGCGTCGCTCGCGTCGGCCGGCACGTCCGGGTCGCGGACGACCACGGCGAACGACCGGGTCCCGCCCGGCGCGTCCCCCCAGGCGAGGTGCGGACTCCGGTTGCCGCCGTCGGTGGTGTGGCCCTCCGCAGACGGCTGGCAGAAGACGAAGGCGGGGTCGAAGCGCTGGCCGTCGGCCAGCGAGGTGCTGGTGAGATGCATCGGAGGCGGGGGAAGGGAAAGGGTGTCCCCTCCTACGCCCCATCCTCGCCCCGGATCGCCCCCCTCACCCCGCCCGCCTCGGTCCGCACACCGCCCGACTCACCCACCAGCCCGCGTCCCCCCTCCCAGCGGGAGGGGGACAGGGGGAGGGCGCCCCCCCCTCCCCGAGGCTGCCCCTCACCCCGCCAAAAAAGCGGGGCGCCGACCTCTCGGCCGACGCCCCCACTCTCCAGCCGTACGGGGCTGGAACGAGCCGCCTAGCGGACCACCGTCATCCGGTGCGTCAGCGCCTGGCCCGCCGCGTCCAGGCGCACGAGGTACACCCCGCTCGCCAGCGACCCGGCCTCCACGCGCGCCGTGTGCGCGCCCGCCGGGCGGACGCCCTCGGCCAGCACCGCCACCTCGCGGCCCAGCAGGTCGTAGACCGCCAGCCGCACCGCGCCGTCGGCCGGAAGCTCGAACGCCACCGTCGCCTGCGACCGCACCGGGTTCGGGAACGGCAGGCCCAGCGAGAGCGCCCCCGCCTCCGACGCCGTCAGCGCCGCGCCGCCGCCGAGCACCGACGCCCCGCCGTCCGTCGCGTTGCAGTACCGGTAGTCGTCCGGCCCCCCGATCAGGAAGCTCTGGCTGCCCACGTTGAGGTTGTCCCAGTACACGTGCCGGGCGGTCACCACCGAGGCCATGAACTCACACGTGTCGACCGACTTCGAGCGCGTCGGCGCGTCGCCGATGCCGAGCTGCGCGAGGGCTTCCGTCACCACGCCGTGCGCCGGGTCCGTCGTGATGGCGCCCCAGCCGACCAGCGCGTAGGCGCCGGCGGGCGGCACCGGCAGCCCAATCGTGTCGAAGGCGCCCTCGACCGGGTCGTACTCGTCGAGCGTCGGGATGTAGGCCGCCTCCTCCATGGCGCGGCGCAGGTCCCAGTTCGTGATCGAGAAGCCGTTGCCGGCCGCCATCGTCATCACGCCGTCCACGTCCGCGATCGGCCCGAGGTGGCCCGCCTCGCGGCGCGCGGTCAGCAGGATCGCCGAGAGCGTCCCCGCCGTGCGCGGCGTCGCGAACGAGGTCCCGCCGACGCTCTGCTGGCCGTCCTCGCAGGACGCGCAGTACGGCAGCGTCTGCGTGAAGTCGGCCACCACGTCGGGCAGCGTGCCGCTCACGAGCTGCTTGCCCTCCGAGGTCTCCTCCTCGTAGCCCGCCACGCCGATGCTCCACCACGGGCCGGCGGTGCCGTCCTGGATGGCCGTCGACGGCGAGTTGTCGGCCGCGCCGAGGTGCAGCTTGCCGTTCGTCACCACGCCCGTGTAGCTGTCGTTGATGTGGCCTGGCAGCGGCAGGCTCCCGATGGCCCCGTACGACGTCGACACGATGTCGACCGAGGGGTGCGTGAACGCGAAGGTCTCGGACGCGTCCGTGATGCCCTCCACGAAGAGCATCACCGCCTCCGGGTTGGCGCGCAGCACCGCCGCGCTCGTCCCGACCCCGTGCGTGTCGTCCTCGTCGTCCGGCATGAGGATCCGCGTGCCGGGGTCGAAGGAGACCGCCAGGATGTTGGTCCCCTCGACCCAGTACACCTCGCCCGGCTGGACGCTCGCCCACTGGGCCGCGTCCGCCGCGAAGTCGGCGTTGAAGTCGCCCGTGCGCGTCAGCGAGAGCGTGTGCGCCGCGTCGATCCCGAACTGCTCCTTGATCGCCGGGGTGACGGCGCTCGGAGCGTCGGTCGGATAGATCTCGCTGCCCGCATGGTAGAAGGCGTGGTACGGGTTGATGCCGGAGTCGATCACCGACACCACCACCTGCGCGCCCGACTCGCCGGGCTCTTGCTCTTCTTCCTCCTCTTCCTCTTCTTCCTCCTCACCGGAGTCGCCGCCGAGCGTCGTCCGGGTCGTGCCGGAGGCCGTGTCGTACTGCGTCTGCGCGGGCGAGAGGCCCACGACGCCGCCCCACACCGAGGTCGCCACGTCGGCGCCGAACGCCGCCAGCTTGTCGCCCGCCTGCGCCGGACGCCCGGTCTGGTCGATGTCGCCGGTCAGGTCCGCCGGGGGCGCCGCCACCGTGAGCACGCCCACCGGGACGGTCCACGTGATCGTGCCCGCCTCGCTGTCCCACGTGCCCGCCACGTCGCCGATGCCGCGCCCCGCGCCGTCCGCCGCGCGGACGCCGTAGTCGAACGAGGGCTCGTCGAAGCCGACCGTGCCCAGCCCGACCGTCGCCAGCGTCCGCCGCGCCGTCAGCGAGTAGCGGACCGTCGGCAGGTCGGCCTTCTGGAGGTCGAACTCGACCCCGTAGTCCTGCATCGCGCCGATCTGGAAGCCCGCCGCGAGCAGCGAACTCGGCGTCGCCTGGTCGAGGTCCGCCACCCGCAGCGTCACCGTGAACGCGCTCGCGTCCACCTCGGCGAAGGACACGTCCAGGATGTCGGTGCCCGCCTGGTCGGTGTCGCCCGCGTCGTCCACGAGCACGACGCCCGCCGGGAGCGGGGTCTCGCCCTCCCCCTCGCCGATCGTCCGCAGGTAGGGCGTTGGGTCGAGGCCGAGCGCCACGGCCACCGCCGCGTACGCGTTCACGTAGCCCGAGCCGGCCTCCCAGGCCTCGTAGTCGAGCACCGTCGCCGTCTCCTCCAGGATCGTGCGGACCTCCGCGGGGGTCAGCGTCGGGTCGGCCTCGTACATCAGCGCCGCGACGCCCGCCACGTGGGGCGTCGCCATCGACGTGCCCTGGAGCGAAGCGTAGCGGGGGTTGTCGGGCTGGATGCCGGTCGCGCAGATCGGCGACCCCGTCGCGCACGCCGAGATGATCCCGACGCCCGGCGCCGTGATCACGGGCTCGTTGCGGTACGTCCACGTCGTCCCGTCGAACATCGTGAACGTGCCCGACTCGCCGTCGACGCCGCGCGACGAGAAGTCCGCCAGCGTCTCGCCGTCCTTGTTGCCCGCCGCCACCGACATCACCCAGGGCGCCTGGGCATACGGGTTGTGCGTGTCGGCGCCGGGGCCGTCGTTGCCCGCCGCGAAGAAGACCGAGATGTTGCGCAGGTACGCGCGGTACGAGGACTGGTTGATGGGGTCGGCCGGGTCGAAGTCGCCCGAGGAGCCCCACGAGTTGGTCACGATCCGGATGCCGTACTGGAACTGGTGCGTCATGGCGTAATCGATGCCGCCGATGCCGTCCAGCACCAGCACCACGCCGCCCGAGCCGTAGCCGATCAGGTCCGCGCCCGGCGCGACGCCCTCATGGAGCCCGCCGCTCGCCGCGCCGGTCCCGCCGACCGTCGCCGCGACGTGCGTGCCGTGCCCCGAGTTGGTGTCCGTCGACGGCTGATCCCCGAGGTACGTGATCGGCAGCAGCCCCGAGTACGCGTTCAGGTTGGTCGACCCGAGGACGTTCTGGACGAGGTTCTGCCCGTACGTCAGGTCCGGGTGCAGCCCGTCGATGCCCGAGTCGTTCACCACCACGCCGACGCCGCGGCCGGAGATCGGCAGCCCGCCGTTCAGGTTCCGGAACTGCGCGTTCGTCCGCGCCCCGTCCACGCCCGTCAGCTCCGTCGCGTCGGCGTTGGAGTACGTCAGCGCGTGGTTGGGCCAGATCGACACGACGCCTGCCGTGTTCTGGAGCGACGCCACCTGCGCCGGGGTCGCCAGCACGCCCGCGATGGGCAGCGACTGGAACGTCATGCCCTGCGTGATGCCGAGGCCGGTCAGCAGCGACCGCTGAGCCGCCGTTAGCGGCCCCTCGCTGTCGAAGGTCACCACGACCGTCGTCGTCTGGCCGGGCGCGAGCGCGCCGAGTTCGTCGAGGAGGCCGGGCCCGAGGCGGGCCTGCGCGAGGCCGAGGTCGGCGGTCAGGAACAGGGCCAGCAGCAGAAGCGCGGGCCGGAGCAGTAGAGAATGTCTCACAGGTGGAACGGGGTTGGGAGAGAGACCCCCAACCTCCCGGTCCGCCTCGACTTCCGGAAGCGGACCGCCCGCCGAGTCCCCGTCGGACCCGCCCCCCCGCCCAAGTCGGCATCGTCCTACACGACGTCTCCACACACGCACGCCGTTCGTGCATCCCGAACCGCGCCCGGACTCTCGTCCTGCGCCCCCGCCTCGGCACCGGCACCGAGGCGGAGGGGGCCGGACGGCTACCCCATCGGGAACGGTGTGTATCGGAAGCCCGCCCCGTCCACCGACACGCGGCCGGTGCCCGGGAACGGCATGTGGCTGGCGAACAGCGTCGTCCCCTCACGTGCGGCCTGGCTCAGCAGGCGGCGGCGGGTGTTCACCGTCGTGGCGCCGTCCATGTCGAAGCCGAACAGCCACGTCGGGTGGCGGAAGAACACGACCGGGTGGGCGACCGCGTCGCTCACGATCATCAGCTTGCCGCCGCCCGAGGCGAGCTGGAACGCCATGTGGCCCGGCGTGTGGCCGAACGCCGCCATCGCCGTCAGGCCCGGCATCAGCGCGTCGCCCGAGCGGTACGTCTGGAGGCGGTCGCGGACGGGCGCCAGCTTGGCGAGGGCCGCCGTCACCTGCCCGTTCTCACCCGTGAAGCCGTCCAGGAACGCCAACTCGGTCGCGCCGATGTGGACGCTCGCGTTCGGGAACGTCGGGGTGCCGTCCATCGAGAGACCGCCGATGTGATCGCCGTGATGGTGCGACACCACGACACGATCCACCGAGCCGGGGTCCATGCCGAGCGCGCCCATTGTGGACACGAGGTGGCCCTGCCCGGTGCCCGTGTCGATGAGCGTCCGCACATCGCCGTGGTCGATGACGAGCTGGTTCACGTCCACCGGGACGTTGTCCGTCGGCAGCCCGTACTCCCGCAGCGTGGCGAGCACCCGCGACGAGTCCACGTTGACGCCGATGGCGCCGAGCGGCAACTGGAAGCCGGTGTCGCGGATCACCGTCACGGTCGCGTCGCCGACGGAGAAGGTGTGGGCCGTGAGCGTGTGGTGGTCCCGGCGGACGGGCGTCGGCATGGAGGCGGCCGTGGCCGGCAGCGCGGCGCCGAGGCCGAGAGCCCCGAGGCCCCGAAGGGCAGCGCGGCGGGAGAACGAAGCAGACATGGGAGGAGCGTGTGAGGAGTCAAAAACACGTTGTAACAACCATCAGCGTTCCCCGACGCTGGCCCTCCGCCGTCACTCAGGAATGTCCCGTCGGCTCCCGAGCCCGTGGGCTCCTCGATCGCCTGGTCCCGGTCCCGGCGGCCATGCACCGCCCCTCCTGATTTGCCTGCAGGAGCCGAGAGGTATCATGGGCGCGATCCCTCTGCAACCGACCATGAACCATCGTTGGGCTCCACTCGTCGTCCCGGTGCTGCTCGCCCTCGGCACGCGAGCCCAACCCGCGCCTCAGGAGGTCCAGTACCCACGCACGGTCCTCGAAGCCGAGACGACCACCCTGACGGCTCCGGCAGAGCGGCAGTCGGTGCCCGTGGGGGTCCTGACCTTCGATCACTCGCAGAATGGGGTCGGGTGGATCACCTGGGACCCCGTGTTCGTGCCCGCCGGGGTCGCCCGGCTGGAGATCGTCACGGACCTGCGCGGGACTCCAGACCGGCGCCAGACTCTCAGAGTCAACGGAGCCACAATCGCCGACCCGGACGATGGCGGCCCGCTTCGCTTCTGCACGGCTGCCGCTCCCGCCTGCCCGGCACCGATGTCCCGGGCCGACGGACTGGCCGTCCGCCCCGTCGAGGCAGACTTCGGCGTCGACCCGACCGAGGCGGCGTACTGGACGGTCGACATCAGGGAGAACGAGGCCGGGCAGGCGTTTTCGGCGGTCCGCTTCGTGAGCGAGGCGGGCGCCGTCCTGGCCGTCCTGCCGGCCGCCCGGGCCCGCGTCCTCAACGCCCGGTTCGACTGGGACACAGGCGACGTGCTCGACGGCACCTCTCTCCGGCTCGCGCCCGGCACCCGCATCTCGTGGACGGTGGAGGTCCCAGACTGGCCCGGCAGCGAGGCCATCGCCTGGCCCGCGTTGCTGACTGCGGTGTACCGCGCGCCCGAAGGGGCGCGCTTCGCCATGGAGCTGGACGGTGCCGCCCTGGGCGAGATCCCCGGCCGCTCGTCGGGCGAAGGGGCGTGGGCCGCCGTCTCAGAGCCCTTCTCGCTCCAGCGAGGCGTCCACCAGGTCTCGATCACCGCCCTCGACGAGGCCGTGGTGGACCACGCGACGATCTCCGTCTCGGGCCTCTCTGAGGGCGCCGCCAGCGTGCTCGACCCGACCGACTGGCGGGCCTATGCGCCCCTCGCCCCGGGCGACGTCTGGCACTACCGCAGCACCCCGCCCGGGTGCCCGGGCTCCACCGACTGCGACGCCTCGGTCGACTACAAGCTGTTCCGGCTGTCCGCCACCGTCGACGACGAGGGACAGCCTGCGGTCAGGCGCACGGGGTCCTGGCTGAGCACCACCGACGTGGTCTACCAACGCACGCTCCGGCAGGACGCCGGGCTCCGCACGGTCGTGGAGGCGGGCGCGAACGCCCCCTACTCCCCGGCCGATGTTTACGCTATCGACCTTCCGCCCACCCCCTGTCCGCTGAACGGCCCCGGCGGCGTCAGCCCGGTGTGCCCCCCCTTCGCCTCCGCCCCGTACCACGCGAGCCAGGGCATTACGTGGACCGTGACCCCGAACGACACGGTGGTCATCGGCAGCGACACGCTCGCCGGCATCCCGACCCGGACCGCCGAGGTCTGGTCGGTGACGCAGTTCCGCAACGGCCCCTCGTACGCGCCTCGCACGCTCACGTATGCTGCCGGCCTCGGGCTCGTGCGCCAGGAGCAGGCCGACGGATGGGTGGACGAGCTGGTCTACGCCGAGATCGGCGGCCAGGTGACCGGCACCCCGGCGTGGGTCCTCGTCGCCTCCGAGGACGCGCCGGAGGCGGCAGAGGATGCGCTAAGGGTAGGACCGAACCCGACGGCAGGCCGCGTGCGGATCGGCCTCGCGTCCTCGGCGCCGGTCGAGGCCCGGGTGACGGTGCTCGACGCCCTCGGCCGTCAGGTCCTGCCCCCACGAGATGTCCGGCTGGGGGCAGCGTCGACGAGCGAGGTCGACCTGAGCCGTCTCGGGGCAGGCGTCTACGTGGTCCGTGTCGAGACCGCCGCAGCGGTGCGCTCCCACCTCGTGACCCGGCTCTGAGGTCTGGCGTCGGCCGAAGTGCCAGGCTCAACCGACGCCATGGAGTGGGCCCTCCTCCGGCCTGAGCGACCCATCAAGCCTTTCCCCATCTCTGCGCGGGACGGAACAGCCAGGCCCTGGCGCCGGTGGACGCGGTCCCTTCTCTCTCCCCTCTCTCCATGAAAGCTCTTACCTGGCACGGCCAAGGCGACGTCCGCGTCGACACCCATCCCGACCCTGAGATCCAAGAGCCGACCGACATCGTCATCAAGGTGACCTCGACGGCCATCTGCGGCTCCGACCTCCACCTCTTCGACGGCTTCGTCCCGATGATGAAGGAAGGCGATATCATCGGCCACGAGCCGATGGGCATCGTCGAGGAGGTCGGAAGCGGCGTCACCCGCCTCAAGAAGGGCGATCGCGTGGTCGTCCCGTTCACCATCTCGTGCGGGCACTGCTGGTTCTGCGAGCAGACGATGTACTCGCTCTGCGACACCACCAACCCCAAGCCCGAGAACGCGCGCGACGCGATGGGCCACAGCCCGGCCGGCGTGTTCGGCTACTCGCACCTGCTGGGCGGCATCCCCGGCGGCCAGGCCGAGTACCTCCGCGTCCCCCACGCCGACGTGGGCCCGATCGTCGTGCCGGACGGGATGACCGACGAGCAGGTCCTCTTCCTCTCGGACATCTTCCCGACGGGCTACATGGCCGCCGAGAACGCCGAAATCGAACCCGGCGACACGGTCGCCGTCTGGGGCTGCGGGCCGGTCGGCCAGTTCGCCATCCAGAGCGCCTGGATGCTGGGCGCCGGGCGCGTGATCGCCATCGACCGCGAGCCCGAGCGGCTGCGCATGGCGAAGGAGAACTCGAAGGCCGAGACGGTCAACTTCGAGGAGATCGACGGGCCGGTCCACGAGCACCTGATCGAGATGACCGGCGGCCGCGGCCCGGACCGGTGCATCGACGCCGTCGGCGCGGAGGCCCACGCGGCCAACGACGCCCAGGCGCTGCTCGACAAGGCCAAGCAGGCCGTCCACCTGCAGAGCGACCAGGGCTACGCGCTCCAGCAGGCCATCATGGCGTGCCGCAAGGGCGGCACGGTCTCGGTGCCGGGCGTCTACGCCAAGACGCTGACGCTCCCCTTCGGCGCGGCCATGAACAAGGGGCTGACGTTCAAGATGGGCCAGACCCACGTCCAGCGCTACCTCGACCCGCTGATGAAGAAGATCCAGGACGGCGAGATCGACCCGTCGTTCATCATCACACACACGGCGCCGCTCGACGACGCGCCCCAGATGTACGAGACGTTCCGCGACAAGAAGGACGACTGCATCAAGGTCGTCCTCAAGCCCTGACGCCTCCGTCCGCCTCGGGGACTCGGTGCCCCGAGGCGGACGCCCTCATCGTCCGACGCGGTCGCGCCGTCAGAAGCTGTGCGTCGACCCGGTCGGCATTTCGTTGAGCCCGGCGAGCGAGGTCAGCAGGTCGCCCACGGCCTGCAGGCCCCGCACGGCCAAGCCGAGGAGGAGGAACAGGAACGGGGGGAAGAGGAGGATGCTGAGGATCAGCATGGCAGATCGGGGTCGGGAGGTCAGGAGTCGGTCACTCCACCCAACGTGCCGACCCGCCAGAAGTCGCCTGGCGTCGCCACCAAAAGCCCTTCCTGCACAACAGCTTAACAGCGAACCGCTTCCGGGAGGGCTTCCACGCTCGCTAGCCGACGAACGGTAGGGGCCGGGCTGACCGTCCGCAGGCCCCGACGGTACCTTGCCGGCCTCGACGGTCCCCGCGGGCCCCTCGCGCTTGTGACGACACGCACGCCCCTCTCGGCCGGCCCCGACGGGCTCCTCCCCGACCTGACCCCGGACACGCTCCGCGTGGACCCGCTCGAACGGGCCGACACGATCCCGTCGAGCTGGTACACCGACGCACGCCTGGGCCCCTTCGAGCAACGCGCCGTGTTTCGGCCCTCGTGGCAGGTCGTCGGCCACGTGTCGCTGGTGGCGAACGCGGGTGACTACGTCTGCGCGACCGTCGCGGGTGAGCCCATCATCGTCGTCCGCAACGCCGACGGCGAGATCCGGGCGTTCTACAACGTCTGCCGCCACCGCGGCGGCCCGCTGGCGATGGACGACCACGGCGCGTGCCGGATGCTCCAGTGTCGGTACCACGGCTGGACCTACACGCTCGACGGCGCTCTGCGCGGCGTCCCCCGCTTCGACCGGACCGAGCTATTCGACCGCGCCGACTTCGCCCTGGTGCCGGTCGCCGTGGACGTGTGGGAGGGGCTGGTCTGGGTCTGCGTCGGTGAGCCCGCCCTCCCGCTGGCGGTGACGCTCGACGGCATCGCCGAGCGGATCGCGCCCCAGGACCTGACCGGCGTCCGCTTCCACTCGCGCGTCGAGTACGCCGTCGCCTGCGACTGGAAGGTCTACGTGGACAACTTCCTGGAGGGCTACCACCTGCCGCTCGTCCACCCCGAGCTGTGCAAGACGCTCGACGTGTCGGCCTACGTCACCGAGACGTTCGAGTGGCACAGCCTGCAGCACAGCCCCATCCGCGAGACGCCCGACGGCGGCGTCTACGGCGAGGGCGACGCGTTCTACTACTTCGTCTTCCCCAACGTGATGCTCAACATCCTGCCGGGGCGCCTCCAGACGAACGTGGTCCTGCCCGACGGTCCCGGCCGGTGCCGCGTCCTGTTCGACTTCTTCTACGCCGACGGCACGGCCCCGGACCAGATCGCGGGCGACCTCGCCTTCAGCGACGCGGTCCAGCAGGAGGACATCGAGATCTGTGAGGCCGTCCAGCGCGGCCTGGCGTCGCGCGGCTACGACCGCGGCCGCTTCTCGGTCGAGTGCGAGGCGGGCGTCCACCACTTCCAGGCGCTCCTCAAGCGCGCCGTCGCGGACGGCATCTGGAACACCGGCGACCCGCCCGCGGCCCCACCGGGCCTGCGCCCCGCCTGACCCCGCCCGCCTCGGCCCCGAGGCGGACCGTCACCACTCGACGGTGTAGCTCAGCACTGGCAGCGGAAAGCCCTCGTCGACGTCCACCACGGCATCCCGCAGGAAGCTGTAGTCGAGCGCCGAGTCGGTCGCGCCGAGCGCGTTCTTGAGCTGGAGCGCCCAGACCTGGGAAACGCGGCGGCCGTTGATGCGGTAGGTCGCCGTCAGGTCCACCACCCAGACGCCCGGCGCGCGGTCCTCGAAGGCGCGCGTCTCGTCGTACACGACCTCCTCGCGCTGCGCCGACGCCGCCTCGTCGATCGGGCTCCGCCGCTCGCCGCCGAGCGCCGCGACCCGCACGTTGAGGCCCAGCAGGTTGCGGGCGCCGACCCGCACCTCGCGCCCCACGAGCGCGTTGACGGCGTAGCGCTGGTCGAACCGGGACGGGCGCCAGACGCCGTCGCCCCCGCGGTAGCGCGACCGGAAGAGCGAGCCGGTGAGCAGCGCGTAGACGCCGTCCCGCAGCGGGCGCTCCAGCGTGACCTCGACGCCCACGTTCTCGCCCGCGCCCTCGTTCACCAGCGCCTCGGCGAAGGTCCAGTCCTGACGAACGTTGAGGAGCGAGAAGGAGCGATCGGCGACGACCGGCACGTCGAACAGGCGCTGCACGTAGCCCTCGACGCCCACGCGCAGGGTCTCGGAGAGCTGCCGCGTCGTCCCCACCACGAGGTGGTGGGCCAGCGCCGCGTCCAGGTCCCGGTTCGGCTGCGCCGTCCCGTCGGGCTGGACGAGGTAGATCCGCAGGTCCTCGATCTGGCTGTGGAGCCCGTAGCCCAGGCGCACCTCCTGTCGACCGGACACCGCCCACGTCAGGCCGAGCCGTGGCTCGACGGCCGTGTGGCCGGTCAGTGCGAGGTGCTGGGCGTGCAGCCCCAGCGTCAGGTCGACGCCGCGCGCGGGCATCAGGCGCGACTGGGTGAACGCCTGGACGAGCGTGCTGCTGCCGTCGCCCTCGGCCACGGATACCAGCGGCGGGACGTGATCGGGTGCTGCGCGCAGGTCGAGGTCGTAGACCAGCTGCTGCACGCTCACCCCGGACTGGCTGACGTGGCGCGGGCTCAGCTTGTGAGTCAGCGTCGCACCGAGGCTGGCGCGACCGTTCGTACTGCGGAGCGCGAAGTCGGGCCGGAGCGTCAGGTCGTCGGCGAGGCGCTGCTGGTCCCAGACCGTCCGCTGGGCGGTGACGGCAGCGCTCGTGCGCAGGTACGTCCGGCCGCCGAGCACGAGGTGGTGCGACACACCCGCGGCCCCGACGCCGAGGGTCAAGTCCATCCGCGTCCGGTCCCAGAAGTCGAACTCCCAGGCGGACGAGTCCGGGGTCTCGGCGAGCGTCTGACCATCGAGCCCACCGATCCCCCACACCTCGACCCGTCCGGCGCGGCGCGTGGGAAACGCCAGTTTGAAGGAGAGGTCCTGGTAGGTCGTCGCGCCGTCGGTCGGGAGCAGCGGCATCAACAGGCCGAGCGTCGAATACCGGTAGTTGACCAGGTAGGTGGACGGCGCGCCGCGCTGGAACGGCCCCTCGGAGGCGAACTCCAGGCCCAGCAGGCCGACCTGCGCCGTGTGCTCACGCCGGCCCGGGTTGCCCGTCCGGAAGCGCATGTCGAACACGCCCGAGAGCGCGTTGCCGTACTCGGCAGGGAAGGCGCCTGTGAACACGTCGGAGTCGGCGAGGAGCTGGCTGCTGAACAGCGTCTGCCCGCCGCCGCCCGCGACCGACAGCCCGGCGAAGTGGCTCGGCGTCGGGATCTCGACGCCTTCGAGCCGCCAGAGCACCCCGCGCGGCGCGTTGCCCCGGATGGCGAGCGCGTTGTCGGAGACGCCGGTCCCCGTCGCGGCGACGCCGGGGAAGGCCGCGGCCAGCCGGGCAGGGTCGTCCACGGCCCCGGCGTAGCGTCGGCTCTCCTCGACAGAGAACGACCGCGCACTCACGGCCGCCATGTCGTTCAGCGGCTGCCCATCGCGCGCCGCGGCGCGGACCACCACCTCGTCGCCGGTCAGCACCGCCTCGCGGAGCGCGACCTCCAAGACGGTCTCCTGTCCGGACTGGACGAGCACGTTGGGCAGCCGCCGCGGCGCGTAGCCGAGGCTCTGGACCTGAAGCGTGTGCCGACCCAGCGGGACGGCCCGGAGCACGAACCGGCCCTCGGCGTCCGTGGCCGCGCCGATCAGCGGCTCGGAGCCCGCTACGACGACGGTCGCGCCGACGAGCGGCACGCGCGTGTCGCCGTCCATCACGACGCCGCGGACGGTCTGCCCGCCGCCCTGCGCCAGAGCAGAAGGAGCGAGCAGCAGGACCAGGACGAACCCGACAGAGGAGAGACGCATCGCGAGAGACAGGGGTAGATGACGCGGACCGGGGTCGGCACGCGTCGGCCAGCCTATCTCGCTCGCCCGCCCGGTATCGACCGTGCCCGCCTGCCGGGACCACCGTCCAGGTCCACGCCCGCGGGTCTGGACCTCCTAGACCGCCTCTCGCTGCCGCTGGCGGTACTGCGAGGGCGTCATCCCCGTGTGACGCTTGAACGCCGCGTTGAACGACGACTTGGCGTTGAAGCCCGCTTCCATGCCGATCGCGAGCACCGTCAGGTGGGCGTCCGCCGGGTCCAGCAGCCGGGCCTGCACCTCGCGAACCCGGTAGCCGTTGAGAAGCTCGTAGAAGCTCTGCCCGAGCTGGGTACTGAGCACCTCGGTCAGGTTGTGACCCGAGATGCCGAGCGCGTCGGCGAGGTCCTGGAGGGTCAGGTCCCCACGCCGGTACAGGTGCTCTGTCTCCATGAGCGCGACGAGGCGGTCGCGGTGCTGCGCGGCCTCCTCCGGCCGCATCCCCGAACGCGCATAGGGGACGGCATCCGAGGCCGGGCCCTCGTCGGTCGTCGGCGCGAACAGCGACGGGTGGCGCAGGCCGACGTACCCGAAGGCATAGACGAAGACCGTCACGCCGAGCAGCGTCAGGTCGTCGTAGATCCCGGTGGGGTCCATGCCCACGACCGCTGCACGGCCACGCGCGCCGACGACGTAGAGCACCACCGAGATCGCGAGCAGCCCCACCACGCCCGCGGTCAGGGTCCGCAGCCAGCCGAGCATGACCTGCTCCGCCTCGGACCCGCCGTCGAGCACGCGCCGCCGGTGCCGCTGTAAGCGGCGGACGACCAGCGCCAGGTACACGCACCCGTGGGTCAGCTTGAACGGGCTGAGGACGGCCAGCGCCCGCGTCTGGAGGCTCCCGCTCGGGTCCTGCATCAACACCAGCTTCTCGGCACCGGACCGGAGGAAGAAGGGGACCAGGAACAGCGTGACGAGGGCGAACGGCACGAGATGCCACAGGTCGGCGCGGCGCAGCGCCGGTCGCTCAGACGTGAGGGTGCGGACGTAGAGGTACAGCAGGGGCCCGTAGAGCAACGCGATGGGCAGGTCCAGCCCGATCAGCGCGGGGACCCGGACGCTCACCGCCGAGGCGTGGTAGACCGCCATCGCGAGGTCGAGCGAGAAGACGAGCATGAGGCCCGCCAGGAGCCGGTTCGGCACTGCGTTTCGGTGACGGCTCGCCAGCACGGCGGCCAGGAACACGCCCTGCACGGCCCCTAGGAGGCAGAGCACCGCTATACCGTCGGAGAACGTGGGGCTGTCCATTCGCGTCGAGGGAGGCGGCGAGCGTCAGTCGCAAAGTACCGGCGCCGCCATGCCTCGGAGGCGAGCGCGCGCAGACGTCGCCCGGTCCGCCTCGGCCCCGAGGCGGGCCCTCGCGCCTACCTTCGAGGCCCACCCGCCGCTCACGACATGGGACTCGTCTCGACGCTCGGCCTCGCCCTCGGCGCCTCCTGGGCGTCCGGCCTTCGGCTCTATGCGGCCGTCGCCACGCTGGGCCTGCTCGGGCGGTTCGCGGGGCTGGACCTGCCCGGCGCGCTGGCCGTCGTCGAGACGCCCTGGGTGATCGGGCTGGCCGTCGTGCTGCTGGTGGTCGAGTTCGTGGCCGACAAGGTGCCCGTCGTGGACTCGGCGTGGGACGCCATCCACACGTTCGTGCGGGTGCCCGCCGGGGCGGCGCTGGCCGCGCTCGCCTTCGGCGACTACGACCCGGCGTGGCAGGCAGCGGCGGTCCTGCTCGGGGGCGGCGCGGCCCTCAGCGCCCACGGCACGAAGGCCGCCACGCGGCTCGCGGTCAACGCGTCGCCGGAGCCGGTCTCGAACGTCCTCGTCAGCACGGCCGAGGACGGCATCGCGTTCGGCGCCATCCTGACGGCTCTCTTCCTGCCGGTCGTCGCGATCGTGCTCGTGACGCTCGCCCTCCTCGGCTCGCTGCTGGTGCTGCCGAAACTGGCCCGCGGCATCCGGCGCCTCTTCCGCCGAGGCCCGGCGTAGCGACGGCCTCTCGTGGGATCCCCCGATCCGGCGACGGATGATTAAGCGGCATCCAGGCTGACCGATTCCAAGGGGGTACCCTCCCTGGCCTCGTGGAGTCGCTCGTCTTTATCGCCCTCACTCCGCTCGCCATCGTCCTGATGATGGTGGTGAGTCTCGTCTCGTGGCGCCGCCGCGAGGCGCCGGGCGGCTGGGCGCTGTTCGCCTTCTCCGCCTCCGGCCTCGGGTGGCTGCTGTTCGACGCGCTGGCCCTGCTCGCGCCGACGCCCGCGTCGACGGTGTGGATCGTCAAGGTCACCTGCCTGTTCGGCCCCCTGATGGGCGTGTCGTGGCTGGCGTTCGTGCTGAGCTACACCGAGCGCTTCACCCTCACCGCGCGCCTCGCGATCGTCGCGCTCTCGGCGTGGTCCGGGGTGTACGCGCTCATGGCGCTCACCAACGACGCGCACCGGCTGGTGTGGGACACGTGGGAGGTGGTCCCGGACGGCTCGCTGTCGCGCATCGCCTACACGCTCGGCCCGCTCGGGTGGGCGCAGACCGTCTTCGCCTGGACGGCCGTCACGATCTCGCTCGGCGTCCTCCTGTGGGCGTACGCCGGGACCGGCGCCCGGTCACGGGACCTGTCGCGCTGGATCGTGGCCGGCGCGCTCGTGCCGATGGCGCTCAGCGTGTCGTTCCTGGTCGGGCTCGGGCCGCTGGAGAAGGACTTCACGCCCATCGCGATGGCCGTCTCGTCGGCCGCGTTCGCGGTCGGGCTGGCGCGCTACCAGTTCCTGGACCTGCTGCCCATCGCGCGGACGGCGCTCGTCGACAACCTCAGCGAGGGGATGCTGGTGCTCGATCCCCGCGGGCGCGTCGCCGACGTCAACCCGGCGGCCCAGGAGGCCCTCGGCGCGTCCCGCGTCGCCCTCGGAAGCCTCCTCCGCGACTCCGCGCCCGAACTGGCCGAGGCCATCGCCTCGGAACCCGACGCCACGTTCCGCCTCGGGGAGGGTGCCGACGCCCGGTACGTCGATCTCCGAGTCTCGTCCCTGACCGACCGCCAGGGCCAGGACTCCGGGCGCCTCGTGCTGCTCCACGACGTCACCCGCCGCCGCCTGGAGCGCGCCGCCCTCCACCGCGCCAACGCGGACCTGTACGACGCCAACGCCGAGCTCCAGGCCCGCAACGACGAACTCGACGCGTTCGCCCACACCGTCGCCCACGACCTCAAGAACTCCATCCAGGGCGTGCTGGGCTGGGCCGAGATCCTACGCGACGAGGGCCCCGACCTCGCGGCCGATGAACTCCGCCAGATCGCGGGCGACGTGGTGACCTCGGCCGGCAAGATGGGCACCATCGTCCACGAGCTGCTGCTGCTGGCGGGCGTCCGGCAGGCGGCCGTCGAGATCCTGCCGGTCCCGATGGGCGCGGTCGTGGAGGAGGCGATGGCACGCGTCCGCCTGGCCCATGCCCTCGCCCCGGTCCAGCCCGCCGACTGGCCCGTGGCGCTCGGTCACGCGCCGTGGATCGAGGAGATCTGGGCCAACTACCTCGGCAACGCGGCCAAGTACGGCGGGCCGGCGGTCACGCTGGGGGCCGACACCACCGCGACCGGCCAGGCCCGGTTCTGGGTCCACGACGACGGTCCGGGGCTGACGCCGGAGGCCCAGGCCTCCCTGTTCGTCCCGTTCTCCCGCGTCGGCACGGGGGGCGTCGAGGGGCACGGCCTCGGCCTGTCCATCGTCCGCCGGATCACCGAGCGCCTGGGCGGGACGTGCGGCGTCGAGAGCAGCCCCGAGACCGGGACACGCTTCTGGTTTGCGCTTCCCTGCGCCTCGGAGACCTCGGCCCGGGCGCCCCTCGCGCTCACCGCGGTCGCCTGACCGTGACGGACTGACCACGGCCGTCTGACCCTACCGGACGGAGGGTGCCCGCCTCGGCTCCAGGGGGGAGGTTATCGACGCGTGCCACGCCGCCGATACCCTGACGGACTGCTGCTGCCATCCTGTGGAGTCTTTCGTTTTCATCGCGCTCGCCCCGTTCGCCCTCACCCTCATGGGGGCGGTCGGCGTCGTGGCGTGGCGGCGGCGGCCCGTTCCCGGAGGGCAGGAGTTGGCCGTGATCTGCGTGACCGCGGCGAGCTGGCTCACCTTCGATGCGCTCAGTCTCCTCGTCCCTGGGACGGAGGCGACCCTCGGGCTGGCCCGCACGGCCGCGGCGATCAGCGCCCTGCCCAGCGTCGCGTGGATCGCGTTTCTGCTGAGCTACACCGGGCGGCTCACCCGCGCGGCCCGATGGGGCGTCGGGCTGCTCGCGTCCTGGACCGCGGTGTTCGTCGCGCTGGGCCTCACCAACGACGCCCACCACTGGGTCTGGACGAGCACGGAGACGTTCTACGACGGCCCCTTCCTGGATGTCATCTTCGAGCGGGCTCCCCTGTCGTTCATCCAGATGGCCTTGTCCTGGGTCACGGTTGCGGCATCGCTGGGCCTGGCGCTGTGGGAGTTCGCGACGGCCGAGCCCAAGCAGCGCGTGCTCATGCGCTGGATCGTCGCTGGGGTGCTCGTGCCCCTCCTCGCCAACGTGGTCTTCGTCTTCGAGATCGGGCCGTACGGGAAGGACTTCACGCCGCTCGCGCTCGCCGTCTCGGCAGGCGCGTTCGCCCTGGGGCTGACCCGCTACAAACTCCTCGACCTGCTCCCGGTCGCACGCGAGGCGCTCGTGGACAACCTGCGCGAGGGCGTGCTCGTGCTCGACGCCACCGGCCGCGTGGCGGACGCCAACCCGGAGTGCCTGCAGGTGCTGGGCGCCGACGCCGCCGTGCGCGGCCGTCCGCTGCGCGACACCGCCCCCGCGCTGGCCGAGGCCATCGAAACCGCACCGGGCGAGGCGTTCCAGCTAGGCGACGGCGAGGAGGCACGCTACGTCGAGCTCCGCATCTCGGTGCTCTCCAACGAGGACGGCGAGCCCACGGGCTCCCTGGTGCTGCTGCACGACGTGACGCGCCGCCGTCGCGAGCAAGCCGAGCTTCACCGCGTCAACGCGGAGCTCCAGCATCGGAATGAGGAGCTCCAGGCGCGCAACGAGGAGCTCGACGCCTTCTCCCATACCGTCGCGCACGACCTCAAGAACTCGGTCCAGGGCGTGATCGGCTGGGGCGAGATCCTGCGCGACGACGGCGCCGTTCTTTCCCCCCTGGAGCACCACGAGGCCGCCGACGGGGTCGTCAGCGTGGGACACAAGATGGGGACCATCATCCACGAACTGCTGCTGTTGGCGGGCGTCCGCAAAACGGCCGTCGAGCCGCGTCCGATGAAGATGGGGGCGGTGGTGGCCGAGGCCCTGAGCCGCCTCCAACATGCCGGTGCGGCTCCGACGGTGACGGTCCCGTCCCAGTGGCCCGTCGCCCTGGGCCACGCGCCGTGGGTCGAGGAGGTCTGGGTCAACTACCTCAGCAACGCCGCCAAGTACGGCGGCCCGACCGTCACGCTGGGGGCCGACACCACCGCGACCGGCCAGGCCCGCTTCTGGGTCCACGACGACGGGCCGGGGCTGACGCCCGAGCAGCAGCAGGCGTTGTTCGAGCCGTTCGCTCGTGTCGGGTCGGGGGCCGCGGAGGGGCACGGGCTCGGGCTTTCCATCGTGCGCCGGATCAGCGAGCGGCTGGGGGGCGCGTGCGGCGTCGAGAGCGCGCCGACCTGGGGCACGACGTTCTGGTTCGAGCTTCCGCTGGCCTCCGACACGTCTCTCCCCGAGGCCCCGCCGCGGGCTCGTCGGGGCACGAGCCCGCGCACGGCCCCGCACGTCTCCCTCTGAGCCGGGCGCCCGCGCCTGCCTCGGCGCCGAGGCGGGCCTACTCGCCGTCGGCGTCCTCGGCGTAGCGCTGGACGCGCTTCTCGATCGACTCGTCGGCGTCGCGGGCGCGCAGGTGCTCCAGACGGGCCGCCAGCTTGGCCTCGAAGCCCTGGTCGCTCGGCTCGTAGAAGTACGTCCCCTGCATCCCGCCCGGCAGGTACTGCTCCGGGACGTAGTGGTCCTGGTAGGCGTGCGGGTACTTGTAGCCGACCCCGTGCCCCAGCCCCTTCTTGTCGCGCGAGCCGTCCTTGAGCGCGTTCGGCGGGTCCTCCGAGCGCTCCTTCTCGACGTGCTCCAGCGCGCTGAAGAACGCGAAGCCCGAGTTGGACTTGGGCGCCATCGCGAGGTAGACGCACAGCTGCCCCAGCATGAACCGCCCCTCCGGCATCCCCACGAACTCGAACGCCTCCAGGCACGCGACGGCCTGCCGGACCGCGTTCGGGTCGGCCAGCCCCACGTCCTCGCACGCGAAGATGACCATCCGCCGGAGCACGAAGCGCGGGTCCTCGCCGGCGTAGATCATCTTGGCCATCCAGTAGAGCGCCGCGTCGGGGTCGGAGCCGCGCATCGACTTGATGAACGCCGAGACGGTGTCGTAGTGGGCGTCGCCGTCCTTGTCGTAGAGGACGGCCCGCTGCTGGATGGACTCCTCGGCGACGGCCAGCGTGACGCGGACCGTCCCGTCCTCGTCCGCCTCGGTCGTCTCGACGGCCAGTTCGAGGGCGTTGAGCAGCGAGCGCGCGTCGCCGTTGGCGGTCGAGACGAGGTGGTCGCGCGCGTCCTCGTCCACGGCCACATCGAGACGGCCGTAGCCGCGCGCCTCGTCGGCGAGGGCCTGCGCGACGACGCCGCGGAGGTCGGCCTCGGTGAGCGTGCGGAGTTCGAAGACGCGGCTCCGCGAGACCAGCGCCTTGTTGACCTCGAAGTACGGGTTCTCGGTGGTCGCCCCGATGAACGTCACCGTCCCGTTCTCGACGTGCGGCAGCAGCGCGTCCTGCTGGCTCTTGTTGAACCGGTGGACCTCGTCGACGAACAGGATCGTGCCCTGGCCGTGGAGCCGCAGCCGCTCCTGGGCGGCCGAGATCTGCTCGCGGATGTCCTTGACGCCTGCCAGCACCGCGTTCAGGCTCGCGAAGTGCTTGCGCGTCGTGTTGGCGACGATGCGCGCGAGCGTCGTCTTGCCCGTGCCGGGCGGGCCGAACAGGATGAGGCTCGTCACGCGGTCGGCCTCGATGGCGCGGCGGAGCAGGGAGCCCTGCGCGAGGATGTGCCCCTGCCCGACGTACTGGTCGAGCGTCTGGGGCCGCATGCGGTCGGCCAGGGGGGCGTTGGCGCGGAGGCGGGCCGTCGCGGCGGCGCCGAAGAGGTCGTCGGGCATGCCCCAAACTACCGGCGGGCAGAGGCCGCCGGCCCCGCCTCGGGCAGTCGGCGGGCGCCCTCGGACGTTTCGCGCCGGACGGCGTCAGCGGGCGTCGGCGAGGGCCGCGAGCAGCGCCGCCTCGTCGGCCGAGGCCCAGTCCGGGGCCAGCTCCAGGCGAACCGACTGGGCGCTGCCGCTCGGGGTCGCTACGACCGGCACCGTGTCGTCGTCGTCGCGCTCGGCGTCGGTGCCCACGAGAGCCTCGGCGAAGGTCCACTCGGTGTCGTCGGCGTCGTGCAGGGTGCGGGTGGTCATGGCAGCAGGCGGCAGAAGGGAGCCGCGGACGACCGCCCGCCGCGCTCCGTTCCACGCCCGCCCCGCCTCTGCCCGTCCCGACTCGCCCTGTCCCTCCCTGCTGGTCCCGACTCCGCCCGCCGACTGCCCGAGGCGGGGCCGGCCGACGGGAGGCGCCTCTACCTTGCGGTCCCTCCCGACGCCACCCGATGCGCCTCGCTCCGCTCCTCGCCCTCCTCCTCATGGCCGCCCCCGCCGACGCCCAGGCCGACTGGGTCCGCCAGCACTACGACAAGACCGAGGCGATGGTGCCGATGCGCGACGGCGTCCGCCTGTTCACGTCCATCTACGTCCCGAAGGCGCCCGGCCCGCACCCGATCCTGCTCCAGCGGACGCCCTACGGCGTCGGGCCGTACGGCGCGGACGCCTACCGGTCCAGCCTGGGCCCGTCGGACCGGCTCATGCGCGACGGCTACATCGTCGTGTACCAGGACGTGCGCGGCAAGCTGATGTCCGAGGGCGAGTTCGTCGCCGTCCGTCCCCACAACCCGGACAAGGGGCCGCGCGACATCGACGAGAGCTCCGACGCCTACGACACGGTCGCGTGGCTGCTGGCGAACACCCCCAACAACGGGAGCGTGGGCGTCTGGGGGATCTCGGCGCCCGGCTTCTACGCCACGCACGCGCTCATCGACGCACACCCGGCCGTCAAGGCCGTCTCGCCGCAGGCGCCCGTGACCGACTGGTTCCTGGGCGACGACCGCCGACACAACGGCGCCTTCCAGCTCCAGGCGACCTTCAGCTTCGTCTCGTCGTACGGCGTCCCGCGCCCCGAGCCGACGACCGAGCGCGAGCCCAGCTACAGCGACTACGGCACGCCCGACGGCGTCCGCTGGTACCAGGACCTGGGGCCGCTGGGCGAGGTGAACGACCGCTTCTTCGGCGGCACCAACGACCTCTGGCAGGAGATCCTGACGCACGACACCTACGACGCCTACTGGCAGGCGCGGACGCCGCTGCCCCACCTCCGTGATGTCCGCCCGGCCGTGCTCGTCACCGGCGGCTGGTTCGACGCGCAGGACCTCTACGGCCCGCTCAAGACCTACCACACGATCCAGGACGAGACCGACGCCGAGTCCTACCTCGTGATGGGGCCGTGGTGGCACGGCGGCTGGGCGCGCGGCGACGGCGACCGCTACGGCGACCTCTGGTTCGGCCAGAACACCTCCGTCTTCTACCGCGAGAACCTGGAGGCCCGCTTCTTCGACGCCCACCTCAAGGGCGACGGCGACCCCGACCTCCACGAGGCGTCCGTCTTCGTCACCGGGGCCGACCAGTGGCGCTTCTTCGACGCGTGGCCGCCCCGCGCCTCGCGCGAGCAGAGCCTCTACCTCCAGCCCGGCGGCGGGCTGGGCTCCGACGCCCCCACCGAGGCGGGCCTGTTCGCGGAGTACGTCTCGGACCCCTTCAAGCCCGTCCCCCACACGCCCCAGATCGTCGTCCGCCGGGACGACCGCTACGTGACGCAAGACCAGCGCTTCGCGAGCACCCGCCCGGACGTGCTCGTGTTCGAATCGCCCGTGCTGGAGGAGGACGTGACGCTGACCGGCGACCTCGGCGCAACGCTGTTCGTGACCGTCACCGGCACCGATGCCGACTTCATCGTCAAGCTGATCGACGTGTACCCCGGCGACGCCGCGTGCGAGTTGCCCGACGGCGACTGCTCGGTCCCGATGGGCCACTTCCAGCAGCTCGTTCGCGGCGAGGTGATGCGGGGCAAGTTCCGGGAGGACTTCTCAGCCCCGGTCCCGTTCGTGCCCGGCGAGGTGACCGAGGTGACGTTCGACATGCAGGACGTGGCCCACACGTTCCGCCGCGGCCACCGGATGATGGTCCAGATCCAGAGCACGTGGTTCCCGATGGTGGACCGCAACCCGCAGCGGTTCATGCCCATCCACGAGGCCACCGAGGAGGACTTCCAGGCCGCGACGCACCGCGTGTTTGTGTCGCCGGAGCACCCGTCGCACCTGTCCGTCCGCGTGCTGGAGTAAGGACCGACGCACGCGATACGGCCCGCCTCGGCACCGAGGCGGCCGACACACATCCGCCACGGATCGGACGCAGAGCCGACGACGCGCCGTGATCGGGCGCGACAGGGGGCGTCGTCTCTTGGAGGCTCACCAACTGACTCCGGCCATGCGCCTCCTCCTCCCCGCCCTGCTCCTCGTTCTCGTCGCGCTGCCCGCCTCCGCGCAGCGTGCCCCCACCCGCGCCGCCCGCGTCCTCGCGGATTGCGCCGAGCAGGTCCGCGACCGCCGCGAAGATGTCCGCGACCGCGCCGAAGACCGCCGCGACCGGCGCGAGGACGTCCGCGACGCGCGCTACCGAGGGGGCGTGCTCGACCGGCTCGAAGACCGCCGCGACCGGCGTGAGGATGTCCGCGACCGCGCCGAGGACCGGCGCGACCGACGTGAGGACGTCCGCGACGCGCGGCGCGGCCCCGTGGGCTGCTCGTAACCCTGACCGCCCGCCTCGGCAGCGAGGCGGGCGTCAGCCTTGGATCAGATCCTGCGTCTCGGGGTGCGTCTCGACGTAGTGCCGGACGAACGGACACTGCGGAATTACGCTCAGGTCGTTCTCGCGGGCGAAAGCCAGCCCGGCCTCCACCAGCGCCTCGCCGACGTCCTGCCCGCGCGACGGCTCCGGCACGAACGTGTGGACGAAGGCGATCACATCGTCCTTCTGGCGGTACTCCAGTTGAGCGGTGCCGCCGTCCACGTCGGCGGAGAACAGGTGGTGGTCGGGGTCGTGATGGACGTCAGGCATGAGTCGAGGAGAGGGGGCCAGGGCCGAGGGGCTACGAATCCATCGGCGACGATGCTCGCCATTCACCCGTTCCCTGTCTCCCGCGAGCGCCCTAGATGTCCCCCGCGTCCGGCCGGAGCAGGACCTCCTCGACGACCGTCCGCCCGGACAGCGTCGCGACCTCGACCGCGACGCGTGCGATGTCCTCGGGCGGCATGAAGCGGTCGTCGGGCAAATCGGTGCCGTCCCAGGAGCCGGTGCGCGTGGCGCCGGGTAGGAGGGTCGTCACCGAGACGCCGGTGCCCAGCATCTCCTGGCGGACCGACCGGGCCAGCCCGAGCAGCGCGTGTTTGGCCGCGCCGTACGCCGCGCCGCCGGGGTAGCCGCGGATCGACGCGACGGAGCCCATCATCAGGATGCGCCCGGAGCCGCGCGCCCGCATCGCGGCGAGGAAGGCACGCGTCACGAGGAAGGCGCTGACGACGTTGACCTCCATCTGTCGCCGGAAGGCCTCCGGCGAGGTCTCCAGGATCCCGCCGGGTTCGAACAGCCCGGCGTTGTTGACCACCACGTCCGGCGTCCCGGCCCAGTCGCGCACCGAGGCGGCCAGCGCGTCGACGGCCGCGCCGTCGGTCACGTCGCACACGAACACCCGCGCGTCCCCGCCCGCCTCGGCACAGCGGCGGGCGACCTCGGCCAGCGCGTCGGCATCACGGGCGACGAGGGCGAGGCGGTCGCCGCGCGCCGCGAACGCCTCGGCGACGGCCGCGCCGATCCCACGGGAGGCACCGGTGACGAGAACGAGGGACATGGAGACTGAGGATTGAGGACTGAGGACTGAGGACTGAGGACTGAGGACTGAGGACTGAGGACTGAGAAGATGTCCACCTCGGGCACCGGGTGCCACCGGATTTCCCTCTACCCGTCCCCTCCCCCTCGCGAGCGTAGTACCCGCTACGGCACCGGAATCGGAAGCGTAACCGACTCGTCACCAACGGACGCCACCAGCACGAGGCGCTCCAGACCGCCGACGGCCTTCGGATGGTAGAACACGACCACGCCGCGGCGCGCCGTCCCCGGCTCGGCGGACGAGCCGGAGGGGCTGCTGCTCTCGTTCTGCGACACCGTGTAGCGGCGGCCCCGGTCGTCCACGACGTAGGCCTGGCCGGCGAAGCTCGCCCACGGCGCCCAGTTGCCCGTGTAGTCGATGGAGCGGACGGTGACGCTGAGCTGGACCCGCGTGCGCGAGCTGCCGGGGTACGAGATCGCCACGTTGGTCACGCCCACCTCGAAGCTGCTGCCGCCGCTCTGACCGGTCCGGCGGACTTCGGTGGAGAAGACCTTCGAGCCCGACGGCTTCGGGTCCTCGCCGTCGTCGGCATGGGGCGGGGCGGGTGCCGGCTCCAGCGACTCCGCACGGACGACGAGCCCGTACTCCCCGCCGAGCGGGATCTCCGGCGGATCGTCATCCTCGGCCCGTCCGCCGGAGGTCACCTCGACGTAGTACTCGCCGGCGTCCAGCGTGCCCTCGTACTGGGCGGCGTTGGCCCCGGCGGCGTTGAGCGCCTCGGCCACCTCGGCGCGGGCCTGCCGCTCGATGCGCCAGAGTCGGAACGCGGGCGGGAACGCGTCGGACGTGACGCGGACGGTCGTCTTGCGGTCCTCGGGAATGCGGATGCGGTAGGTGTCGAGGTAGTGGCCGTCCTGGAGCCAGCTCTCGTCGCCGAGCGTCCGCCGGATGCCCGACGAGTTGACGGCGAGGTCGCGGATGGGGACGCTGCGGGCGTCGAGCGCGAAGGCGCCCCGCGCGCCGGGCGTCTCCGAGCTGACCAGCAGGCGGTACGGCGCCTCCCAGCCGGGCATGTAGCGCGCCACGGCGCCGAAGAGGCTGTCGCCCTGGGCCGAGGTCTCCAGCGACCACGACGCGTCGCGGACCTGCCCGTTCGGCCCGATCAACTGGATCCGCGGACGGAACGCGGACGACACCACGCGGATGACGATGGGCAGGTCGGTGTCCGTGGCGAGGCCATACATCCGCTCGAAGCGGCCTGCGCGACGGGCCCCGCCGCCGAGCGTGTCGAGGCGGGCCTCGTCGTCGACGTAGAGCGAGTCGGCGGGGCGGGCGGGGAGCACGGCCAGCTCGTAGGCGCCGCGCGCGCGCGGGTCGCGCGACGTGACGACGACCTCGAAGCGGCCCGGCCCCTGGAGGCCGTCGATCTCGGCGCGCGTGTCGGTCTGGAGCAGGTCCGAGGCCGCCAGCTCGCGCCCGTCCGGCAGGCGCACCGCGAGGTCGGGCGCGAAGTCGCTCGACGTGACGAGAACGGAGAAGGCCACGCTGTCGGCCTCGTGGACGTAGTAGTCCGCGTAGCGGTCGTCGGCGCGCTCGGCGTCGCCAGGCCCGAGCGCGTTGGCGACGATGGCGGTGTCCAGTTCGGCCGGGTCCATGCGGAGCGCAGCGGCCCACATGGCGCGCTCGCGGGCGGCCTCGGCGAGGCGCTCCTCGTCGGTCGGCCCCTCGGCGGCGTCGAGGACGGGCGGCACGACGGCGAGCGCCAGCAGCAGCGCGACCGCCCCGACGGCCCCCCAGCGGACGGCGAACGGGACCCGGTGCCACAGCTCCACGAGATGGGCGCGCAGGGAGGGCTCCTCCACCGCCTCGCCCTCGGCGGGCGGGTCGGTCGTCTCCAGAGCCTCAGCGGCCTCGGGGGTGGCGTCCGGGGTGGCGTCCGGCGCGGAGTCGGTTGTTGTCTCGGGAGGGGGCACGGGGGGACGTCAGCCCGGGACGGTGGGAGCGGCAAAGATAGCCGACGCGCCAGGGCGTCGCGGGGCTCTCTGGGGAGACCCGGAACGCGGCACCGGCGGTCGGCCGTCTGTGGGCGCCCCCGTCTCCCCTTCCCACCCCTCGCCGGGCACCCGCGCGGCCCAGGCGGGTACGTCTCCCTCCCCTTCCTCCCTGCGCATGTCCTTCCCCGACGGTTTCCTGTGGGGCGCCGCCACGTCCGCGTTCCAGATCGAGGGCTCGCCCCTGGCCGACGGCGCCGGGCCGAGCATCTGGCAGCGGTTCGCCCGCACGCCCGGCCTCACCGTCGGCGGCGAGACCGGCGACGTCGCCTGCGACCACTACCACCGGATGCCGGAGGACGTGGCGCTGATGCAGCGCCTCGGCCTACAGGCGTACCGCTTCAGCGTCAACTGGGGCCGCGTGCTGCCCGACGGCACGGGCGCCGTCAACGGGCCCGGCCTCGACTTCTACGACCGCCTGGTCGACCGCCTCGCCGAGGCGGGCATCGAGCCGATGCTGACGCTCTACCACTGGGACCTCCCCGCCGCGCTCGACGACCGCGGCGGCTGGCTCAACCGCGACGTCGCCGACTGGCTGGCGGACTACGCGCGGGCCGTCCACGCCCGCCTCGGGGACCGCGTGAGCCGCTGGATCACGCTCAACGAGCCGTGGGTGGTGATGGACGGCGGCTACGTGCGCGGCGGGCTCGCGCCGGGACACCGCGTCCACGCCGAGGGGGCCATGGTGGCGCACCACCTCCTGCTGGCGCACGCCCGCGCGACGGCCGCGCTCCGCGCCGAGGGCGCCGGGAACGTCGGCATCGCGGTCAACCTGGAGCCGAAGGTGGCAGCGACCGACAAACCGGAGGACGTGGCGGCGACGGCACGGGCGGACGCCTACATGAACCGCATTTTCCTGGACCCCATCGTCCACGGCCGCTACCCGGAGGAGCTGCCGGAGGTCTTCGGCGCCTCGTGGCCCACCTTCGCGGACGCCGACCTGGACGAGATCCGGACCGAGACGGACTTCTTCGGCATCAACTACTACACGCGGGCCGTGTGCGTGGACGACCCCGACGACGCGCCCGAGCGCGCCCGGCGCGTCCGCCAGCCGCGGCACCCGTACACGGAGATGGGCTGGGAGGTGTACGCACCCGCCTTCCGCGACCTGATGGTCTGGGTGCGCGACCGCTACGGCGACATCCCGCAGTACGTGACCGAGAACGGGGCGTCGTTCTACGACCCGCCGCAGGTGGTCGGCGGCGAGGTCTCCGACCCGATGCGGATCGCGTACCTGCACGACCACCTGCTCGCGGTCCGCGACGCCATCGCAGCGGGCGTGGACGTGCGGGGCTACTTCGCGTGGTCGCTGCTGGACAACGTCGAGTGGAGCCAGGGCACGACGAAGCGCTTCGGCCTCGTCCACGTGGACTTCGAGACGCTCGCGCGGACGCCCAAGCAGAGCGCGGCCTTCTACCGCGAGGTGATCGACTCAAACGGCGCCTGCCTCGCGGACGCGCCCCGCATCCCGACGACGGAGGCGGTGGTGGCGTCGGCGCACCAGACGGCGTCGTCGCTGCAGGAAGCCGCCTCCTCGAATGCCTGACGCCATGACCTCCCCCGTCGACCACCCCGTCCTGGGACGGATGACCTACGACCCCGACCTCCATTGGTACCAGGGCCAGACGGAGTCGCGCGGCCTGCCCGTCGCCCTCACCCTGTCGTGTGACGAGGGGCCGCCCGCCTTCGACGCCCTCGCGGCCGTCGTGGCCGACCTCGACCGGCTCCGCGAGGATGCCGAGGCGCAGGCCGTCGCCGACCTGCTGGCGCTCAAGAACGAGGAGTGGCTCGACGAGGACGACGGCGAGGGGGCGGAGA
>NZ_MVOI01000006.1:393324-451978 GCF_002283555.1 Rubrivirga sp. SAORIC476 | reverse complement strand
TCCATAGCCCGCGCCCCGGTCTGGACGGACTGTCGCGACCTGGTACAATCCACACAGACCCGGTGCCCGGAACGTACCGGAGCCGGTCCGGCGCCGCTCGGCTCAGGGGAACGCCACGTCCACCCGGAGGCCGATCGTCGCGTCCTGCTGGAGCGTGGTGTCGTAGAGCGGCACGCGCACGTCGAGGCCCGGCCGGACGCGCCCGAGGTCGAGCGTGGCCCCGAGCAGGGCGGTGGCGTCGGCCTCGAACACACCGACCTCGCGGAGACCACCAAAGCGTCCATCCGTGAGCGTCCGCCGGGTCAGGAATCCACCGCTCAGCGTTGCCCGCCCGAGCGCGGCGTCGAGGCCGATGGAGCCGCCCAGGGCGAGGTCGACGCCCGAGTCGGTGTTGTCGCCGGTCGGCACGAGGAGGGCCGGCTCCACCCGCGCGCGGACGCGCACCCGGTCGCTGAGCATCGGGGCCACCGCGACGCTCGCCGACGCCGTGAACGTGTCGGGCAGGTACGCCTCGAACCGTTCGACCTCGGTCGCGAGGCCTGCCTGCCACCCCTGAGCGATCGCGAAGTCGCCCGTCGTCGACAGCGGAAGCCGGACGCCCGCCCCCAGCGTAACGTCCCGGCCGGACTGCACCTCCACCCCGAGGTACGGATTGCCAAATGCGATGTCGTCCAGGTCCGCGTCGCGAAGGGTCGGGTCGATGTCGAACACCTCCGGGTAGTCGTACGACACGTACGCGAACGGCACCTCGCCCACGACCGTCAGCAGGTCGCCCACTGGCACGCGCGCCGCGAGCAGGACCGACATCGACAGGGTGCTGATCTTGAACTCACCGACCGGGTTGCCCTGCTCGTCGATCGCGAGGAACGACGGATCGTCGCCGACCGCGGTCAGCACGTCGACCGAGAACGTCGGGCTGTCCGCCTCGATGGCTCGCCAGCCGGGCTGGGCGGCGGCGGCAGAGGTCAGGGCGAGGGCGAGCAGGACGAGACGCATGGTCTGAGGAAGGAAAGGGGCGCGAACCTACCCTCTGTTTTCCCCCGGCCGATGTGCGGACCGTCCGAAGTGCCCTGCCACCCTCGCGGCATGGTCGGCGAATGTGCCCGCCGTTCCGAGATCCTGTCCGGCAGTCTCTCCCTTGCGGAACAGCAGGATCGGTACCCGCTCGCGCGTGTGGTCCGTGCCTGGGTAGGTCGGATCGTTGCCGTGGTCGGCGGTGAGCAGCAGCACGGCCCCGTCGGGGAGCGCGGCCTCGAAGGCCGGGAGCGCGGCGTCGACCTCCTCCAGCGCAGCCGCGTAGCCTGCCGGGTCGTTGCGGTGTCCATAGAGCTCGTCGAAGTCGACGAGGTTGGTCCAGATGAACGTCGGCACGTCCGCCTCGGTGACCGCGCGGATGGCGTCGAGAGTTTTCTGGATGCCGTCCGCGTTGCCCGCCGTCTTGATCTCCTCGTCCACCCCGGCGCCCCCGAACAGCGCCGCGATCTTTCCAACGCAGACCGTCCGCACGCCTGCGTCCTGGAGGTCGTCGAGCAGCGTCGGCGCGTGGGGCAGCAGGGAGAGGTCCTTCCGCTTGGCCGAGAGCCGCTCGTAGGCGCCCGGCTCGCCCGCGAACGGCCGCGCGATCACCCGCCCGACCGCGTGCTCCCCGACCATCACCTCGTCCCGCGCGATCTGGCACATCCGGTACAGCGCGTCCAGCGGGATCGTGTCGACGTGCGCTGCGACCTGGAAGACGCTGTCGGCGGACGTGTAGACGATGGGCTGGCCGGTCCGCTGGTGCTCCTCGCCGAGCGCCGCGATCACCGCCGTGCCGGAGGCGGGCGCGTTGGAGAGGATGCCCTCGACGCCCGCCTTCCGGCAGAACGCGTCGACCACGTCCGGCGGGAAGCCGTCGGGGTAGGTCGGGAAGGGCGTCTCCAGCACGAGCCCGGCGAGCGCCCAGTGGCCGGTCGTGGAGTCCTTGCCTGCGGCGCGCTCCGTGAGCCGTCCCCACGAGGCCTCGGGCGGCCCCGCCGCGGGCAGACCATCGACGAGGTGGCCGAGCCCCCAGCGCGTCAGGTTGGGAAGCGCGGGGCGTTGCTGGCGGATGACGTGGCCGAGCGTGTCGGCGCCAGCGTCGCCGTAGGCGTCGGCGTCCGGAGCATCGCCGACACCGGCGCCGTCGAGCACGATGGTGACGAAGAGAGGAGCGGGCATGGCTGGGTGCGGAGGTGCGGAGGTGCGGAGGTGCGGAGGTGCGGAGGTGCGGAAGGTGAGGGTTTCCGCCCGACTTCGCCACCGAGGCGGGCGAAGTCGCCGGAATTTGCTCGCCGACGTGGATCCCTCCTGGCTTCCCCGGCATCCCTCCCTCTCGCACCCCGCCCCCTCTCTTGAGCCTCCCCCCGATCCTCGCCATCGAGACCTCCTGCGACGACACCGCCGCAGCGGTCTGGGCGGACGGGCGGCTGGCGTCGAGCGTCGTCGCGGGGCAGCGCATCCACGAGCAGTTCGGCGGCGTCGTGCCGGAGCACGCGAGCCGGGCCCACGAGCGGCTCATCGTGCCGACGATCCAGGCCGCTCTCGACGAGGCCGCACTGACCATCGCCGACCTCGGCGCCGTCGCGGTCACGGTCGGGCCGGGATTGGCCGGGTCGCTGCTGGTCGGGCTGAGCGCAGCCAAGGGCATCGCCGTCGGCGCAGGCATCCCGCTGATCGGCGTCAACCACCTGGAGGGGCACGTCTACTCGGTGATGATCGAGGCGCCGCGTCCGCCCCTGCCGTTTCTCTGCCTGACCGTCTCCGGCGGCCACACGCTGCTGACGCTCGTGAAGGAAGGCTTCGTCCACGAGGAGTTGGGCCGGACGCGCGACGACGCGGCGGGCGAGGCGTTCGACAAGGTGGCCAAGCTGCTCGGCCTGCCGTACCCCGGCGGCCCCCCCATCGACCGCCTCGCGGCCGAGGGAGACCCGGCGTTCCTGGACCTCCCCTCCCCTCGTCTCGGCCCGAAGGGGCGACGCGGCAACGCGCTGTTCGACCTGTCGTTCTCCGGCATCAAGACCGCCGTCCGCTACTGGATCGCCGACCTCGGGGACGAGACGGACGCGGTCCTCGACGCCCACCGCGCCGACGTGGCGGCCTCGTTCCAGCAGACCGTCGTGGACGCGCTGGTGACGGGCGTCCGCCAGGCGGTCGAGGAGACGGGCGTGCAGGCGGTGGCAGTCGTCGGCGGCGTCTCGGCCAACCGCGGCCTCCGCGCCGCCATGACCGAGGCGGGACAGGCCGATGGCTTCGAGGTCTTCATCCCGGACCCCGCACACTCGGTCGACAACGCAGCCATGATCGCGGTGACGGCCGCTACCAAGTGGGCCGCGGGCGAGGTCTCGGACTTGAGCATCGGGGCGACCCCCAGTCTGGCGCTGTAGCGCCGGATTTGCCATTCCTCAGCCATCGGGTCGGTGGAGCACGGCGATTTTGCGGTCCATGCTCGCGCTCGTCGTCTTGGTCCTCTCTGTGCTCGCGGCGCCCGCCGAGAGCCTCGCCGAGGTGCCCCCGGCGGTCCAGGCGGAGTTGGTAGTGTGGGCGGACTCCGGGTGCTGCGGTGAGCTCAGCGAGGCCGACGCATCGCACCCCTGCGCGCCGGGCGAGTCGTGCCCGGACGCCGGCGGGTGCTGCGCGTGCGTCTCGTGCTGCAAGCGGGTGGCGAACGCCCCCGTCGCCTTGCGTCCTGTGGCGAGCGAGAACGCGACCACACACGTGCTCCCGTCGGGGAGGCGTGCAGGCACCGAGGAGGTCGGTGCCGTCTGGCATCCGCCGCGGGGCTGACCGGCGTCTCCACGACGGCCGGGCGCGCCGCGCCTGGTCCCCGCCGCTGTTTGCCTGACCTGCGCCACGCCGCCCTCGGGGTCGGTGTGGCCGTCCCCCCCGATCCCATGTTCGCGTTCTTCCAGACCCGCCTCGGGCCTGCTCTCTTCGTCCTGCTGGCCCTCGCCGCCAGCGCCCCCGCGTCCGCCCAGCATGCCGTCTCGGTCCGCGTGACCGACGAGCACGAGGGCACGCCGCTTTCCGGCGCGACCGTCGTCGCCGACACCGACCCGCCGACCGGGGCCTCCGCCGGTCCCGACGGCATCGCCCGCCTCGCCGACCTTCCTTCGGGCGACCGCACGCTGACGGTCTCGTTCGTCGGCTACGAGCCCGCCACCGTCCGCATCACCCTGCCTCGGACCGACGACGCGCCCGTCGAGGTGGCGCTGGAGGAGGACGAGGAGTCGCTCGACGACGTGGTGGTGGCTGCCACGCGGACGAGCCGCACCATCGCGGCCCTCCCCACGCGGGTCGAGACCATCGCGGGCGAAGAGATCGACGAGAAGGTGTCGATGGACCCGTCCAACATCACGATGCTGCTCAACGAGTCGCCGGGCATCGCCGTCCAGCAGACCTCCGCGGTGTCGGGCAACGCGTCGATCCGCATCCAGGGACTCGACGGGCGCTACACCCAGCTCTTGAAGGACGGCTTCCCGCTCTATGGAGGCTTCTCGGGCGGGCTGTCGATCCTCCAGGTCCCGCCGCTCGACCTCCGCCAGGTAGAGGTCATCAAGGGCCCGGCCTCGACGCTCTACGGCAGCGGCGCCATCGCGGGCCTCGTCAACCTCGTCTCCCGGGAGCCTCGCCTCGGGGCGCCGGAGCGGTCCGTGCTGGTCAATGCGACGAGCGCGGGCGGCGTCGACGTGGGAGCCTTTCTCGCCGGTCGCGACGCGCGCTACGGGTACACGCTCCTCGCCTCGGCGAACGGGCAAAGCGCGTACGACGGGGACGGAGACGCCTTCACCAACCTCCCGAGGACGCGGCGCATCACGGTCGCCCCGCGCCTCTACGCCTACCTCTCGCCCCAGACGACGCTGTGGGCCGGCCTTTCGGGAACGGCCGAGGACCGCCAGGGCGGCGACCTCGCCGTGATCGAGGACGGCGCCGACGGGTACGTGGAGCGGAGCGAGAGCGTCCGGCTCACGACGCAACTCCGGTTCGACCACGCGCTCTCTGAGGCCGTCACGCTGACGGCCAAGCAGAGCACGACCGCGTTCGACCGCCGCCTCGCGCTTCCGGACTACCGGTTCGAGGGGTTCCAGGTCGCGACCTACGCGGAGGCGTCCGCGCTGATCGACCACGACGCGCACGATGTGGTGGTCGGCCTCGACCTCCGCACCGACGCCTTCGACCAGCGCGACGCTGTCGGGCCGGAGCTGGACGACGAGCAGCTGACGGTCGGTGTGTTCGTGCAGGACACCCGCGACCTGGGCGACCGGCTCTCGGTCGAACTGGGCCTCCGCGGCGACTGGCACGACACGTACGGCGCGTTCGTGCTGCCCCGCGCGTCGGCGCTCCTCCGCCTGACGGAGGACGTGGACCTGCGGGCGACCGGCGGGCTCGGCTACCAGGCGCCGACGGTCTTCCTGGAGCCGTCCGAGAGCCGGGCGTTCCGGGGCGTGCTGCCGCTCGACGAGACGGTCGAGGCCGAGACCTCGGTGGGTGGCACGGTGGACCTCAACGTGCAGACGGTGCTGGGCGGCCGCGTCACGCTTTCATTCAATCAGGCCGCCTTCCTGACCCGCCTCGACGACGCCCTGGTCCCGGCCGGCGACGCCGCGCCCGGCTTGCTGCGCTACCGCAACGCTGCCGGGCCGGTCCGCACGCGCGGCCTGGAGACCAACGCACGCCTGGGCCTCGGCGACCTGAAGCTGTTCCTCGGCTACGTCCTCCTCGACGCCACCGAGGCGGGCCTGGCCGACGGGAACGCCCGCCGCGCCATCCCGCTCACGCCCGCCCACAAGACGTACTCCATCCTGGTGTGGGAGCGTCACGGGGAAGGCCGCATCGGGCTGGAGGCCTACTACACAGCCCCCCAGACGCTGCCCGGCGGCGAGCGGACTTCCGGCTACTGGGTGACCGGCCTCATGGGCGAGTGGCGCGTCGGCCCGGCGCGCGTGTTCCTCAACCTGGAGAACCTGCTCGACACCCAGCAGACGAACTACGGTCCGGTGGTGCTCGGCGCCCGCACCTCGCCGACGTTCGCCGAGATCTGGGCACCGACGGATGGGTTCATCGCCAACGGTGGCGTGAAGCTGTCGCTCTGAGGCACGCAGCCTCGGCGGCCCCGTCGTAGGGGCCGCCGGGGCCGGGTTGCCCCCCGAAGCGGGGACGTAGAAGACTGACCCCGGACGTAGGGTCGCCCGTGGACACCTCGCTCCCGATCACCGAAGCCACCGCAGGCCGATGCGGACCTCTCGACCCGGCACCGGTAGCCCGGCCTGGGGTAGCGCCTCGGCGTCGAGCGCGTTGTCGACGCGGGCGAAAACGTCCAGCACGCCGCGCCGCGCCTGCCATCGATGGCCGACCTGTCCCCCCACGAGGAGGGACGCCGGCAGGTCGACGGTCCCGGTCGAGGTGAACGAGACCGCCCGGCCGGTGGCCAGCGCCTCGGCGGCCCAGGTCCACCCTTCGGCCGGGAGCGCGGAGACGGCGAGACGCGCGAGGGCCTCCGGGCGCTCTGCGATCTCCACCTCCTGCCCATCGGCCAGGACGCCCCGGAGTGCCAGGACCGTCGCGCTGCCGTCGAGCCGGGCCGACCGGCCCAGCCGCAGCCCCACCCCACCCTCGACGCCGACCGCGTGGCTCCCTCCCAGGTTGACCCGTCGCCGTCGACCGTCGGGCAGCACCTCCTGCTCGATCGCCCCGCGCGTCCGGCGAGCGAAGCCTGTGGCCCATCCCGAGGCTCGGCGCCCCGCGGTTTCCGCACCGACCTCGGCCTGCCAGGTCGTCTCGGGACCCAGGTCCGGGTTGAGGGCGAAGCGGCCCAGGGCCTCACCATACAGTTCGCGCATCGTCGGGAACCGTCCGCCTCGCGAGAGGCCTGCGTGTGCCCGCCCTCCCCGGATCGGCACCTCGACGCGGGCGACGAGCCCGGCCAGACCGAAGCCCTGCCCCGTAGGGCGCCCCGCGGCCTCGACAGGCGCGAACCCATCCCAGGACACGCCGAAGAGAGCCGTCGCCGCCCCCACCACTCGCTCACCTTCGACACCCAGCCGCACCTCTGCCTCTCGAAACCGCTCGGTCGGCGCCCCCTCGGCGACTTCGGTCTGCCGGTGCGCCGACGCCTGGCCCCACCCGATGGCTCGGAGGGTGCCCAGTGCCCCGACCGTCTCGACCACCGCCCGAGCACCGACAGTGTCGTCCGCGTCGCGCTGGCCACCGGTGCGCTGACTGTAGGTAGCGTCGTCGAACTGGTGGATCGTCTGTCCGAAGGTGCTCGCCCACGCCGTCGCGTCGAGCGCGGCGCCCGGGGCGGGCGTCCGGGCGCGGACGACGAGCGTGGTGTGGCGCCAGTCAGGGATGCGCCAGTACCGCACGCGGTCTACGTCGGGGTCGAGGTGCCCTTCGGGCGGAACGCCCTGCGCAGCGTCGAGGTGGAGCAGCGTGACCGCGACCTCGATGTCAGTCCGAGGCGCGTAGACGACGCGAGCGAGCGCGCTTCCGGCCCGGCGGTCCGAGTTGGTCCGCCGCGACGCATCGGGCTGGCTGAAGGCCAGCTCTCGGGCGAGCGCAGCCCCCTGGCTGGCCATCCCGTCGACGGAGAGGGTGCCGCTCCATGCCCCTCGCCGACGCAGGTACGTGGCAGCGAAGCGGCCTCCGACGGGAAGCCTGCCGCTCGCTTCCACATCGGTCATCGAGCCCGCCGACGCGCGTTCGCGCGGCACCAGATCGAGCGCCCCGCCCGTCGTGTTCGGGCCCCACACCAGAGAGGCCGGCCCGCGCACCAGGTCCAGGCGCCCAATCACTCCGGCCGGGACGAGGGCCAGGTCCAGGCGCCGGTCCCACGGGACGGTCATCGGGGCCCCATCGAGGAGCACCGTGCTCTGCCGCTCCCCAATGCCTCGGACGTGCAGCAGCGTCTCGCCACGAGAGTTGATCGTCGCGATGGCTGAGGGGACCAGGCGGGCGAGGTCGGCGACGCTCTGCGGGGACCGCGCGATCACGTCTGCGACCGGCACCCGCTCGACACCGGCCCGGGTCCCCGCCTCGCGGACCACGACCTCGTCCAGCCGTGGCGTGCCAGCGCTCCACGAGCTGTCGGCGACTTGCGCCGCGAGCGGGGATGCCCAGAGACTCAGCAGGATGGCCCCGCTCCAGAACCGACGCGCCATGACCGAAGACTACGACCGAAGGGCAGCCACGCCGAGGCCGTCGGCAGCGCCTGGAGATCCCGACTGCGTCCGCCTCGGCGGCCCCGTCCGCGGGTCCTCCGAGGTGGGGTCAGTGGCCGCCCGCGACCGCCAGCGCACCCGGCTTGTCGTGGACCGCGAGGCGGTCGAAGAGCGACTGGCTCTGCTCGTTGAGGCCGACGATCTCCACCTCGACACCGCGGCGGCGGAACCGGAGCACGGCTCGGTCGATGGCGTCCACCGCCGAGCCGTCCCAGACGTGGGCCGCCGACAGGTCGAGCACGACGAGATCCACATCCTCCTGGAAGTCGAACGTGTTCAGGAAGCCCTGGACCGTCACGAAGAAGAGTGAGCCCGTGACCATGTAGGTGTGCGTCCGCCCGGCCGGGCCGTGCGTCTCCTCGACCTCCATGAAGGCGTGGTTGGCCACCTGGCGGGCGAAGAACAGCGCGCTCAGGATCACGCCCGCCAGCACGCCGATCGACAGGTCGTGCGTGATCACGACCGCCGCAACGGTCACCAGCATCACGAACGACTCGGACTTGGGCGCCCTCGCGAGCGACGAGATCGAGCCCCAGTCGAACGTGCCGATCGACACCATCACCATGACGGCCACGAGCGCGCCCATCGGGATCAGCACGAGCCAGTCGGAGAGGACCAGGATGAACAGCAGCAGGAACGCGCCCGCCGAGAACGTCGACAGCCGACCGCGCCCGCCGGACGACACGTTGATGACCGACTGGCCGATCATGGCGCAGCCCGCCATGCCGCCGAAGAAGCCTGTGATGACGTTGGCGATCCCCTGGCCGCGCGCCTCCCGGTTTTTGTCGGAGTCCGTGTCCGTCCGCTCGTCCACGATCTGGGCCGTCAGCAGCGACTCGATCAGGCCGACGAGCGCGAGCGCGAACGAGACCGGGAAGATGATCGAGAGCGTCTCCCAGGTCAGCCCGACCGCGGGGAGCGAGAAGAACGGCAGTTCGGTCGGCAGCGCCCCCATGTCGCCGACCGTGTTGAGGCCCCAGCCGCCCGACAGCGTCAGGCTCACCGCCGTCAGCGCGACGATGGCGACGAGCGGCGACGGGATGGCCGTCGTGATGCGCGGCAGGCCGTAGATGATCGCCAGCCCGGCGGCCACGAACGCGTACATCATCCAGCCCTGGCCCGCGAACTGCGGCAGTTGGGCCATGAAGATCAGGATCGCCAGCGCGTTCACGAACCCGACCATCACCGCCTTCGGGACGAACTTCATCGCCCGCCCCAGCTTGAAGGCGCCGAACGTGAACTGGATGATCCCGGTCAGGATGGTCGCCGCGAACAGGTACTCCAGCCCGTAGTCGCGAACGAGCGTGATCATGAGCAACGCCATCGCGCCGGTCGCCGCCGAAATCATGCCCGGCCGGCCGCCGACGAACGAGGTCGTGACCGCGATCACGAACGAGGCGTACAGCCCCACCTTCGGGTCCACCCCCGCGATGATCGAGAAGGCGATGGCCTCGGGGATGAGCGCGAGGGCCACGACGATGCCCGCCAGCAGGTCGGCGCGGACGTTGCCGAACCACTCCTGTCGGAGCGTGGCGGGATCGAGGGAGGCGGGCAGGCGGAGTGTCAAGCGGACTCAGGGTTGCGTCGAAACAAAAAGGACCCGCGCACCGGGCGCAGGTCCTGAGGGCGGGCACCAATCGTGCCGCGCGCCTGAAAAATACGGTCTCATCGGGCCTTCTGGCGATTCGAGGCTCGTCTTCTCCCGACCTCTGCGCCGGAAGCCCTTTCGGTTCACGGCACCCGCACACCCGGCCCCACGCACCCGCTCACGGGGCAGGCGCGCTCACGCCGCTTCGGCAGACTCTTCCAGTCGGGTGGCCAGATCGTGCCCCAGGTACCGGTCGATGGCCGCGTGGGCGACATACACCAGCGGCGTGATGGCGACCGCGATGCCCACCTTGTAGCCGTAGTTGAACAGCGTGATCGCGACGATCTCGCCCAGCGCCAACTGCCCCGCGAACGCCACCGTCAGCACGACGAACGTGTCGATGAACTGCGAGCCCAGCGTTGAGCCCGTCGCGCGGAGCCAGAGGTGGCGACCGTCGGTCCACTGGCGGAGGCGGTGGAAGAGCGCGATGTCGACCAGTTGCCCGATGACGTACGCCACGAGGCTTCCCACTATCACGCGCGTCGTGGTGCCGAAGACGGCCGCGAACGCCGCGTCGGGGACCGGCGAGAGGGGCGCCGTCGGCATCGCGAGCGCGATCTGGAGCAGGCCGAACGCGAACACGACCATCGCCAGCCCCACGTACGTCACGAACCGGATCCCGGCCGTGCCGAAGTACTCGTTCATCACGTCGGTCACGATGAACGTGACCGGGAACGCGATCACGCCTGCGGTCATGACCACGCTCTCGAACTCCACGCCCAGGATGCGGAGCGGGACCGGCAGGTCGAACGCGGTGAAGAACTTGCCCGCGGTCACCTCCGCGATCACGAGCGCCGTCAGAAAGACGGCCGCGCAGACGACGTAGACCTTCTGGGGGCGGGTGAGGACGCTCATGCGGGGAGTCTACCAGCACCCGGGTGTACCAGAGACGCCGGGCTGCCTCCACCTCAGCGCCAGGCGGGCGCGGTGCTCGCGTCCCGGCGCCGAACGCTACTTCGCGATAGAGACCGCGCGGACCTCGCGGATCACGGTCACCTTGATCTGGCCGGGGTACTCCATCTCACGCTCGATGCGGCGGCAGATGTCGCTCGCGAGCGACTCCGCGACGGCGTCCGACACCTGGGCCGTGTCCACCATCACACGGATCTCGCGGCCTGCCTGGATGGCGTAGGCCTGGAGGACGCCCTCGAAGTCGGACGCGATCTGCTCCAGCCCCTTGAGACGCTGCACGTAGCGCTCCAGCGCCTCGCGGCGGGCGCCGGGCCGGGCCCCCGAGGCGGCATCGGCCGCCTGCACGATGGGCGCGATGGGCGTCGCCATGGGCACCTCGTCGTGGTGCGCGCCGACGGCGTTGGCCACGTCCGGGTGCTCCTTGTAGCGCCGCGCCAGCTCCATGCCCGCGATGGCGTGCGGCTGCTCCAGGTCGCCCTCGATGACCTTGCCGATGTCGTGGAGGAGACCGGCGCGGCGGGCCTTGCGCGCGTCCAGCCCCAGTTCGGCGGCCATCAGCCCGGACAGCTTGGCCACCTCGATGGAGTGGTGGAGCAGGTTCTGGCCGTAGCTCGCCCGGTACTTCATCCGCCCGACGAGCTTGACCAGCTCGGGGTGGAGGCCGTGCAACTGGAGCTCCAGCGCCGTCTGCTCGCCGACCTCCATGATCTCGGTGTCGATCTCTTCGCGGACGGCCTCAACCACCTCCTCGATACGCGCCGGGTGGATCCGGCCGTCGTCCAGCAGGCGGATGAGCGAGATCCGGGCGACCTCGCGGCGGACCGGGTCGAAGCCGGACACCAGCACCGCGTCCGGCGTGTCGTCCACGATCACCTCGACCCCTGTGGCGGCCTCGAACGCGCGGATGTTGCGCCCCTCGCGGCCGATCACACGGCCCTTCATGTCCTCGCTCTTGAGCGGCACCGCCGAGACGGTGTGCTCGATGGTAGCCGTCGCGGCGAGCCGCTGGATGGCCTTGAGGATGACCTTGGTGGCCTCGCGCTGGGCCGTCTCGCGGGCGCGGTCGCGGGCGTCCTTGACGGCCCCGGCGGCCTCCAGCTTGGCCTCGCGCGTGAGTTCGTTGACGAGCCGCTCGCGTGCCTCGTCGCGCGACAGGTCGGCAGCGCGCTCCAGCTTGCCGAGGTGCTCCTCCACGAGCCGGTCGAGGCGGGCCGTCTCCTCGGAGAGCCGCGCGTGCAGGGCCTCCACCTCGCGCTCGCGCCCGGCGATCTCCTGCTGGCGCCGGCCGACCGTCGTAGCCAGCCCCTGGACCTGCTCGCGGAGGGCGTCGGCCTCGGTGCGGCGTCGCTCCGCGGCGGCGGTGAGCGCCTCGACCGCCGCCACGGCGGTGTCGAGCGTCGTCTCGCGGGCGGCCAGCCGCTTCGTCTTCTTGTCGATGCGGAGGCGGGCGGCGTCGAGCTTCTCACGGGCTTTCTGGTGGCGCTCTTTCACCTCGGCGACGCGCTGCTCCAGCCGAGCGCGGCGCCGACGGGCCTCCTCCCGCGCGGTCGCCAGCTCGGCCTGCGCAGCGTCGGCGCGCTCCTGGAAGCGGACGGCCTCGGCCTCGGTGCGAGCCGTGAGCGCCTCAGCGCGCTGCGTCGCGTCCTCGAACGCCGCCGCCGCGGTCCCCCCTCGCCCCACCCGCGCGCCGACGAACCCCACGGCCAACGCCAGGACGACACCGAGGGCAGCGAGGGCGAGCGTGAGCGGGTCCATCGGGGCGGGGGGACGAGGGAGACGGGCCGAAACGGTGCGACGCGAGCGCCCCGGACCGGTCGCCGGGGCGCTCGCACGCGGACCCGGCCATGGCCGTCGGCAATCGCCGGCGGCGGCTCGGGTCGAACAGAGGCACCAGCCTGCAGCGCTTGGACGAGAACCTTGCTCGTCTGACAATGTGGGGGCTCCTCAGACCCTCTCGCCTTCCGCGGCCCGAGGCGAAGCCTCGGAGTCTCGCCCGGCGAACCGGGCGGGAGTGCGGTCTGATGGTCAGGCCCTAAACAGAGCCCCCGCGGTAAACGCTGTTCAGGTTCCCATGCGGTGGCTACAAGCCGGTGAGCGTGCGCCGAGGGAGACCCCCGGTGCGCGCAGACCCAATATCGCCCCGCCCCGTGCGGCGTTCCGAGAGAGGCCGCGAATTCCCCAGCCGTCAGGCGTCGTCGGAGCGGTCGGAGGGGATTCCGGCCAGCGCGTCGTCGAGGCGGTCGGCCAGAGCGGCCGACTCGATCTCCAGGCGAGCGCGGAGACGGTCGGTCTCGGCGCGGGCGGCGTAGAGCTCCTCGGCCAGTTCCAGCGCCACGAGCACCGCGTGCGTCATGTCGGGCTGCGAGGGAAGCTGCTGGCGAAGCCGCCGCAGCCGCTCGTCGACCCGGGCCGCGAGGTGGACCGTGTAGTCCTCGTCCCCGGGCGCCACCCGCAGCGGGTAGTCGCGGTCGAGGATCCGCACGCGGACCGAGACGGGGTCGGCGGTGCTCATCCGTCCGAGGGGCTGCCGTCGCCGCCGGGCTCGTCGGCCTGGAGGAGGCCGTCGACGAGGTCGATAAAGCCCTGCACGCGCGCCTTCAGCGCGTCCGGGTCGTCGCCGTCGCCGAAGCGGAACGACGGGGCGCTCGCAGGCCCGTCCTGGAGCTCGGTGACGCGCCGCGCCAGGTCGGCGTTCTCGGCGCGGAGCCGCTCGATCTCGCGCACAGCCGCCTCCACACGGTCGCGGAGGTGACTCAGCGACCGCCAGTCGGGGCGGGACTCCGGGCGTGCCGGGTCGGCCTCGGACGGGGCGGTGGGCTCCATGCGCGGGGGCGGGGACGCCTCAAGATAGACATGAACCGACGCCGGGCATCCCCCAGTCGGTGCCTAGCGCCGTCGGCGTAGCCGAGCCCCCCCGCCTCGGCGCCGAGGTGGGGCGCGGAGACTGAGGTCGGCGCCGAGCTAGCCTCGCACGAGCGGGACGAAGAGCACGTCGTTGAACGTCTCGTCGGCCAGCGCCTCCGAGCCGGTGCGGGTGATCCGGTGGAGGACCTGCTGCGTCGGCGGGCCGACGGGGATGAGCAGGCGCGCGTCGGCGCGGCCGGGTGCGGGAGCGCGGAGCTGGTCGGTCAGCTCAGTGGGGACGGTGGGGCCGCCCGCCGTGACGATGATGGCGTCGAAGGGGGCGAGGGCGGGCCAGCCGTAGGTGCCGTCGCCTGCCTGCGTGCGGACGGTCAGCCCGAGGGCCTTCAGCACGGGGGTCGTCTTGCGGAGCAGCTTGGCGTGGCGCTCGATGGAGAACACCCGTGCGCCGAGCGTCGCGAGGATGGCCGCCTGATACCCACTCCCCGTGCCCACCTCCAGCACGCGGTCGCCCGGCTGGACGGCCAGCAGCTCCGTCATCCGGGCGACGGTGAACGGCTGCGAGATGGTCTGGCCCTCCCCGATGGGGAGCGCCACGTCGTCGTAGGCCTGCCGGTGGAGGCCGTCGTCAGGGATGAAGCGGTGGCGCGGCACCTGCGCGACGGCGTCGAGCACGCGCTCGTCGGCGATGCCCTTGTCGCGGAGGTCGCGGACGAGGCGCCGGCGGAAGGCGGCGGCCTGGCGGTCGGTCAGGAGCACGGGAAAAGCGGCATCGAGGACGGGCGAGACGGCGGGCTGTGGTGCGTAGGGTGCGTGGCGCAGGCCGGACGCACACCACGCACCACCCACGCCGGTCTGGCGTGTCGCAGGAGTCCCTTCATCATGTCGCGTCGGCCGGGGCGGACTCGTCGGCGGCCGCTGTCTCGCGGCGGTCGGGCGAGAACGCGTCGAGCAGGCGCTCCTCCACCTGGGCGAGGCTGAGGCCCACGTCGAGGCGGCCGTTCTCGGCGACCGAGATCTTGCCGGTCTCCTCGGAGGTCACGATCACGAACGCGTCGGTGCGCTCGGTCAGGCCGACGGCGGCGCGGTGCCGCAAGCCGAGGTGCGGGTCGAGGCCGCGGGCGTCGGAGACGGGCAGGATGCAGCGGGCGGCCTCCACCTTTTGGCCCTGCACGATCACGGCGCCGTCGTGGAGCGGCGAGTTGGGGAAGAAGATGGCCGTCAGCAGGTCGCGCTCGACGTCGGCGTGGATCTGGGTGCCGGACTCGATGTAGTTGCGCAGGCCCGTCGACCGCGCGAAGGCGATCAGCGAGCCGACGCGGTCGCGGCTCATCTCCTGGATCGCCCCGATCACCTCGTCGGTGATCTTCTGCCGGGGCGGCTGCGTCACCAGGCGCCGCACGATCGGGTTGCGGCCGAGGAGGAAGAGCGCCTGCCGGATCTCGGGCGCGAACAGAATCAGGACCGCCAGCACGAACACGTCCCCGACGGCCCCGAAGAGCGTCGTCAGCGTCGTCAGGCCGACCGCGCGGACGACCTCGTTGACGGCGTAGAGGCCCAGCAGCGCGACCGCCACCTGCACCGCGATGGTGCCGCGAATCAGGCGGTACACCTGGTACACGAGCACCGCCGTGATGGCGATGTCGAGTAAGTCCAGCCAGCGGACGGGCACGAAGCCGATCCGAAGGCCCTCCTGCAGGAGCAGCGCGAGGGTCCCGGTCACGAGCGGTCCGACGGTTGCGCGGCCTCCAGGGCCGCCTCGATCACGCGCAGCACTTCAGCCGTCTCCCGCACGTCGTGGGCGCGCACGATGCGGGCGCCGCGGACGACCGCCAGCGCGGCCAGCCCGAGCGACCCGTAGAGCCGCTCGCCGACCGGCGCGGGCGCACCGGGCGCACCGAGCACGGCGCCGACGGTGCTCTTGCGCGACACGCCGACCAGCACCGGCCAGTCCTCGGCCACGAGCCGGTCCACCTCGGCGATGAGCCGGAGGTTCTGGGCGACCGTCTTGCCGAAGCCGACGCCCGGGTCCACGACCACGTCGGCCACGCCTGCAGCGTGGGCGCGAGCGACCGACTGGCGGAGCGAGGCGATCACGTCGGCCGTGACGTCGTCGGAGTAGGTCCCCGCCGGGGCCGAGCCGCCGGTCTTCTGGAGGCCGTGCATGACGATGAGCGGCGCGCCGTACTCGGCGGCGGCGGCGGCCGTCCCCAGCCCCTCGCGGAGGCCGGTCACGTCGTTGACGAGGTGGGCGCCCGCGCGGAGCGCCTCCCGAGCGACGGCGCCCTTCGTGGTGTCGACCGAGACGAGCACGTGCGGCACCGCCTTCGCGATGCCCGCCACGACCGGCACGACCCGCTCCAGCTCTTCGTCGAGGCCGACGGGCCGGGCGCCAGGCCGCGTCGATTCGCCACCGATGTCGACCAGCGTCGCGCCCGCCTCGGCCATCGCGGCAGCACGGTCCACGGCGGCCTGCACAGAGCCCAGTTGCCCACCGTCCGAGAAGGAGTCCGGGGTGACGTTGAGGATGCCCATCACGTGCGGCCGGTCCAGCACGAGCGCCCGCCCCCGGCAGTCCAGGGCCGAGACGGTCGGACGGGGAGGGACGAGAAGCGACATAGGGCGGAATGGGGCACGACGAAGCTACGACGGTACGCCCCCTGCCCCGAGCGACTGGAACCCCCGGGCGTTCATCCCACGTACACATTCCCGCGGTCCGTGGTAGACTGATCGCTCCGCCGTCCTGCCGCTCCCCTCTGCGGCCCCACCCGACCCCACCGCTCCCGCCCTTCGTTTCCCCAGCCGCCCCCCGGGCTGCCGCCATGTACGTGCCTCGTAGCCAGCAGATGCTGGATCAGTACCTCCAGGAGATCGGGCAGATCCCGCTCCTGACGCCCGAGCAAGAGGTCGATCTCGCCAAGCGCATTCAGGACGGAGACGAGGACGCCCTCCACCAGATGGTGCGGGGCAACCTCCGCTTCGTGGTCTCGGTGGCGAAGAAGTACCAGGGCCAGGGGCTCTCGCTCAGCGACCTCATCAACGAGGGCAACTACGGGCTGATCAAGGCGGCCAACCGGTTCGACGAGACGCGCGGCTTCAAGTTCATCAGCTACGCCGTCTGGTGGATCCGGCAGGCCATCCTCCAGGCGCTCGCCGAGCAGGCGCGGACCGTCCGCCTCCCGCTCAACCGCATCGGGACGATCTCGAAGATCCGCAAGGCGTCCGCGCGGCTGGCGCAGACCTACAAGCGGCCACCCAACATCGAGGAGTTGGCCGCCGAGCTGGACCTGCCTCCCAAGAAGATCGAGGACGCCCTCCGCCACCAGTCGCGCTCGCTCTCCGTCGACGAACCCTTCGGCGATGAGGACGACAACAACCTCCTCGACGTGCTCGCCGACGCAGCCGACGTGGCGCCGGACGACGAACTGGTCGGCGAGAGCGTCAAGTCCGACATCGAGCGGGCACTGTCGCGGCTGGCGCCCCGCGAGGCCGAAATCACGCGCCTCTACTTCGGCATCGGCCGCGAGAACCCGATGACGCTGGAGGAGATCGGACAGGAGTACGAACTCACGCGCGAGCGCGTCCGCCAGATCAAGGAGAAAGCGCTCCGGAAGCTCCGCCAGAAGGGCCGCCGCCAGGAGCTCCGCGGCCTCATCGACGAGTAGCGCGTGGGGCGACGGCCAGCGTCGCGCCGGGTCCACGACCGAGTGAAGGTCCCAGGCATCCGCCAGCCCGGACCGCCTCGGTGTCGAGGTGGATGCTCTGAGGCCTGTCTGGCTAGGAAGCGCGCATCGGGATGCCCCTCCGGCCTGGCCCGAGATCGGCCGCTGCGCCCGATTCACCCGGCACACCCGCGCGAGGCGTCGGAGCTTAGCGTCTCTCCCCCCGACGCCCCGTGCCCGACCTCCCCTGGTGGCGCGCCCACCGCGACGCCCTCCTCGCCCTCGCCGACCAGCGGACGCCCCGCTACGTCTACCACCTCGACACCGTCCGCGACCGCGCCCGTGCGCTCCAGACCCACGTCCGCGCAGACCGGTACCTGTATGCCGTCAAGGCCAACGGCCACCCCGACGTGATCGGCGCGCTGGCCGCCGAGGGGCTCCGGCCGGAGTGCGTCTCGTGGGACGAGATCGCCCACGTCCGCGCCCTGCGGCCTGCGCTCGACCCGGCCGAGATCCTCTACACGCCCAACTTCGCCCCCCGCGCGGAGGTCGCCCGCGCCCTCGCCGAGGGGGTCCGGGTGACGATCGACAATGCCTCTACGCTCGATGCCTGGGCGGACGTATGGCGCGGTCACGACGTGTTCGTGCGAGTGGACCCGGGCGTCGGCAAGGGGCACCACGCGCACGTCCGCACCGCCGGGACGGCGTCCAAGTTCGGCGTCGACGCGGCCGACCTCGGGGCGCTGGCCGAGCGGGCTCGCGCGTTGGACGTGCGCGTCGTGGGGCTGCACGCCCACGTCGGCTCCGGGGTCGACGAGACCGACACCTGGGGCGAGACGGCCCGCATCCTGGCCGCCCACGCCGACGCCCACTTCCCGGACGCCCGCGTGCTGGACGTCGGCGGCGGGCTGCCCGTGCCGACGGGGGGCGCGGCGCCGTTCGACCTTGCCGCAGCGGGCCGCGCGCTGGCCGCCTTCCGCACCGAGCGGCCCGAGTTCCAGGTCTGGGTCGAGCCTGGCCGCTACCTCGTCGCCGACGCCGGCGTGCTGCTGGCGCGCGTCACCCAGGTCAAGCGGAAGGGCGACGTGCGGTACGTCGGGCTGGACACCGGGATGAACTCGCTGGTCCGCCCCGCGCTCTACGGCGCCCACCACGACATCGTCAACCTGTCCCGCCTCGGCGCCGAGGCGGAGGGCGTGGCCGAGATCGTCGGGCCGATCTGCGAGACGGGCGACGCGTTCGCTCACGCGCGGCCCTTCCCGCACGCCGAGGAGGGCGACGTGGTCGTGATCGGTACGGCGGGGGCCTACGGCGCGGTGATGGCGTCCAGCTACAACCGCCGGGCGCCCGCCGAGGAGGTGGCGATGTGACCCGGGAGCTTCCGACCACCTCGTAGCGCGCTTCGTCACGGGTGCCCCCGGTGCAGGCCTCCCCCCTGAATGAGGACTGAGGCCTATCCGGCGAGCGGGTGTCGTCCCGACCATGGTGGGACTCCTACCCGCTCTCCCTGGCCATGCGTCTCCTGCTTCCACACGGCACCCTGGGGTGCCTCTTCATCGCTGCCCTCCTCTGGACGGGGTGTGACACCTCGTCCGCCGACACGGCGGCGGCGGCAGCGGCCGACGCCCATGCGGCAGGTCTCGGGGACGGCAACCAGTACGCCGACCTCCCCCCCACCTTCGACGCCGTCCTCAACGAGGTCAGCCTTCGGCACCCCGGCTTCAAGGGCGCCGTCGCCAACGACGACGGACACGGCCTGGTGGCTCTGGTCGCTCCAGGAGAGGGCCTCAACACCACCCGTCTTCTGGCCGACCTCACCGCCGCGGTCAGCCCGCCGGACGCCCGGTCTGCAGGCGGCGCAGCAGCGACGGGCCGCGAGATCTCCGTCCGCCCGGTAGAGAACAGCGACCGCCCCGATTTCCACGTCCTCTACCGCGCCAAGACGCAACTGCGGCGGTTCTTCGCGCGGCGGGGGACGATCATCTCCCTCGACCTCGACGAGGTTCGGGGACGGGTGGTGGTCGGAACGGCCTCAGAGGAGCGCGCGGCGAGGGTCCGGGCGCGAATGACGGACGACGAACTCGCCGTGACCGACTTCATTCGTGCCGAACCGGTCAGCCTGCTCCGTGGCGCGAGTTCGGCACGTCGGCCGGGACTCCTGAACCAGCCATCCCGCTCCATCCGAAACAGCCCGTTCAGCCCGCTGGTCGGCGGGGTCGAGGCCAAGCTGGTGCTCCCGAACGGCACGCCGGACGAGTGCTCGGTTGGGCCGATCGTGAGGTACAACAACGCCGTCTACGGCTTCCTGACCGCCGCGCACTGCACGCTGAACCGGGCGCAGGTGACCAGCTTCCAGTTCTACCACCCCAACATCTCGACCCTCGTCGGCACGGAGATCGCCGAGGCGCCCTTCCGGAGCGGCTGGTTCATCACCGACGGCTACTACTCCGACGTGGCGTTCGTCAAGACGCCGCCCGGGACCACGTTGCGCGGACGGGTCATCTTCGCGGAGGGCTGCAACCTCAACTCCCAGGATTGCCGCGAGATCTCGGAGAGTGACATTTCGGGGAGCACGTCCTACCTCGGGGTGGGGAACTACGCCAACAAGACCGGCCGCAGCACCGGCACGACGTCGGGCCGCGTCGCTCAGACCTGCGTCGACATCGAGGGGGACGATGGGCGCCGCAACCTGTGCGCGAACCGCGTGGCGCACACCCCCGACGAGCCGTACCCCAGCACACTCCCGCTCGCCGACAGCGGCGACAGCGGCTCCATCGTGCATACGTACAGCCTCCCTATGGGCACACAGGACGTGATCGGGGTGCTCTGGGGCCGCCCGAGCACGACCACGTTCTACTACTCTCCGTGGGAGAACATCTGGCAGCAGGAACGAGCCGGGACGAACTACGGCCTCCCGGTCACGGTCGTAACCGCGTCTCAGGGTGTCGTCTCGAACACGAGCGGCGGCGGTGGAGGAGGCGGCGGAGGAGGCGGTGGATGCCTCACCTCGAACGGACTCGTCCCCGAACCCTGCTGAGCCCTGCGTCGCACGCGTCCGTTCGGGCCTCCGAGCTTCCCTCCCACGGGCAGGCTCGGAGGCCCACCTGTATGCACGCCCCCTGCCCGCCTCGGCGCCGAGGCGGGACGGGCACGGCAGGAGGCCGGGCACCGTTATCCTCCGCCCGGTTCCTTCTGCATCCCACCCCACCCCATGCGACGACTGCTTCCTCTCCTGGCGCTCCTGCTCGCCGGCCCCGCCCTCGCCCAGGGCACGTCTGGCCTCGATCTGGACGCCATGGACACCACCATCCGCCCCCAGGACGATCTCTTCCGCTACGTCAACGGCACCTGGCTGGAGACGACCGAGATCCCGGGTGACCGGCCGCGCTACGGTTCCTTCGACATGCTCCGTGAGCAGTCCGAGGAGGACGTGCTCGCCATCATCCAGGACGCGGCCTCGGGTGCGGTCGTGGACCCCGATGCGCGCAAGGTCGGCGACTACTACACGGCCTACATGGACACGACGCGCATCGAGTCGCTCGGCATCACGCCACTGCAGCCGGACTTCGACCGCATCGACGCCATCGCGTCCGCCGAGGACCTGGTCCGCTACTTCGCCCAGAACGCCTCCAACTACGGCCCCGCGCCGGTGAGCGGCTTCGTCAGCGTCGACCCGAAGAACTCCGACCGCCACGTGTTCTCGCTCTGGCAGTCCGGCACCGGGCTCCCCGACCGGAGCTACTACCTCGAGGACCGCTTCGCGGACGCCCGCGCAGGCTACGTCACCTACCTGACGCGGCTCTACGAGCTCGCCGGATGGGACGGCGGCCCGGAGGCCGCACAGAACATCCTCGACCTGGAGACGCGCCTCGCCGAGGACCAGTGGACGCGTATCCAGAACCGCGACCCCGAGGCCCGCTACAACCCGACCGCCGTCGCCGACCTCATCGCCGACCACCCGCATCTCCACTTCGACGTGATGATGGAGACGCTGGGCCTGGACATCGACACGGTGATCGTCGGGCAGCCGTCGTTCCTCGCCGGGCTCGACAGCCTCATGGCCGAGGTGCCGCTGGAGACGTGGAAGACCTACGCCCGGGCGCGCACGCTGAGCGAGGCCGCCGGCCAGCTGCCGGCCGCCTTCGGGGAGGCCAGCTTCGACTTCTACGGTCGCGTCCTCAACGGCCAGGACGAGGACCGCCCGCGCTGGAAGAAGGCCGTCAGCGCCACGTCCGGCGTGCTGGGAGAGGCCATCGGCCGCATCTACGTCGACCGCCACTACCCGCAGGAGGCCGCCGACCGGATGGACGAGCTGATCGAGAACCTGCGCGATGCCTTCCGGATCTCGATCAACAGCAACCCGTGGATGAGCGAGGCCACCAAGGTCGAGGCGCTCGACAAGCTCGAGAACTACGTCTACAAGATCGGCCACCCGTCCGAGTGGGAGGACTACTCGGCGCTGGAGGTCTCCCCGACCGACCTGATCGGCAACGGCCGCGCGACGCGCGCCTGGGGCCTGGCCGACAACCTGGCGAAGCTCGGCGAGGCGCCGGACCGCGCGGAGTGGGGCATGACGCCGCAGACCGTCAACGCGTACTACAACCCGGCCTTCAACGAGATCGTCTTCCCGGCCGCCATCCTCCAGCCGCCGTTCTTCAACGTCGACGCGGACGACGCGGTCAACTACGGCGGCATCGGCGCCGTCATCGGCCACGAGTACTCACACGGCTTCGACGACTCGGGCTCCCAATACGACGCGCAGGGCAACCTCCGCGACTGGTGGACCGAGGCGGACCGCGCCGAGTTCGACGCCCGCGGCGACAGGCTCGTCGCCCAGTACGACGCCTACGCGCCCTTCCCGGACGCCAACGTCCAGGGCCGCCTGACGCTCGGCGAGAACATCGGCGACCTCTCGGGCCTTACGATGGCCTACCGCGCCTACCGTCTGTCGCTCGACGCGGACGGCGACGGCAGCGTCTCCGAGGACGAGGAGGCGCCGGTGATCGACGGCTTCACGGGCGACCAGCGCTTCTTCATGGGCTGGGCCCAGGTCTGGCGCATCCTGCACCGCGAACCGTACCTCCGCCAGCTCCTCCAGGTGGACTCGCACAGCCCAGGCGAGTACCGCGCCAACGGTCCGCTCGCGCACATCCCAGGCTTCTACGACGCCTTCGACGTGCAGCCGGGCGACGGGCTGTACCTCGCCCCCGAGGACCGGATCGTCCTCTGGTAGGACTCGCACCTCCCTCCGCCTCGGCGCCGAGGCGGAGGGAGCAGGAGACGCTCGCTGCCGCGCGCTCGCTACAGAGCGCGCCCGCGTCGCCGATACCTCGGGCATGGCCCCGCTCGCCCCGCCCGCCCCCTCGCTGGCCGACCGCGTCGACGCGGCGGGGGCGGCGCTGCGAAACGTCGCGCTGACGCGGCCGAATGCCCTCGCGCTGCTGGAGGCCGGCGTGGCCCGCCTCGGCGAGGCGCTGAGCGCCGAGGTCGCCGTCGCCCTCGTCGGCGAGGCCCAGTCGGACGCCTACGTGCGCTGCGCCGCGTGGCCGCCCCACGAGTGGGTGGACCTGGTCGAGGTCGAGGGGTCGGATGCGACCACCCTCCGGCGTGGGCGCCCGACCGTGACCACCGGCGGCTCCCTGGCCACGCGACTCGGCCGGGCCGAGGTGCTGGCGCTGCCCGTCGAAGGCTCCGTGCCCGGCGCGTTCGTCCTCGCCCGCTCGGCCCCCTGGACGCCCGCCTGCCTCGCCGCCGCCGACCGCCTCGGCGCTCTCTTCGGCACCCTCTGGGCGTGGACCGAAGCCGAGGCCCGCTTCCAGCGCACCGTCGCCGACCTCGACGACGCCCTCTTCACCTTCGGCCACGAGCCCGACGGGCGCCGCGCGTACGTCTTCGTGACGCCCCAGGCCGAGGCGCTCACCGGTCTCGATCCCGACGCCCTCCTCGCGGGGGACGCCGACTGGACCGACCTCGTCGTCCGGGAGGACCGTGCGGCGTTCGCGGCCCACGACGACCGCCTCCGCAACGGCGAACCGTCCCAGGTGGAAGTCCGCCTCCGGCTGGACGCCAGCGAGGTCGTCTGGATCTCCGAGCGCGCCACGCCCAGCGTCGACGCTGCCGGACGCTCCATCGCGGGCGGCCTGCTCACCGACATCACCGCTCGCAAGGAGGCCGAGGCACAGCTCGAACGCGCACGCCGCATCGCCGAGCGTGCCGCCCAGACGCGCATGGCCTTCCTCCGCATGATGAGTCACGAGTTGCGGACCCCCCTCGGGGCCATCCGAGGCTTCTCGGACCTGCTCGTCGAGGAGACGGCCGACCTGCCCGACGCGCCGCCCGAGGTGGCCGAGTTCGCGGGCACCATCCGCGACGCCGCCTCACGTGCCCTCCGCCTCGTCTCGGACCTACTGGACCTCTCGCGCCTGGAGACCGGCGCCCTCGACCTCGCCCGCCAGCCGGTGGACCTGGGCGCGCTCGCGCAGTCGGTCGCGGCCCGCTACGCTGCGGACTTCGACGCCCGCGGCCTGACCTTCGACCTCCACAGTCCGGCCGACCCGGTCCTCGTCGAGACCGACCCCGCCCGGCTCGACCAGATCGTCGACCAGCTCGTCTCCAACGCGGCCCGCTTCACGCCTGCAGGCCGCATCGCTGTGCGCGTGTCGGCAGACCGGGGGGTGGCGGAGTTGTCGGTCACCGACACCGGCGTCGGCATCGCGGACGACGTGCTGGAGGCCGTCTTCGAGCCGTTCGTGCAGGAGGATGCGCGCGTCAACCGCGAGTACGGCGGCACCGGGCTGGGCCTCGCCATCGCCCACCGCCTCGCCCGCCAGATGGACGGCGGGCTCTCGGCTGCGAGCGTCAAGGGCGAGGGCTCTACGTTCACGCTGACGCTGCCCTGCAGGTAGAGGCCGCGGTGCACCTCACGACGTGGCGTTCCGCGCCGCGTTCTCCATGTTGCGGAGGAAGCCCTCGTACTTGACCCGCTTCACCGGACTGCGCCGGAACCGCTCGCGCCACGCCTCGATGTCGATCTCGGCCCACTCACGCGCGGGCGTGTCCGTGACGCCGGGGCGCGGGAGAAAGCGCGCGTCGCGCGTCGGCTGGGAAAACTTGGTCCAGGGGCACACGTCCTGGCAGATGTCGCACCCGAAGGCCCACGCGCCGAACTCGGAGGCGATCTCGGGGAGGTCCGGCCCGCGGTGCTCGATGGTCCAGTACGAGATGCAGCGCGTCGCGTCGATCTGGTAGGGCGCGTCGAGGGCGCCCGTGGGGCAGGCGTCGAGGCAGCGCGTGCAGCTTCCGCAATGATCGGCCTGGAACGGCACGTCCGGCTCCAGGGGCACGTCCACGATCAACTCGCCGAGGAAGACGAACGAGCCGTGGGTCGTGGTGAGCAGGTTGGTGTTCTTGCCCTGCCAGCCGAGCCCGGCGCGCTGCGCCCACGCCTTGTCCATCACCGGTGCCGAGTCGACGAACGCCCGCCCGCCCGCGCCGCCGGTGCGCGTGTCGAGCCAGTCGAACAGCTCGGCCAGCTTCTCCTTGAGCACGTCGTGGTAGTCGTCGCCCCAGGCGTAGCGGCTGATCTTGGCACCGCCGTCCTCGCCCGGTCGGCGCCCCGGCTGGACGTAGCTCACGAACACCGACACGACGCTCTCGGCCCCCGGCACCAGTTCGCGGGGGTCGACGCGCTTCTCGACGTTGCGCTCCATCCAGGTCATCGCCCCGTCCGAGCCGCCGTGGCGGCCGGCGGTCAGCCACGCCTCCAGGCGCCGCGCCTCCACGTCCAGCCGCTCGGCCCGCGCGATGCCGACGCCGTCGAACCCGATGCGGCGGGCCTGGGCTTTCAGGTCGCGGGCGAGGCGGGCGGAGTCGTACACAGGAGGGCGGGTGGGCGGTGCAGGTTACACGAGCCGCGAGGGCTCCAGGGTCTCGAACCGCGCCACGCTGCCGAATGTCCGCTCGACCTGCGCGTCGTGGTGGCGGTGGTGCGCGAGCAGGAACGCCAGCGCGTCGTCCAGGAGAAACGGCCCGGCGAGGGGGTGCCGGAACGCCACCGTCCCCGCCTCGGCGTCGGCCCCGGCCCACCCGGCGCGGAGCCCCGCCCACCGGTCGCGGACCTCGGGCCAGCGCGGCGCGGCGCTCGGCAGGATGGGTCCTGCGGAGGGCGGCGCCGGGATCCGCAGTGGCAGCCGCAACACGCCCTGGATCCCTGCGCTCCGCACGCCCGACGTGGCGCGGGCGAGCGGCGACGCGGGCGGGCCGTCGAACCGCAGTCCCGAGTCGATCCGCAGCAGGTGCTCGGCGACCTGCGCCAGCGACCACGCGCCGGGCGCGGGCGACGCGTGGACGGCCGCCTCGGGCAGCGCGTCCAGGCGGGCGGTCAGGGCGACGCGGTGGGCGTCGAGGGCGTGGAGCAGGCGGAGGCGACGGGTCATGGGCCGCGGCGTGCGGTGGCGAGCCGAGCGTACGGCTCCCCGATTCCTGAGGGTGCGCCTCGCCGGAACCGTTCCACCGTGAATCCGCTCAACGCGCCACACCCAGAGACTCTCCCATGACCGTCCTCCTCACCGGCGCCACCGGCTACGTCGGCGGCTACGTCCTCGACGCCCTCCTCGAACGCGGCCACAGCGTCCGCGCCCTCGTCCGCAGCGGCGGCGACGCGCTGGCCGCCCGCGACGGCGTGGACGTCCGCCACGGCGACGTGACCGACGCCGCCAGCCTCGACGGCGCCTTCGACGAGGCCGACGCCGTGATCCACCTCGTCGGCATCATCGACGAGAGCCCATCCAAGGGCGTCACGTTCGAGCGAATCCACGTCGGCGGGACGCGGCGCGTGGTCGAGGCCGCGCAGGCCGCGGGCGTGACGCGGTTCGTTCACATGAGCGCGAATGGCGCCCGGCCCGATGGCCCCAGCGCCTACCAGCGGACCAAGTGGAAGGCCGAGGAGATCGTCCGCGCGGCGGGCTTCGACCACACCGTCATCTTCCGCCCCTCGACCCTCTTCGGCGACCCCGGCCCCGACAACCCGGAGTTCGCCAAGCGGCTCTGGGAGACGCTGGTGAAGCCCTTCCCCGTCCTCCCCGTCTTCGGCGACGGGAAGTACGAGCTGCAGCCCGTCCACGTCTCCGCGTGCGCGTCGGCGTTCGCCCAGGCCGTCGACCGCGACGCGTCCGACGGCGCCTCCTACTGCGTCGCCGGGCGCGAGCGGCTCCCGTACCGCGAGGTCCTCCGGCGGATCGCCCGAGGCGGGGGCATCACGCCCAAGCCCGTGGTGCCGGTGCCGGTGGGGCTGGCGCGCGTCGGCGTCAACACGCTGGGCCGGGCCGGGCTGCTGCCCATCTCGCCGGCCCAGTTCGAGATGCTGGTCGAGGGCAACACCTGCGACCCGTCGGCCTTCTTCGCCGACTTCGGGGTCTCATCGCCCGCCTTCGACGCGGAGGCGCTCGGCTACCTGCGGCAGTACTGACCCGCAGGTCCGCCCGCCTCGGTGTCTCCGCCGCCGACCTGGACGCTGCCGGAGGAGCGTGCTGGTGGCACGCCCGGGGTCGACCGCGATGGCCTGTGGGCACGCCACGGCGCGCCCCTACGCAGCGGCCTCCCGCCGCCGCCGCGCCCGCACCAGCGCCTCATCGACGCCCCACAGCAGCAAACTGATCGTCACGAACAGCACCAGCGCCCCGATCGGCTGCCAGATCACAAACCCGCCGAACACACCCAGGATGGCGCCCAGGTACTTGATGTAGTTGAGCTGCTCGTTGGAGGTCGACTTCAACAGCCCCTCCAGCTGTCCCTCGTCGAAGGTCCGCGCGCGCTCCGCGATCATCGTCCGCACGTCGAAGCCTTCCACGAACGAGAGGATGGCCGTCGTGGCCGCTTCCTCGATCTCGTCCGCCCGCGCCTCGACCTTCTCCGGGACGGCATCGAGCGCCATGTCGATGCGGTCCAGCAGCGGCGCCACCGCGCCCGGCAACTCGTCCAGCGCGCGGTCGACCCGCTTCTGGAAGTCGTCCTCGGCGAACGTGCGGTACAGGCGCAGCGCCATCCCGCCGAGCCCCTTGCCGGCCTGCTCCTCCACCTTCTCGACGGCCAGCCTCGCCACCTCGCGGCGGACCGCCTCGGAGCCGAGCACCTCGGTCGCGTAGGCCTGCGCGAGGTCCTTCAGGTCCGCCCGGAAGCCGGGGTCCTCGACCACGCCGCGGACCACGCCGAGCGCCAGGTCGCGGTACCGCCCGATCACGCCGCTGTCCTTGATCTTCTGCTTGATGATGTCGGCGTTGATCAGCTCGCGGCTGATGGCCTCGCTCAGCCGGTAGATCACGCGCTCGCGCTGCGCCGGGATCAGCCCCTGCGGGATGATGGCCCGCTTCTCGCGCGGCTGGAACAGCATCGTGATCGCCAGCCAGTTGGTCCCGAAGCCGATCAGGCCGCTCACCGTGAGCACCTTCAGCAGCCCCTCCACCGCGATCGTCTGGCCGAACAGCCCGACCGCCATCCCGTCGAAGTCCCACCAGAAGCTGACCGCGAACAGCGCGCCCAGCACCCACGGGATCACCGACAGCACCGGGATCAGCTGGCCGATGCGGCCGACCATCCGGGGCGGACCGGCGTCGGGCACGACCACGCGCTCCGGCGTCTCGGGCAGGTGCGCCTTGCCGTAGGTCACCACCAGTTGCGCCAACTCGCGCCCCCGGCTGGCCGTCGCCTCCTTCGCCGTCGCCACCACCTCGGCGGTGCGCTGGACGGCGTCGGCGGAGACCACCAGCGGGACCTCCGCGACGGACTCGGGGAAGGGCGTCGCGCTCTCCGACGCGCGGTCCGCGGGCTCCGACGCAAGGTCCACGCTCTCCGACGCGAGGTCCACGCTCTCCGACGCGAGGTCCGCGGGCTCCGACGCGAGGTCCGCGGGCTCCGACGCGAGGTCCGCGGGCTCCGACGCGAGGTCCGCGGGCTCCGACATGGCGTCCTGGGGCGCGGAGGGGCCCTCGCTCGTCAGCGGCGGCGGGTCGGGCGGCGAGAGCGGGTCGGGGGCGCCGGACACGGCATCGGCAGGAGCGGGGTCGGCCGCCTCGGCGAGCCCGGCCGCCACCTCGTCGAGGTCGTCGGCGAAGGGGTGCGCGGACGCGGCGGCCGAGACGCGCGGCGCGGGAGGCGCCTCGTCGAGGTCGTCCTCGTCGAACGCCTCGGCGACATTGGCGTCCTCGACCGCATCGATGTCGAGCAGGCCGGGGACGGGGACGATGCGGCGGGGACCGGTGGAATCAGGCACGGAGCAGAGGGGGGACGCGGGAAGCCTACGCCAGATCGAGGCGCGAGGCTTCACGCGCCATGCCGTCGATCACGATTTGGATCAGCTCGTCCAGCCCGATGCCCAGTTCGTCGGCCCCCTGCCGGATGTCCTCCCGCGACACTGCCGCCGCGAACCGCTTGTCCTTGAGCTTCTTCTTGACCGAGCGCGGCGTCATGCCGTCGAGCTTGTCGGGGCGGACGAACGCGACGGCAGTCACGAAGCCGGACAGCTCGTCGACGGCGAACAGCGCCTTCGCCATGTCGGTCTCGCGGGGGACGCCGAGGTACGGCGCGTGTCCCAGGATCGCCGTCCGCACGTCCTCCGGGTACCCGAGGCGGGCCAGCTCGGCCACGCCGACGGTCGGGTGCTCGTCCAGCGACGGGTGCTTCTCGTAGTCGAGGTCGTGGAGGAGGCCCGCCATGCGCCACGCCTCCACGTCGCCGCCGCGGAGCCGCGCCATCTCCGCCATGCTCGCCTCGACGGCGTAGCCATGCCGCCGAAGGCTGTCGGTCTCGGTCCAGACGTGGAAGAGGGCGAGGGCGTCGGCGTAGGTGGGCATGGCTCTCAGGGAGGAACCGGGAGGGGGGACGGCGAGGGGCAGAGCGACAGACGGCGCCAGCGGCGGCCGCCACAGGCCCCGCCCCGCTCGCTACGGCCTCCTAGAACACCTTCACGACGCCGTCCAGCTCGCCGAGGTAGCGGCCAGGGTCGGCCTGGAGGTCCTGAAGGATCTGCTGGAGCGCCGCCGCGGCTGCGTTGGCGTTGTAGTAGAGCGTCGGGTCGTTGAGCAGGAGACCCATCGTGCCGTTGGGCGAGTTGAGCGTCGAGTCGAGGTCGGCAGTGAGCGCGGTCAGGGTGGCCGTCAGGGCCGTGAGCTGCTGGAGCTGGCCGTCCGCCCGCCGCAGGGCCGACGACAGGTTGTTGACCGCCGCCGTCACCGAGTCCGCGTTGGTCTCGGCGAGGGTGCGGACCGTGCCCGACGTCGCGACCACGTCGTTGCCGACGGTGATCGAGAGGTCCTCGACGTTGCGCCCGACGCGGTCCGACACCGCCGAGGCGTTCGCTGCCGCCGCCTCCAGCGAGCCGATGGTCCGGTCGATGCGCGAGCGCTCGTCGATGATGAGCTGCGTGGCGCCCTGCGTCAGGAAGCGGAGCTGTGAGAGGACCGCCTGGATGTCGCCACCCGAGTTCTGCAGGATCTCGTCGAGCGTCGTGAACGTGTTGACGGCGCCGATGAGCGCGGTGTCGGCGCGGGCGGTGAGGCTGTTGGACTCGCCCGCGATGAGGTCGAAGATGTCCGGCGTCGAGGTCGCCCGGAGGGTGTCGCCTGCGACCAGCGGCCGGCCGGCGTCGGCGCCGACGGGCGGCGTGATCTCGACGTTGACCTCGCCGAGCGCGCTCAGCCCCGCCGTCTGGATCGTCGACCCGCGCGGGATCTCGACGCCGCCGTCAATGGCCATCGTCACGAACACCTGCCGCGCGCCGGGCCCCAGGTCCACCGCCCGCACGTCGCCCACGCGGACCCCGTTGAGCCGCACCAGCGCGCCCGGCGTCAGCCCCTGCGCGTCGTCGAAGATGGCCACCACCTCGTAGCCGCCGCCGAACAGCGACTGCCCGGACAGGAACCGGACGCCGAAGAAGATGGCGACGGCCGACAGGAGGATCGCCAGCGCGACCTTGATTTCGTTTGTCATGGAATGCGGGGGGCGGGGGGCGTAGAGCGTGGGAGGAGGCCCACGCACCACGGTCTACTCGCTAGGCGGTCTGCGACGGCGCGCCGATCTTGTACTCGTTGGCGCGGACGAACGCCAGCAGCGTGGGGTCCGTTGCCCGGTGGAGGTCGTCGACGGTGCCGGTCCAGGGAATCGTCCCGTTGTGGACGAACGCGATCCGGTCGGCGATGGACAGCACCGAGTGCATGTCGTGCGTCACGACGACGCTGGTGGTGCCCATCGTGGTGCCGAGGCGGTGGATCAGCTCGTCGATCGTGTTGGAGGTCTCGGGGTCGAGGCCGGAGGTGGGCTCGTCGTAGAGGATGTACTTCGGCTCGATGGCGATGGCGCGGGCCAGCGCGACGCGCTTCTGCTGGCCGCCCGACAGCTCGGCGGGCTTCTTCGGCCCGGCGTCCGGCAACTCGACCAGCTCCAGGCACTCCGACGCCCGGTCGCGCACCTCCTGTGCCGACAGCTCGGTGAACGTGCGGAGCGGGAATTCGACGTTCTCGCGGGCCGTCATCGAATCGAACAGGGCGCCGCCCTGGAACAGGACGCCGAACTTGCGCCGCACCTGCCGGAGCTCCGAGTACGTCAGCTCGTCCAGCGGCGCGCCGTCGACCAGCACGCGGCCCGTGTCGGGCCGGAGCAGCCCGATGATGTGGCGCATGAGCACGCTCTTGCCCGAGCCCGACCGCCCGATGATGCACGTCACCTCGCCTTCGGGCACGTCGAGGTCGACGCCCTTGAGGACGGGCGAGCCGTCGAAGGCTTTGGTGAGGTCGCGGATCTGGATCAAATCGAGTTCAGGGTTCGGGGTTCAGGGTTCGCGAGCGTGGGTCCTCGCGAACCCTGACCCTCACAGCAGAACGGCGGCGCAGGCGTAGTCGGCGAAGAGGACCCAGACGCAGCCGAGCACGGCCGCTCGCGTCGTCGCCTCTCCGACGCCTTCGGCCCCGCCCTGGGCCTGGTAGCCGGTGTAGCACGCGATGGAGGTGATCACGAAGCCGAACACGAGTGACTTCACGAGCCCGAAGAACACGTCGTACGGGCGGAAGAAGAGCCGGGCGCCCTCCCAGAACGTCTGCACGGTCAGCAGTCCTGAGGCCTCGGCCACCGCCGCACCGGTCGCCATGCCGACGCTCGCGGCGACAACGTACAGGACGGGAAACATGAGCACGCCCGCGAGCACGCGCGGCACCACGAGGTAGCTCCGGGAGTTGAGCCCCATCGCTTCCAGCGCGTCGATCTGCTCCTTGACGCGCATCGTGCCCAGCTCGGCGGCGATCCGCGCGCCCACGCGCCCGCACAGCACGAAGGCCGTCACCAGCGTGCCCAGCTCCAGCAGGATCGACTGCTCGGCGAACGTGCCCACGATGGAGAGCGGCAGGAGCGGGTTCTCCAGCTGGTAGATGGCCTGCACCACCACCACGCCGCCCGAGAACGCCGTCGCCAACGACACGATCGGGATCGAGTCGATGCCCACCTGCACCATCTGGGTGGCGAGGTTGCGCGCGTAGAGCGACGGCCGCAGGTCGCGCGGCAGGTTGAACGCCCGCGCGATGAGCAGGACGTAGGCGCCGAACCCCTGGAGCAGGCCCTCGGGGACCCGCCAGAGCGGACCGAGGCCGTCGCGGAGGCGGTCGGCGAAGCGCGGGGGGACTTCCATGTGACGAACGGGTGGCAGCGGCCGGGGCGATCTTGCCCGGCCCGCCTCGGTCAAGCTACGGGCCCTCCGGACGCCGGGCGTCCGCTCCTCGTTTCTCCACGACTGCAGAGAGCGTCGGGATACGTCATGGAGGGCGGGCTCTCCGCTGCACCTCCGACTCTCTCTACCTCCGCCCCCTCCCCGTTATGGCCAAAGCCAAGACCCAGTACGTCTGCCAGGACTGCGGCCACAGCTCGATCCGCTGGGCCGGCCAGTGCGGCGGCTGCCAGGCCTGGAACACCCTCGTCGAAGAAGCGGTGCCGACCGCCGTCAAGGCCCCCGTGATGCGCAGCGGCCGGTCCGTCGGCGGCGACGGCGGCTCGGCCGGGGGCAGCGCGCCGCGGATGGCGGGGGCCTACGGCAGCACCCGGCCGCAGCGGCTCCGCGACGTGACCGTCTCCGAGCGCCACCGCCTGCCGACCGGCCTCAAGGAGTTCGACCGCGTCCTCGGCGGCGGCGCGATGGTCGGCAGCCTGACGCTCGTGGCCGGCGACCCCGGCATCGGCAAATCGACGCTGATGACGGAGCTCGGGCGCGGGCTCGACGGCCACACGCTGCTCTACGTCACCGGCGAGGAGAGCGCCCAGCAGGTCAAGCTCCGCGCCCAGCGCATGGGCATCGACCCGGACGGGCTGTTCCTCTTCCCCGAGACCAACGTCGAGGCCATCCTGGCCGCCGCCATGGATCTCCAGCCCGACCTCATGGTGGTCGACTCGATCCAGACGGTCTACCGCCCGGACCTGACGAGCGCACCGGGCTCCGTGGCCCAGGTCCGCGAGTCGACGGCGGCGCTACTGGACGTGACCAAGACGCTGCCCACAACCACGTTCCTCATCGGCCACGTCACCAAGCAGGGCTCCATCGCCGGGCCGCGCGTGCTGGAGCACATGGTGGACACGGTGCTCCACTTCGAGGGCGACCGGCACCACGCCTACCGCATCCTGCGCGCGGTCAAGAACCGCTTCGGCGCCGCCAACGAGTTGGGCGTGTTCGAGATGCGCGAGCACGGGCTCAAGGAGATCGGCAACCCGAGCGCGCTGTTTCTCTCGGAGCGCCAGTTCGGGGCGTCCGGCTCGGCCGTCGTGTGCGCGCTGGAGGGGACGCGCCCGCTCATGGTGGAGGTGCAGGCGCTGGTCGCCAACGCCAGCTACGGCACGCCGCAGCGCACTTCGACGGGCTTCGACACGAAGCGGCTCCAGCTGCTGCTGGCGGTGCTGGAGAAGCGCGAGGGACTCCGGTTCTCGCAGAACGACGTGTTCCTCAACGTCGCCGGGGGCGTCCGCCTCGACGAACCTGCCGTGGACCTCGCGGTCGCGCTGGCGGTCGCGTCGTCGCTGAAGGACGTGCCGCTGGACTCCGGAACGGCCGTCGTCGGGGAAGTTGGCCTCGGGGGCGAGATCCGGGCAGTGAGCCGCATCGAGACGCGGTTGACGGAGATCAAGCAGCTCGGCTTCGAGCGGGCGATGATCCCGAAGGCCAACGCGAAGGGCTTGAAGGTGCCGGCCGGCCTGGAGATCCTGCCGGTCCGCCGCCTGTCTGAGGCGCTCGACCTCGTCTGCTGAGAAGCTTTGGCGTCGGGACGCGGGCTCATGGCCGACGACAGCCGCGCCCCGATGAGCCTCGTCCGGCCGGCCCATCCCTGTACACAGAGAAGCCCGGCCTCGACGAGCGAGACCGGGCTTCGAAGAATGGCCGAGCCACCAGAAGGCAGCGAAGACGCCCTGACGAACACGAGGGGAGACGCCGAGGGCGTCCGGGTTCACCGGGCTTCTGAGAGAGATGGGCCGAGAGAGGGGCAGGCACACTACCGAACGCGCTGCCACTCGTTCCGTTATGCAATCGAGTCCGGGATTTCCCCCACGCCTCGGCGCCCCGTACTTTTCGCCCTCTCCCCCCGACTGCGTGCACCCGTCCATCCTCCCGCTTCGCGCTGGCCTGGCTCTCCTCCGCGTGGGCCAGTCGGGCCTGCCCGGTCGCGCAGGCGCGGCGCTGTCGCGGGCGGCGAGCCTCCGCCTGCAGCGTGCCGAACGCCCCGCCGAGGCCGCCATCGATGCCCTGCGTACACGCCTCCGGCAGTCGGCCGACACCGTCGAAGTCGTGGACTACGGCGCAGGGACGCGGGGCGACAAGCCGCCCGTCCGCAAGGTGGCGGACATCTACAGGCGCGCGGCGACGGGCGCCGCCTGGGGCCGCTTCCTGTTCGGCCTCGCGCGTGAGCTCCGCCCGGCGCGCGTGCTGGAGCTCGGCACCAACCTGGGTGTCGGCGCGGCGCACCTCGCGGCGGCGCTGGCGCTCAACGAAGCCGACGGAGGCCCCGAGACGCGGCTGGTGACGCTGGAGGGCGCGCCCGCGCTGGCCGCGCTGGCCGCGGGGCACCTCGCCCGCCTCGGCCACGGCGTCAGCGACGACCCGGAGTGTCGCGTGCGCGTGGTGGTCGGGCCGTTCGCCGAGACGCTGCCCGGCGTCGCCGAGGCGGAGGGGCCGTTCGACCTCGTGTTCGTGGATGGGCACCACGAGGCGGGCGCCGCGCTCCGCTACCTCGATGTGCTGCGTCCGCACCTCGCTGACGGCGCGCTGATCGTGCTGGACGACGTGGAGCCCGGTCGGCCGGTCCGCGAGGCGTTTGAGCAACTCCGCGCGGAGGCACCGAGCGCCTATGCAGGCAAGTACGGCCTGCTGGTTCACACGGCCGCTCCCGGCCCGGACTCACGGCGGGAGGGAGCCCCGGCGCCCGCCGCGCGTGAGAGCGTCCCCCCTCCGACTTCCGCTGGCGACGCCTGACCATGCCTCCTCCCACCGACGCCGAACTCGTCACGGCCTATCTCGACGAGGGCGACCAGCGCGCGTTCTCGCAACTCCTGGCCCGGCACCAGGAGCGCATCTTCGGCTACCTCGTCGGCATGGTGCGCGACCGGGACGTGGCCAACGACCTGTTCCAGGAGACGCTGTACCGCGCCATCCAGGCCATGCACCGCCGCCGCGGCTCGTACGAGAGCCAGGGCCGCTGGCTCGCCTGGACCATGCGCATCGCGCGCAACGCGGCCCTCGACTGGCTCCGCGCCAAGAAGAAGTTCACCGACGTCGACAAGTTCAGCAATGACGAGGAGGGGCCGTCGTTCTGGGATCGCCTGCCCGACGAGGCCCCCGAGGCCGACTCGCTCCTCAACCGAGCCGATCTCTGGGAAGAGGTCGAGGCGGCCATCGACCAGCTCCCCCCGGAGCAGCGCGAGGTCGTCCTCATGCGGCACCAGTCGGAGCTGACGTTCCGCGAGATCGCGGAGCTGACCGGCGTCTCGATCAACACGGCCCTCGGCCGCATGCGCTACGCGCTCATCAACCTCCGCAAGATCCTCGACCCCGAGTGGTTCGAGGGCATCACGGCCGACGTGCCGGGCGCCCCGAAGCCCACCGACTCGACCCCGGCCTGACCGCCGGTATCTCCCCCGCTCTCTTCACACACGAGTTCGCCAGCCGCCCCGTTCGCTACGCCCTCCCACTCACCGATGTCTGACGCTCTCACCCCGCTTCGCCACGCGTATGACGTGGAGTCACTCGGCGCCCCGCTGGCGCCCGGCGATGCGGGACACGCGGAGCAGGAGGCCCTCCGCCAGTTGCGCATGGTTCTGGAGGACTGGCCTGTACCGGCTCCGTCGCCGCACGCCACCGCCGCCGTGGAGTCCCGCGCCGCCGTCGTGACCGCCGTGCTCACGCAGACGGACGCCGCGGTCGCCCGGGCCGTCGCCTCGCGCCCGCAGCCCCGTCCTTCAGCCGACGTGCTGGCCGCCGTCCTCGCGCGTGCTGCCGAGCCCCCCCTCTCCGCCTCGGACGCGCTCTCGGTTGCCTCGCCCGTCGAGGCCGCGCTTCTGGACCAGTCTGCCCAGGCCCTCGACCGCCTGCCGCGCCTCCGTCCGGATGCGAGCGTGATCGCAGCCATCGAGGCCCGAGCCGCCGACGCGGCCGCCTCACTGGCTCCGGTCCGCGCGCTCTATCTGGACGGCCCCGTCACCGAGTCGGCGGAGGCCGCCGTGCTGGCCCAGTCGCGAACCGCCATCGAACGCTCGCTCGCCGCGCGTCCGCAGCCGCGCCCCTCCGCCGACGCCGTGGCCGCGGTGCTCGCCCGCGCCGCCGAGGCATCGGGACTGGAGCCAGAGCCGGTGCTGGAGGTGCCGGTCGTCGAGGCCGCGGTCTTCGCCCAGTCGCTCCGTGTGCTCGACCGCCTGCCGCGGCCACGCCCCTCCGCGGCCACGCTCGACGCCGTCCGCCTCGCCGCAGTCACGGCCGGAGCGGCTCCCCTCCGCGAGGACCGCCCGGCGACCTCGCCGGACCGCGCTCCCGTGCGCCCAACTCGTCGGCGCACACCCGTCGGCGTGTGGGCGAGTGTCGGCACGGCCCTGGTGGCCGCGCTCGTGCTCCTCGTCGTGCTCCCCTTCGGCGGAGCGCCCGAGGCGGAGCCGGTGGCCGTCGCCGCACTGGCGGACGTGACCGACGCCGAGACCCCGCAGCCCGTCGCCCCTTCCAACGAAGCCCCCGCCGAGCCGCTCGTGGAGGAGTCGCCCGTCGCCCAGAGCGCCCCGTCGGCCCTGTCGGCTGCCGCGACCCTGCCCGGTGTGGCCCCCGCGGCGCAGCGCGCGATCCGCGAAGCGTCCACGCCGTCGCCCAGTCCCCCGACTGCTGCACCGCAGGTCGCCTCCGCCCAGCCCACCACGCGGCCGACGCCATCGCCCGCCCGCCCGACGCCGTCGTGGGACACGCCTGATGACGTCCGCGCGCTCTCACTCCGGCTTCAGGAACTCGACGAGGCCGACGCGCTCGCCTGGGACGACGCCCCGGCCGAGACCTTCGGTGTTCCCAGGGCTCCCTCGGCCGGATCGGCGCCTGGCCTCCAGTCCGTCCGCGCGGGCACCCCGGCGCGGGCCCGCTTCCGTTCCGACTCGTCCTCGACCCAACGATGATCCGACGCCTGCTCGCCGCCGCGACGCTCGCGCTCGCCGCGGTCGCCGCGCCCTCGGCCCAGACCGACCCGTCGGACGCTCCGGTTCGCACGTTCGATGTCCGTGACGGCGAGGTCTACCTCGACGGTCGCCACCTCCCGAACGCGGTTCCCGCCGAACTCGACCTGTCTGGCTTCAGCATGGAGGATGCGCTGGAGTTCAGCGGCCCCATCTCGCCCGTCCTCGAAATCGACGGCGTGGCCTACGTCCTCGAAGGCGAGCGCCTGGTGTCCATGGAGGCGTCCAGCCGCCCAGACCGCGGCGTCTACATCCTCGCCGACGTCACGCCGGATGCCTTACCTGAAGAGCGCGTCATGCCCATCGTGGAAGCCGCCTACATGCGCGACGTCGCGGCACGCGATCAGGCGCTCTACACCCTGATCCAGCAGGAGCAGGCCATGGAGGCCGAGGTGGACAGCCTCGCCGCACGCGTCCGCACCCTCCCCTTCGGCCCCGAGCGGTCGGAGCGACGCACCCAACTTCGAGGCCTGCTGTCGAACCTGCTCACTCTCAAGCATGAGATCCGTGCGGAGGAGATCCGGGTCGCCGCCGAGCGTCTCGAGTCGGCACGTGAGGCGCTCGGGACGCGCCTGAGCCACCATGACGACATCGTGAACGGGCGCCTCCGAGAACTGGTCGGCGATCAGTGATCTACACCGGGGGTCGCGGTCGCCTGATGGCATCGGGCGCGCCGCCTCTGCGTCAGCGCGGGTGGAGTTTTCCACGCCTCTCAGAAAGCACTTGAGGTAGACCGCCCCAGGTCTTTACTTTTGAGTTCGGCGTCCCCCCCCGGATCCTGCACGCCGACGAAGGAACGCGTGGGTTCCACTTTGCCCCTGTGTTTCGGAATCGGCGGTACCGGACGAAGCCCTAGACGGGATCTGTCCCCACGGCACGGTTTTTTCGTGACGCGCGGACCGTCCTCCTGGCCCCTCGACTCCATGCTTCGCCTCGCCCTCCTCTTCCTCGCGCTCGCAGTGTCGTCGCCCGCACGCGCCGATGCCGATGTCGATGTCGATGTCGAGCGCGTGTCGTTCGATCGCAGTCCGGACGGCGTGTCGGTGGTGGCCCGCGTCCACACATCGAGCCGCGTGCGAGCGTACAGCGTCGACCAGGAGGAGGGGATCCTGGAGCTGGTGCTGTACCGCGCCCGCCTCGCGCCCGCCGTGGAGCAGGCGCGCGCCGTCGGCCCCGTCCGTGGCTACAGCGTCGGGGTGGACCACGATCAGGTGGTCGTGCGGTTCGATGTCGAGCCGGGCGTCCACGTCCGCGCCTACCCGGACCGTGCCAGCGACGACCTGCTGCTGTCGTTCTCCGACACGCCCCGTCCACGGCGACAGGCCTGGGGCGGCGGGCGCCCGAATCCGTCCGTTGTGACGACGTCCCCGGACACGCCGCCTGCGGGCGCCCTCCCCCCTGCTCCGGCGACGACCGGCGTCGGCCCGGTACCCGGCGGCACGTCGGTGGCGATCCCGACGGGCGCCGAGCACTGGCGGCTGGACACGATCGTGCTCGACGCCGGTCACGGCGGCCATGACGCAGGCGGAGTGGGCATCGGGACGACCGACCGGGACGTCGCGTTCGCTGTCGTCCAGCGTCTGGGCCCCATGATCGAGCGCGAGTTGGGCGTGCGCGTCGTCTACACGCGCGACACCGACACGTTCGTCGAGGTCCGCGACCGCGGCCGGATTGCCAACCAGGCAGGCGGCAAGCTGTTCATCTCGGTCCACGGCAACGCCGGGCCGTCGTCGGCTTACGGAACGGAGACGTTCTTCCTGGCGCCGCGCGGCTCTGCCCGCGCCAGCGAGGTCATGCAGCGCGAGAATGCCGTGATCGAGTTGGAGAGCGACCCGAGCTACTACGCCGACTTCGAGGAGGGCGGCGACATCCTCCGCTCGCTCGCGATGAGCGCGTATCAGGAGGAAAGCCAGCACCTCGCACGCCTCATCGAGAGCCGTTTTCAGGCCGCGGGCCGCCGCAGCCGCGGCGTCAAGCAGGACAACTTCATGGTGCTGTGGGCCGCGTCGATGCCCGCCGTGCTCGTGGAGGTCGGCTTCGTGACCAACCCGGACGAGGCGCGGTACCTGTCCTCGGCCTCAGGCCTGGACGAGACGGCGCGCGCCATCTTCGAGGCTGTCCGCGACTACAAGGCGAGCTACGAGAGCGGCCTCCAGTTCGGCAGCGCGGAGTAGAACCGAGGCGCGCGACGAGGGGCTGACCGCTCGTACACTCGCTCTCCCGACTCTCTTCGACGTGCCCGACCTCGCCGCCGCCCTCCGCACCATCCCCGACTTCCCGTCGACGGGGATCCAGTTCAAGGACCTCACGCCAGTCCTCGCCGACCCGGCGCTCTTCGCCGAGATGCTCGACCGGTTGGCCGCGCCGTGGGCCGACGCCGGGGTGACGCACGTCGTCGGGATCGAGGCCCGCGGCTACTGGTTCGGCGCCGCGCTGGCAGCCCGCCTCGGGGCGGGCTTCCTCCCGGCTCGCAAGCCTGGAAAGCTGCCCGGCGCGACGCTGCGCGAGGCCTACGCGCTCGAATACGGCGAGGACGCCATCGAACTGCACGCCGCCGACCTGCCCGCCGAGGCGCGCGTGCTCGTCCACGACGACGTGATCGCGACCGGCGGCACCGCCGCCGCCGCCTGCCGACTGGTCGCCACGGCCGGGGCGACGGTGGTCGGCTGCTCGTTCGCCGTCGAGATCGCGTTCCTCGACGGCCGCGCGACGCTGCCCGACGGCGTCCCCACCGAGGCGGTCGTGGTGGTGTAGCCCGCCTCGGGACGAGGCGCTAGGCCTCGCCGTCGCCCAGCGCCCCGCCGGTGCCCTTGAGCACCGCCCGCAGATCGACGCCCCCATTGGGGTCGAAGTCGAGCGTGCGGATGGGGAACGGGATGGTGACGCCCGACCGGTCGAAGGCTCCCTTGACCGCCTTGATCGCCTCGCTCTGCGCCTCCAGGTAGTCCGTCTGGCGCTGGAACGACACCCAGAACCGGACCGTGAAGTTGACCGACGAGTCGCCGAACTCGGTGTAGTAGAGCTGGACCGGCTTGCCCTCCTTGCGCATCGACAGGCCCTCGACGGCCTGGACCGCCACCCGCTGCGCGTGCCCGAGGTCGTCCCCGTAGCCGACGCCGCACGCGAGGTCGATCCGCCGCTCGCCGCGCGCAGAGTGGTTTACGATGGGATCGCCGTAAACCTTCGCGTTGGGCAGAATCACCTTCTGCCCCTGGAACGTGTCGATGATGGTGGACCGAAGCGTGATCTCGCGGACCGTCCCGGTGAACCCGCTCGTCTCGATGATCTCACCGACCACGAAGGGGTTGCGGATCGCCATCAGGACGCCCGCGATGAAGTTGGACGCGATGTCCTGGAATGCGAAGCCGAGCGCCAGCCCGACCACGCCCGCACCGGCCAGCAGCGTCGTCACCAGCCCGTCGAGGTCCAGCACGGTCAGCGCGATGAACGTGCCCGCGGCGAGGACCGCGACATAGGCCAGCGTCGCCATCAACCCGACGACGTTCTTCGCCTGCGGCGCATGGCCGGTGGTCCGCTCCAGGACGCTCGTCACCACCCGCCGCACGATCCGCGCGAGGAACGCGCCCGCGACTACGATCAGGACCGCCAGCACGAGGTTCGGCAGCAGCAGGATGAAGGCCTCGAACCACCCGATGAGCTTGGCGACGATCCCGGAAGCGGCTTCGGTGACGCCGGGCGCCCCGGTGGTGTCGGCAGAGAGAGAGTCGGCTTGCATGGAGGAGCGAACGGAGAGGAGAAACGACAGAAGGGCCCGTTCCAAACGGGAAGCGACCGCATGGGGTTCTGAGCCCCAGACGGTGTCGGCGCTCGTCTGACGACCGGGCACGCATCCCGGTCATCCCTTCGCCACCACGCGCGGAGCCACCCACTGGCTCCGTTACCTTGGTCCTCTCTCCCCCCGCCCATGTTTCTCCACGAACTCCGCCCCGAGCAGCGCCGCGCCTTCCTGGTCCTCGCGCGGCAGGTCATCGACGCCGACAACCGGCTCGCCATCCAGGAGGTCGAGCGCCTCGACCGGTTCTACATCGAGGCGGGCCTCGGCGCCGAGACCGCGGCCGCGCCCAACGTCGTCGGCGACGTAAACCTGCTCTTTGGATCCGACCGGTCTCGCGTCGTGGTGCTCCTCAACCTGCTGCAGATCGCCTACGCGGATGGGGTGCTGCACCCGAGCGAGACGGCGGCCATCCGGTCGGTCGCCGCTCAGCTTCAGGTGGACGCAGGGACGTTCTCGGCCGTGCTGGACTGGGCGGCGCGGTACCAGGCGCTCGTGGTGGAGGCCCAGACGCTCGGCACCGAGGTCGGGGCGCCGTAGAGGTTCGGCAGCCCAACGGGTCCAGTAGAGGCCGCAGGCTTTCTGCCGTCTGACGCCGGGACTCCGTCACCTCTGGCCCTCTGCCGAGGCGGGGATGTCCACGGGTTATCCACCCTGTGGAGAAGAGGGCCCGTCTAGCTTTCCGGGGTACCCAACCGTATCCGCGTGAGCGACCAGAAAATCATCTTCTCCATGCTCGGCGTCGGCAAGACCCTGCCGACGGGCAAGAAGATCCTCGACAACATCTACCTGTCGTTTTACTACGGCGCCAAGATCGGCGTGCTGGGACTGAACGGCGCGGGCAAGTCGACCCTGCTGCGCATCATCGCAGGCCAGGACGACAAGCACGACGGCGAGATCCAGAAGCAGCCGGGCCTGACGATCGGGATGCTGGAGCAGGAGCCCGACCTGGGCGACCCGAGCCGGACCGTCAAGGAGGTCGTCGAGGAGGGCATGGCCGAGGCCGTCGGCCTGCTGAAGCGCTATGAGGAGATCTCGAACGCGTTCGCCGAGCCCGATGCCGACTTCGACGCGCTCATTGCCGAGCAGGGCAAGGTCCAGGAAGACATCGACCGCCTCGGCGCGTGGGACGTGGACGCCCGCCTCCAGCAGGCCATGGACGCGCTCCACTGCCCGCCGGCCGACGCGCCCATCGGGCCGCTCTCCGGTGGCGAGAAGCGCCGCGTGGCGCTCGTCCGCCTCCTGCTCCAGGCGCCCGACGTGCTCCTGCTCGACGAGCCGACCAACCACCTCGACGCGCGCTCGGTCGCATGGCTGGAGCAGCACCTCGCGGGCTACGAGGGCACGGTCATCGCCGTGACGCACGACCGCTACTTCCTCGACAACGTCGCCGGGTGGATCCTGGAGCTCGACCGCGGCAAGGGCATCCCGTTCGAGGGCAACTACACGTCCTGGCTGGAGCAGAAGGAGGCCCGTCTCAAGCAGGAGGAGAAGGACGCATCCAAGCGTCAGAAGACGATCCACCAGGAGCTCGAGTGGGTCCGCCAGAACGCCAAGGGGCAGCGCACCAAGTCGAAGGCCCGCATCGCGCGCTACGAGGAGCTCCAGGCGGGGCTCTCCGAGGAGAAGCGTGACGAACTTGAGATCTACATCCCGCCAGGCCCCCGCCTCGGCAACGTCGTGGTGCAGGCCGAGGGCGTCAAGAAGGGCTACGGCGACCGGACGCTGGTCGAGGACCTGACGTTCGACCTGCCGCCGGGCGGCATCGTCGGCATCGTCGGGCCCAACGGCGCGGGCAAGACGACGCTCTTCCGCATGATCACCGGCCAGGAACAGCCCGACGCGGGCAGCTTCCGCGTCGGCGAGACGGTGCAGCTGGGCTACGTCAACCAGGAGCGTGACCTCGACCCCGACAAGACCGTCTGGCAGGTCATCTCTGGCGGCGCCGACTTCATCCAGCTCGGCACCAAGGAGGTCAACTCCCGCGCCTACGTCGGCCGGTTCAACTTCGGCGGGGCCGACCAGCAGAAGAAGGTGGGCACGCTGTCCGGCGGTGAGCGCGGACGGCTCCAGCTGGCGGTCACGCTCAAGGAGGGCGCCAACGTGCTCCTGCTCGACGAGCCGACCAACGACCTCGATGTCAACACGCTGCGTGCGCTAGAGGAGGCGCTGCTGGCGTTCGGCGGCTGCGCGGTGGTCATCTCCCACGACCGCTGGTTCCTGAACCGCGTCGCGACCCACATCCTGGCCTTCGAGGAAGGGGGCGTGTTCTTCTATCCCGGCAACTACGCCGAGTACGAAGCCGACCGGAAGGTCCGCCTCGGCGTGCCCGACGACGAGCCCACTGGACCGCACCGCCGCCTGACGCGGGCGTAGATCGGCACAGCGTTCAGGAGTCGGAGGCCGGGGCCGCCCGGGTCCGGTCTTCGCAAACCCTGAACCCCGAGCCTCGCCCCCCTGTCCCCGTGACACGCCTTCGGCAGCCGGGGATGGCAGATTCACCCCGGCTCATCAGCCCCCGGCCGTAGCTTCGCCGCGGCCCGCAGGGCACGCTCTCACCCGCTCTTCCCCATGCGCGAGATCACATTCGGAACGGACGGCTGGCGCGCCGTCATCGCCGAGGACTACACGTTCGACAACCTCACTCGGGTGGCCCGTGCGACCGCCGCGTGGGTGCAGCAGCAGGACGCGGGCGACGGCTCGGTCGTGATCGGCTACGACACGCGCTTCCAGGGCGCCGCCTTCGCGAAGCACGTCGCGTGCGTGTTCGCCTCGGCCGGTGTCCGGGTGGCCCTCGCCAACAGCTTCGCGACGACGCCCGCCGTCTCCTGGGCGACCGCCGACCGCGGCGCCACGGCAGGCATCGTCATCACGGCGAGCCACAACCCGCCCGAGTACAACGGCTTCAAGATCAAGTCGCACGTCGGCGGCCCGGCGACGCCCGCCATGATCGCCGAGGTGGAGGCCGAGCTGCCGAACGCCAAGGGCCGGTTCAAGATCAAGGAGTTCGGCGACCTCTGCGACGAGGCGCTGATCGAGACGTTCGACCTCCAGACGGCCTACACGGGGCTGCTCGGCGAGAAGATCGACGTGGAGGCCATCAAGGAAGCGGGCACGCGCGTCGCCTATGACGCCATGTACGGCGCTGGGCAGAGCGTGGTGACCGAGCTTCTCGGCAAGCCGCGCGTCGTGGAGCTGGGCCACGAGCTCAACCCCGGCATGCACGGCCAGGCGCCGGAGCCCATCGAGCGCAACCTCGGCGCCCTGCTGGAGGCGGTCCCGGCGAGCCACTGCGCCGTCGGCCTCGCCACGGACGGCGACGCAGACCGGATCGGGCTGGTGGACGAAGAGGGCGCCTTCGTCGACTCCCACAAGATCCTGGCGCTGCTCGTCAAGTACCTCCACGAGGAGAAGGGCCTCCGTGGGGACATCGTCAAGACGTTCTCCACGACCGACATGCTCGACCGGATGGGCGAGGCGTACGGCCTCACCGTCCACACGACGCCGATCGGGTTCAAGTACGTCGGGCCGATGATGGTCGAGGGCGACGTGCTGGTCGGCGGTGAGGAGTCGGGCGGGATGGCCGTCAAGGGCCACCTCCCCGAGCGCGACGGCCTGTTCATCGGCCTCACCGTCGTCGAGATGATGGTCAAGCGCGAGCGGACCCTCTCGGGCCTCGTCCGCGAGCTGATGGACGAGTTCGGGCCGCACTACCAGAGCCGCACCGACCTCCACACGACCGAGGCGCGCAAGCAGGCGGTCCTCGCACAGCTCTCCGGCGACGGCCTCGCTACGGTGGACGGCAAGCCGGTGACGGCGACCGAGACCATCGACGGCTTCAAGTTCCGCGTCGACGGCGGCTGGCTGATGTTCCGCGCATCGGGCACGGAGCCGGTGCTGCGGGTGTACTCGGAGGCCGCCAGCCAGGACGCTGCCGACGCGCTCGTGGCGTGGGGCGTCGGGTTCGTCGAAGGCGACGCCTAAGCTGCCTGGTCGATCCGTCCGGCCTCCTCCTCCAGGCCGACGTTGCCCTTCCTCGCCCCTGTCCGATGCGCCCGCTGATGTCATCGATCGCCCGGGCTCTCCCCGGGCTCGCCGTCCTCCTCGCCCTGGGCGCCTGCGACGCGGCGGCGCCCTTCGACGGGGCGCTGCAGCCCAGCACGTTCACGCTCCGCGTCGGCGACGGAGTTGAGGAGCAGCGGGACGAGGCCCACTTCGGTACCTATGTGAGTGCCGAGAGCGGCAACACGTTTGCGATGGTGCTCGGGACGCCCCCTCTGTCGAATGGGCTCACGGCACCCGCGGTCGGCTTCGCCTACGACGGGGTGGCCGTCTCGCCCGGAACGTATTCGCTGGCGGCCGTCAACCCGGGCGGAGCGCCTCCGAAGGAGGCGTTCATCGGCGTCTACATCGACCCGGCTCAGACAGGGGGCACCGGCGGACGGACAGGCTTCTACTACACGGGCGACGGGACGCTCACGCTCGACTCGCTCGACGCCGAGCACGCCTGGGGCTCGTTCTCGATGCGAGGCCTCGAACTCGACGCCCTCGCAGCACCGACGGGCGCGGAGGTCCAGATCACGGGCACGTTCCACGCCGTCCACACGGACGCCTTCGGCGACGAAGAAGCGTTCTGGTGGTAGCCGATTCCGGCGACGCGGTGCCCGTGCCGGAATGGCGTGCTATGCGTCCGGCGTCGGCGCAACGCGGACCGAGTCGGCCGCCAGCGCGTCGGCGCGGCGCTCGAGCGCGCGGATGCCGTCCGTGACGGACTGGCGGAACGGCGGGAACTGAGTGTCCGACGTGTCCGGATAGGCGCGCAGGCGTTCGGTCAGGCGAGCGCGATCGGCGGCGAGCGAGTCGACGAGCCCGAGGCGGCGGCCTGTCGTGTCGGCCCCGGCCGCGGCGCGGAGGGTGCCGAGGCGGGCGTCGAGGCCCGCCAGACCGCGCGTGGCGGCGGTGCGAAGCGCCTCGAACGACGGCGCGGCGTCGTAGCGAGCGCGCCGGACGGCCTCCGCGAGGCGCTCGGTCTGCGCGCGGACCTCGGCCCGGGTCGAGTCGAACCGGACCGGCGGCGTCGGCCGGAGGCTGTCGAGACGGACCTCGAGGCGGCGGCGGTCGGCGCGGAGACGGTCGAGGACGGGCGCGTAAGCGGCCTGTCCCACCGAGTCGAGCGCGGCCGCCTCGGCCTCCAGCTGGGCGAGGTCGGCGTCGAGGTCGATCGTCTCGCGGAAGACCTCGGCGCGGAAGCGCTCGACATCGGCCTCCGGGACGGCCACGGTCTCGGCCGGGTCGGCGGGCTCGTCGCCACAGGCGCCGAGGGCGAGGACGAGGACGAGAGGCCAGAACAGACGAAGCGGACGCACGGGCGGGTCGAGGGGTGGGCGCGACAGAACGCGGGCGGCCCGGCGAGGTGCCGGGCCGCCCGCGAAACGGAGAGCAGAGACGGTCAGGCCGCCTTCGACTCCTTGAACTTGTTGATGGCCCAGAGCAGGATGACTGCGCCGAGCGTGGCCACGACGATGCTCTCGATCAGGCCCTCGCCGTCCCCGAAGCCGAGGACCTGGGTGATCAGGAAACCGCCGATGAGCGCGCCGACGATGCCGACGACGATGTTCATGCCGAGGCCCATGTCGGCCTTCATGATTTTCTCCGCGAGGAACCCGGCGATGGCGCCGACGACGATCCAGAAGATGAGACCAGTAATCATAGGGAGTGGGGTCGGGTAAGAGGGGCTCTGCGTACTGTCCCGGCGCCCGAAAGGTTCACCGCCGCCGAGAGAGGCGTTACCATCCCGTCCCCCGCCGCCCGATCATGTCTGTCGTCCTCTGGATTCTCCAGGTCGTTCTCGCCGTCGTCTTCCTCGCCGTCGGCGGGCTCAAGCTCGCGAAGCCCAAGGAGGCCCTGCTCCCTACGATGGGCGTCCTCGCGGCCTACCGACCGCTCTCGATCAAGGCGATCGGGCTGTCTGAGGTGCTCGGCGCGGTCGGCCTGATCCTGCCGCTGCTGATCGGGATGGGCGGCCTCGTGCCGTGGGCGGCGTTCGGGCTGGCGTGCGTGATGGTGGCCGCGATGATCGCCCACGGCGAGCACGGCGAATGGAAGAAGGTGGCGCCTCCGGCAGGGCTCCTGCTGCTGGCGCTCGTGGTGATGTACGGCCGCAGCGCGCACCTGCCGCTCTAGGCGAATGCAGCCTCGCGTCGCCGTCCTGATCGGCCTCCTCGCGACCGGCTGCGCCACGGAGCCGCCAACGGCCGGGGCCCTGTGGACGGAGGCGACTGTGGTCGCGTATGCCCCGGAGCGGGAACTGCTGCTCCACATGCCGTTCCGGACCGTCGAGGTCCGCGCTGTGATCGAGAACGAGACCGACCGGCCGTTCGTCGTCGTCCGCGGCGGCGAAAACCTCCGCGACGGGCACATCGAGGGCGCCGGGCCGGGCGGGCGCTTCGTCCTCGTCACGGCCGACACCACGATCCCGTTCTACGTCCGCCGTGCCGGACCGCCCGACTCGCTGGCTATCCCGCCGGGCGAGACCGCCACCGTCGACCTGATCGCGGACACGTTCTGGCTGACGCCCCTCGCGGGCGAGCCGCCGCCCACGTTCGTCGCCCAAGACTCCGCCAGCGTCGCCGACTTCTTCCTCGACGCGCTGGCGACCGGGCGGATCGCGTACGAGCGCCCGGACGGGCCGCCGGTCCCGGTCCGCCGGGCCCCCGAGGCGGAGGTGACGGTGGAATCGCCCTTCCTCTGGTAACGGCGTCAGGCGCCGGGCAGGGCGAATGGAAAGACGAGCTGCCGCCCGCCGTCGGCGGGCACCAGCGCCGAAATGGTGAGCCCGACGAGACGAAGGGCGCCCTTCGGGGGCGCGGGCCGGTGAAGCAGCGCCAGGCCGACGCCCATCAACTCCGCCTCGGTGGCGACGGGGCCAGGAAGCGTGGCGCTGCGCTGCGTGATCTGGAAGTCGGCGCTCTTGAGCTTGAGCGTGACCGTCCGCCCGGCGAGGCGGTGGCGCGCGAGGCGGCGAGCCAGTTCCTCCGCGATGGGCACCAGCTTCTCGGCGAGAGCCTCCGCGCCGCGCACGTCGCGCCGGAACGTCCGCTCGGTGCCGACCGACTTGCGGACGCGGTGCGGGCGCACCGGCCGGTCGTCCTGGCAGCGGACGACGCGCGCGAGCCACCCGCCGACCTTGCCGAGCGCCTCGCGCATTTCGTCCTCGGAGCGCGCCTGCAGGTCGGCGCCGGTCTCGATGCCGAGGGCACGGAGCCGACGCGCCGTCGCCGGGCCGACGCCGTGGAAGTCCTCGACGGCGAGGTCGGCCAGCACGCCGGGCGCCTCCTCGGGCGTGATGACGCGGAGGCCGTCGGGCTTGGCCATCCCCGAGGCGGTCTTGGCGAGGAACTTCCCGAACGAGACGCCCGCGCTGGACGTCAGCCCCGTCGCCTGGACGATCTCGGCGCGGATGGCCTGCGCCACAAGCGTCCCCGAGGCCGGGCCCGTCAGCGGCTCGGTCACGTCCAGGTAGGCCTCGTCGATGGACAGCGGCTCCACCAGTTCGGCGTAGCGGTCGAAGATGGCGCGGACCTGCTCGCTCGCCTCGCGGTACGCCGCGCCGTCCGGCGGCACGATGACGAGGTCCGGGCAGCGGCGCCGCGCGTGCATCATCGGCATGGCGCTGTGGATGCCGAACACGCGAGCCTCGTAGCTGGCCGCCGCGACCACACCCCGCCCGCTCCGCCCGCCGACGACGACCGGGAGGCCGCGTAGCGACGGGTCGTCGCGCTGCGCCACCGACGCGAAAAACGCGTCCATGTCGACGTGGATGATTTTCCGACCTCTGGGCCCTGACGGCCGGCTCGCCGACGGCGACGCTCGGGATGCAGGAGAACCGTTCGGTGGGGGCATGGCGGGACGAAGCTGCACACGCAACCGGGCGCGAGCCAGCGGAAACTGGAGACCGGACGCTTGCGCGTGCGATCTTCGGGCCTCCCCCGTTCCCCCGTCGTGTCACACCGCCTCGCTCTTCTGCTCGTCCTCGGCCTCGGCCTCGGCGCCTGCGCCGACGCGCCCACCGAGGCGCCGACACCCGCCGCCGCCGACACGGTTGTCGTCGACCTGACCGTCCCGGATGGCGTGACCGTGCCCGAGGGGATGGCTTACGTGCCGGGCGGGACGACGCGCATCGGGGTGCTGCCGGGCGAGGGCGGGATGCCGCACGAGAAGCCCGTCTTCGCGGCCGAGGTCTCGCCCTTCCTGCTGGACCGCTCGCCCGTCACCGTCGCCCGCTTTCGCGCCTTCGTCGAGGCGACGGGCTTCGACACACAGGCCGAGGCCTTCGGCGATGGCGCGGTGATGGACCAGACGCAGGGCTCCTGGGGCCTCGTGCCCGGCGCGACGTGGCGCCAGCCTCGCGGCCCGGAGGGTCCCGAGGCGCCCGACGACCACCCCGTCACGCAGGTCTCGTGGACGGACGCGGTCGCGTTCTGCACGTGGGACGGCGGGCGCCTGCCCACCGAGGTCGAGTGGGAGCACGCCGCACGCGGCGCGGGCGACGACCGCAGCCCCTACGCATGGGGCGACGCCCTCGACGAGGGCGGCCGGGCCCGCGCCAACACCTGGACCGGCTCCTTCCCTGCCGGCGATGACGGATCTGACGGATACCGCGATGGCACCAGCCCGGTCGGCGCCTTCGGCGCGACGCCCCTCGGCCTGACCGACCTGGGCGGCAACGTCTGGGAGTGGACGGCCTCCTGGTACCAGCCCTACCCGCTCGGCCCCGACGGCGGCGTCAGCCTCGGCATGGCGAGCACCGCGGGCGAGCCGGAGCGCGTCCAGCGAGGCGGCTCGTTCCTCTGCCACCCGTCGTACTGCCACGGCTACCGCGTCAGCGCCCGGAGCCACGCGACCCCGGAGTCGTCGTTCGCGCATGTCGGCTTCCGGTGTGCCCGCGACCTGCCCGAGGCGGGAGTGGCTGCCCGATAGCACGCAGCCGTAGCCGCGACCAGCCGCCTACAGGCGTCCCCACGGAGAGGCGGATTGGCGGAATGACGGGATACCGCTCCTGCCCGGCCCCCGGGTAGGCTGCGCTCACTGCATCCTCCGTGTCCGGGGGCGTCCGATGTCTCCGCCTCTGGCTGGCGACGTCAGCGTCCCCCCGATGAGTTCGCAGTGGGCGGGCGCTGTACCCCGTCCCGAGCCCTCCCCCGTGCGTGGTGGCACGGAGGAGGGCTCATTGTTTGGAGGCGCGGTGGCGCCCTGCAGAACGGCTCCCCTCGGGTGAGCGAGACCCGGAGAGGCTCGGGACTTCCCGGCACAGATCCCGACCCACGCCGGGCCGTGCGCAGTGCGGGTCGGCCAACACGGGCCCTGGATACCAGGGCATGGCCCGACTCACCTGTACTCACCAGCCACCCTCACCATGTCTCTGTTCCTGTCTCTCACCGCGGCCGTGGCCGCCCTCCTGACTGCCGAGCCTCGGCGTGCACCGCACACCACAGACGTGGTGTGCTCCTCGCGCACCATCGAACCGGCCGAGACGCGCACGACGTGTACCTGGACGTGCCAGATCCCAGGCTACACCGCGTAGCACCTCCCAGGGCCCGGGTGCGCCAACGCGCCCGGGTCTCCTCTGTCTCCCCCGGACCCGCTCATGCCTCTCTCTACCCGTTGGATGCTGTCACCGGCGCACCGTCTCCGCTCGCTGCCCGACCACTGCGTGGAGGTGCTGGACACCGACCACGAGTCCACCATCTACACCGACCCCACCGCTTCCGTCCTCCTGTCTCTCGTGGAGGGGGCGCCATCCCCTCGGAGCCGCACCACCCGACGCGTGCTCCGCCGTCTCTCCCGATCCGGCCTCGCCCTGCGCCTCCCGGCTGGCCTCGCCCCGTCGGTGGCCCGCCGCTGGCTCCGCCTCGGCGTGCCGCTGGAGCAGGCCCGCCGCGCGATCGACACGCCGCTCGCCCTTCACGAGGCGACGCCTCGCTGCCCCTCCCTGAACACGGCATTCCTCGCGCTGGGGCTTCGGGTGGCGGACTCCCCCTCGCGGGCCACGCTCACCGTGCTCGCCGCGCCCGATCTCGCCCTCACCCTCCGTTCTGCCTCGCCCTCGCCCGGCCCCACCGTGGCGATCCAGACCGCCAGGGTCTCGCCGTTCGAGGTCTGGCTGGAGCCCGGCCGCACGGCGTGCCTCGCCTGTCTGCGCGCCCACCTCCTCCGGTCGGACCGCACCGCCGACCTCGCCGAGGCGGCCCTCCCGGCTCCCGTCCTGTCGCCCGACGCCATCGCCGAACGGGTCGCCATCGGACTCGCGACCCGTGCCTGGGACGTTCCGCATGCGCTCCTCCAGCCTCTCCCGAGCGTGCCGACCCCACCGACGCGCCCCTGCCTCGTTCAGCGGCGCCCGGCCTGCCCGGCGTGCGGGAGGGCAGGAGCGCCTCCCCGCCCGCCGGTGCTCGTCCCGAGGCCCAAGGCGCCGGGCTCCCACCGCTGGCGGCCTCTCGCCTGGGCACGATCCCTCGCCAGCGACCTCCAGCACGCCATCGGAGGCGTGGTCCGCGACCTGCCCGCCGGATCTCGGACGCTTCCGCCGGAGGCCTACGCGCCGCTCCACGTCCGCCGGGTCCGGCACGCGGCCCCGCTCGCCCGGCCCTCGCTGACCGCCATCCGCGCCACGACCGGGCTCACCGCGGGCGGCTCCGGAGGCTCGCCGGCGGAGGCGACCGTGGCCGCGGTGTTCGAAGGCATCGAGCGAGCGTCCGGTTTCTTCCCGGGCGCCGACGGCTTCCGGTTCGCGCATGCCGGTGCGCTTGGGGAAGACGCCGTCGTCCCGAACGCCGTCCTCCAATTCAGCGACGCTCAGTTCGAGACGCGGGACGCGTGGAACCGCACCGCCCACCCGTTCCTCCGCGTCCCCGAGCGCTTCGATCCTGCCCGGCCGACGCACTGGGTGCAGGCCTGGAGCCTCGCCGAGCCCGGCGCTTTCCGGTGGGTCCCCTGCGGCCTCGCCTTTTACGCGTATCCCTTCGCCGACCAGCCGACGTACGCCTACGCCGACAGCAACGGCTGTGCGTCGGGGTCCTGCCTGGAGGAGGCCGCGCTCTACGGCGCCGTCGAACTCGTCGAACGGGACAGCGTCGCCCTGTGGCACCGCTCCAGGAGCCAGCGCCCGGCCCTCGACGCGGCATCCATCGACTCCCCACTCGCGCAGTCGCTCCTGGCCGCCACCCGGCGCCGAGGCCGGGCGGTCGAGATCCTGGATGTGAGCACGGAGATCGGACTCGCCACCTTCGTCGCGGTCTCCGTCCGGCCCGATGCGCCTCACGGCGTCGCGCTCGGCTTCGGGGCGCACCTCTCCCCGCGCACCGCTGCGGAGAAGGCCCTTCAGGAGATGCACCTGATGGCGGTCGAGACCGACCATCCGGACGGACCCGGCAGCGCGTTCGACTGGGCCGAGACTGTCTGCCTGGACGATCACCCGTTCCTCCTCCCCCACCCCGGCCTCCCGCGGATCGACCTCGGCGCGCTCCCCGACCTCACCACGGGCGACCTCCGCGACGACCTCGACGCAGTCGTGGCCCGTCTTGCGGCAGCAGGACTCTCCGCGTACCTGATCGACCAGACGCACCCGCACGTCGGCGTGCCGACGGCCCGCGTGGTGGTCCCCGGCCTGGTTCACTTCTGGCGCCGACTCGGCGGGGCACGCGTCCGGGACGTTGCGACGGCAACGGGGTGGCAGACCTGCTCCTCAGCCTGGGAGGCCGCTGACGCCCTCGAACTCACGACCTGAGGCCGACCCGAGTACACCGAATCCGGTCCGCCGCTCCTGTTTTCCCACGGGAGAGGACGCCAGGAGGATAGACATCCTCCTTCCGGTTTCCCTCGTCTATCCCCCGCGCCCTCGACCGCGAACCGTGCTGCAGGACGTGGGACGGGAGGATCCGCCCAGAAAGCTCCCGCCGACCCGACCGGTTAGCTTCGGGGCCCTTCCGTCCTGTTTTCTTTGCGCGACTCCGTACTGGACCTTCTGCGAGTCGGCCTGCTGATCGCTGTCCTCGCGGGACCGCTCGATGCCCAGACCTTCACGCGGTACGGGACCGAGGCCGGTCTTCCGTCGGCACAGGTCACGGCCATCGAGCGGGACGCGCTCGGGTTCGTCTGGGTAGGCACCCTGAGCGGCCTCTGTCGCCTGGACGGGCTCGCCTTCGAGTGCTTCCGGCACGACCCGGACCTTCCCACCTCGCTCCGAGACGATGTAGTCAACCCGGACGGGCTGCACCTGGGGCCGCACGGACGCCTCTGGGTCGGCACGGGCGACGGGCTCCAGTCGATCGAGCCAGAGACGGGGGCGTTCGTCGACGCGGCCCCGCCGTCGCTCCGTGGCGTGTCGATCCGGGGCGTCGACCACGACGAAGCGGGCCACTTGTGGGTCGGGACCGAGCGAGGGCTGGTCAGGTGGGCCCCAGGCTCCGGTGCTTCGCGCCGCTACCGCCTGGGCACCGACGCCGACTCGACGGCTGGCATCGACGGAGTCCGCGTCGGGCCGGACGGGGCGATCTGGGCGAGCACCCAGACCGGGCTCTGGCGCCGTGCGCCGCGGGGCGGTGCTTTCCGGAGGCTCGTCACGGCCGAGGACCTTCCAGACGCGTTCGCCCTCCTGCCTCGCGCCGACGGCTCCACCTGGGTCGGGTCGTACGGTGCAGGGCTCTGGCACATCGAGCCCGACGGGCGAAGTCAGCGCGTCCCGCTGCCACCCGGGAATGACCGCGTCGTCGCCGTCGAGGAGGCGACGCCCGGCACCCTCTGGATCGGGACCTGGGACGGCGGCCTTCTGCAGGTGGAGGAGGCGACAGGGACCGTCGAGCGGACCTTTCTTCCCACCCCGGGACGAACCGATGGCCTGCCGAACGTGACCGTCATCGACGTTTACCACGACGCCGATGTGGGGACGTGGGTGGCCACGTGGGACGGCCTCGCCCGCCTCCGTCCGCCGTCGCCCTTCCTCCACCTGCGCCCGCCGCCGGGGCGCGACGGCCTCGTCATGGCGCTGGCCCCACGTGCCACGGGCGGCCTCTGGGTCGGGACGCTGGCGGGCCTCTACACCGCCGACACCGAGCGGACATCGCGCGCCTGGTCGCTCGTCCCTGGCACCGAGACCATGATGGTGCGCGCCGTCGTAGAGGCGGCCGATGGCACCCTCTGGATCGGCACCGAAACCGACGGCGTCTGGCGCCGGGAGGCCCAGGGCGGAAGGCCCGTCCGGGCGTTCGAGGATCTTCCCAGCCCCCTCGTCCACGCCCTCGCGACCGATGCGGCCGGTACCCTGTGGATCGGGCTCTCGAACGCGGGCGCCTGCGCGTCGACGAACCTCCGCACCCTGGACCGTTGCCTCGACGCCTCCACCTCGGGGGGCCTCCCCACGGACGCCGTCTACACGCTCCGTCCCGGTACGGATGGCAGCCTCTGGGTCGGCACCACGGACCGAGGCGGGGTCCGGATCCGCGACGGCGTGGCGTCCCCGCTGGGACCGGAAGACCCCGCTCTGGCGCGGACCTGGGTGACCTCGATCGCACCGACGACCGATGGCGCAGCCTGGGTCGGGACCTCGAACGGCCTCGCCCGTGTCGGCGACGGGGCCGTCCCCACCTGGGTGGGCCTCGCGGAGGGCCTCCCCCACGCGAGCGTCGAGTGCGTGCTCGCGGAGGACGCGCGATACGCCTGGGCGGGCACCGGCGACGGCCTCGCCCGCGTCGACGCCGAGACCGGGCGGGTCGCGTCGTACGCCGGACCCAACGGGCTCCCTGTGCAGGCCTTCACCGCGGGCCCCTGTACCGCGGCCGAGGGCACGCTGTGGTTCGGCACGCGCGACGGGGTCGTGGGCGTGGTGCCGTCCCGGTTTCCGCGTTCGCGCCCGCCGCCGCCGGTCGCGTTCACCGCCGTCGAGGTGGACGGGGTCGCGCGCACGGTGGGGACGGTCCGCTCCACCGATGTCGAGGCGCCGGTGGGCACGCGGCGGATCTCGCTCCAGGTGGTCGGCCTGGACTACGTCGACCCCGAAGGCCTCCGGTATGCCTACCGGCTCGGCGCAGACACCACGTGGGCCCCGGTCGATGCCGACGGGCGGCTGGAACTGACGGGGCTCCGCCCGGGCCGCCATGCCGTCCAGATCCGCGCCATCAACAGCCTGGGCGTTCCGAGCCGCCGGGTCGCGCGGGCCGACGTCCGAGTCCTCGCCCCCATCTGGCAACGAGGCTGGTTCCTCGGGCTCGTCGTGCTGGGAGTGGCCCTCGCCGCCTATGCGGCCCACCGGGTCCGCCTCGGTCACGTGCTCGCCCTCGCGCGCACCCGCCAGCGCATCGCGGACGACCTCCACGACGACATCGGGAGCCGCGTCAGCGGGCTCGCCGTCCAGCTCCAGCTCACGAGCCGGGACGCGCCCGAGGGGCTCGCGGAGCGCCTCTCGGCCCATGGCCGGCAGGCCCAGGCGCTCGCCGCCGACGTGCGGGACATGGTCTGGGTGGTGGATGGCCGCCACGACACCCTCTCGGCCCTCCTCCAGCGCATCCGGCAGGTGGCGTTCGACCTCCTCCCCGAGGCCGACCTCACGCTGGACGCCGCTCCCGACCTCGCCCCCCGGCCCCTCTCGATGACGGCTCGGCGGCACCTGCTCCTCTTCCACAACGAGGCGCTCCACAACATCCAGAAGCACGCCTGCGCGACGCGCGTCCGCATCGCTGTCGTCTCCGAGGCGGACGGGCTCGCCTTCACCGTCGAGGATGACGGGCGCGGCTTCGACCTCACGGCCGCCGAGGCGACCGGCGGGCACGGCCTCACGAGCATGCGCGCCCGAGCGAGCGCCCTCGGCGGCACGCTGACCACCACGGCACGGCCCGGCGCGGGCACCCGGCACACCCTCTGGATGCCCACGCACCGGCTCCAGGCCGACGCTCGGACCCCGCAGTCGCGCGATGGCGCCGCGCCGTCTCGGCCGCCATCTTGATGGCTACCGGCCTTCCTTTCTTCCTCTTCGGTCATGGCCCCTTCTGACATGGCGCCCCCGGTGCTCACCCTCTGGCTCGTCGAGGACGAGCCCGCCTACCAGGATGCGTTCGCCCGCCTCGTCGCCAGCACCGACGACCTGCGGCTCGGCGAGACGTTCTCGTCCTACGCCGCGCTGAACGACCGGCTTCTGAGCCTCTCTGGAGGAGGGCTACCCGACCTGGTCGTCATGGACATCCGCCTGCCGGGCGTCGACGGGATCGAGGCGACCCGGCGCTTCCGAGCCACGGCGAAGACCGTCCCGGTGCTGGTCCTGACCAACATCGACGACCCGGACACCGTGTTCGCCGCCCTCCGGGCGGGCGCATCGGGGTACGTCCTCAAAGACCGGATCGTGGACGCTCTGGAGTTGGCCGTGCGGCAGACCGCGCGCGGCGGCATGGGCTTCTCGCCCGGCGTGGCCAGGCACCTGGGGGCCTTCTTCGCCCCCGCCGCGCCCTCGCCCCTCACCGCTCGGGAAGAAGAGGTCATCCGCCTGATGGCTCGGGGCTTCAGCCAGAAGCGCATCGCCGAGGAGTTGTTCATCAGCCCGCACACCGTCGACACGCACGTGCGCAACCTCTATGCGAAGCTGCACACCTCGTCGGGGCTGGAGGCCGTCGCCATCGCCACCCGGATGGACATCATCCCGGGTCCGCGTGCGGTCGCGGCGGAGTGACGGCCTCTGACCGGTCCGGACCTGCGGAAGGTGACCTGACCGACGTGGGGCGTAGAGCGCGGGCCGAGCGGATCGCTCAGAGGTCCCACGGTCTACGCCCCACGCGTCACCCGGGCGGTCGACGCCCGGCGTGTCGGTCGCGTCAGCTCTTCGGGCCCCAGATCCACCAGGCGATCAGCCCGAGGAAGGGGAAGAAGAACACGGCGGCGGCCCAGAGCAGCTTCGAGCCGGTGTCGGCGTTGCTGTTGGCGATCTTGACGAGGGCCACCACGACGAACACGATGTGGATGAGCCCGCAGAAGCTGCCGTAGCCGGTGGAGATGAGGTGGAAGGCGTTGCCATCCCCACAACCGGAGAGCAGCAGCGCAAACGCGCCGAGGGCGAGGACGGGGAGAGTGCGGAGGCGGTCCATGGCAGGTCGGGGGGAGCGAGGGGAAGGGCGAGCGCTGGCGGCGGCGTCGTCTGGCTAGCGCTGGTTGTCGCGGACGACGCGCTGGCCCCACACGAGGAACACCAGCAGGCCGACGACCGGGATGCAGAACAGCACGATCAGGAACACCTTCGTGCCGATGGCGAGGTACGTCTTCCACGTCGCCAGGGCGGCCAGCAGCGCGAGGACGCCGTTGAGGACCGCGATCAGCGTGAGGAGGAGCGTCTTGGCGAGCCCTGCGAGGGTGGCGGCCAGGGTCGCGGCGAGGACGAGCGTCATGGTGTTCGGGAGGAGTCTGGGGCGCCCTACGGGCAGAGGGTTTTGCGAGTTGCGTGGGCGGGGGCGCGGTTCGGCGGAGGCCCCGGAGCCGCCGAGGCGTCCGAAGAAACCCGCAAAACGGGTCGCGCGCGCTGGAGCGGCCGGGCCCATCCCGTAGGTTGCCCGCATGCGCATCGCAGACATCGACCTCGGCCCCCGTCCGCTCCTCCTCGCCCCGATGGAGGACGTGTCGGATCCCCCCTTCCGCATCCTGTGCAAGCGGTACGGGGCGGACCTGCTGTACACCGAGTTCATCTCGGCGGGCGGGCTGGCGTACGGCGCGCAGGGCTCGGTGCAGAAGCTGGAGTTCTACGAAGAGGAGCGGCCGGTCGGCATCCAGATCTTCGGCGGCGAGATCGACCAGGTGCGCGAGGCGGCCCGGATCGCCGACGCCCAGGACCCGACGCTGATCGACATCAACTTCGGGTGCCCGGTCAAGAAGGTCGTCTGCAAGGACGGCGGGGCGGGCATCCTCCGCAACCTCGACAAGATGGAGGCCATCACGGCGGCCGTCATCGAGGAGGCCACGCGGCCGGTGACCGTCAAGACGCGGCTGGGCTGGAACGACGAGTCGATCCGGATCGAGGAGGTGGCGCGGATGCTGGAGGCGACCGGCGTGGCCGCCCTCGCCGTCCACGCGCGGACGCGGGCCCAGATGTACCGCGGCGAGGCGCGCTGGGCGTGGTTCCCCAAGATCAAGGCCGCCCTCCGCGACATCCCGCTCATCGGCAACGGCGACGCGACGACGCCGGAGAAGGTGCGCGCGATGTTCGAGCAGGGCGCGGCCGACGCCGTCATGATCGGGCGCGGCGCCATCGGCAACCCCTGGATCTTCCGCGACGCGAAGGCGCTGCTGGAGACGGGCGAGGTGCCGGACCCGCCGTCGTGGGAGGAGCGTGTGGCGGTCGTGGCCGAGCACGTGACGCTGAAGGCGGCGTGGCTCGGCGAGCGCAAGGGCGTGTTGGAGATGCGCCGGATGTACGGCGGCTACTTCAAGGGGCACCGCGGCGCGAGCCAGCTCCGGATGCGGCTCATGGAGCACGACACCTGCGACGGGGTGCTGGATCTCTTGCACACGTGGCGTCCTGAGGACGAGGAGGTGTCGGTGCCCGTCGCGCGGGACCTCGCCAAGCGCGTCGCGATCCCGGCGCGGCTTCCTCGGAAGGCCACCCTGCCGACCTCGACGGAGACGGCGGCCTGACGCTGCCCGCCTCGGGGCCGAGGCGGGCGGGGACGGATTGTGAAGGAGTTGGTAGCCTCGTCTGAGTGGCTGGAAGCCTCGTCGGAGCGGTGGTGAGCCTCGCCGAAGCGATGGGGAGCCTCGCCGAAGCGGTGGTGAGCCTCGCCGAAGCGATGGGGAGCCTCGC
>NZ_MVOI01000006.1:300000-393233 GCF_002283555.1 Rubrivirga sp. SAORIC476 | reverse complement strand
CGAAGCGATGGGGAGCCTCGCCGAAGCGATGGGGAGCCCTGTCGAGGGAGTGGGGAGCCCTGTCGAGGGAGTGGGGAGCCTCCGCGAGGGGCCGGGAGCGTGGCTGGCCCCGCCTCGGCGCCGAGGCGGAGGCGGTCGCCACCCGCCCCTGGCCCCGAGACCGGCGGTAGCTTCGGGCATGCCGCCTCAGGACCCCGTCAAGGCCCACCTGCTCGACGCCGCCGACATGGCGCGGACCCTCGACCGTCTGGCCCGCCAGATCGTCGAGGAACTGGACGACGAGGCCGCCCCGGCCGATCGCCTCGCGCTCGTCGGCATGCAGACGCGCGGGGTGCACATCGCGCGCCGCCTGCGCGACCGGATCGAGACCATCGAGGGCGTCCGCCTGCCGTTCGGCGTGCTCGACGCGACGTTCTACCGCGACGACGTCGGGCTTGGGACGGGCCGCCCGACGCCGCTCGTCCAGCCGACCGACATCCCGTTCTCGCTCGACGGCCGCCGCGTCGTCCTCGTGGACGACGTCGTGTACACCGGCCGCACCACGCGCGCCGCGCTGGACGCCCTCATCGACATGGGCCGCCCCGCGAGCGTCCGCCTGCTGGCGTTCGTGGACCGCGGCCTGCGCGAGTTGCCTGTCGCCCCGGACTACGTCGGCCTGAACGTGCCCACCGCGCCGGGCGAGCTGGTCCGCGTGCGCCTGGACGAGGAGGACGGCGAGGACGGCGTGTGGTTGGTGAAACGTGAGAACGTGGAAGGTTGAACGTGATGCCCATGAGTCCCGCGCCCGATCCCAACGCAGACCGTTCCACGTCGCACCTTCAACCCGCCGCGAAGCTGCGCCACCGCCACCTCCTCGGCCTGGCGGACTTCGACGCGGACGAGATCCGGCTCCTCCTCCAGACCGCGCGTGCCTTCCGCGAGGTCCTGAACCGGCCCATCAAGAGCGTCCCGTCGTTGCGCGGCGTGACGTGCTGCAACCTGTTCTTCGAGAACTCGACCCGGACGCGGCTCTCCTTCGAGCTGGCCGAGAAGCGGCTCTCGGCGGACGTGATGAACTTCTCGGCGTCCAACTCCTCCGTCTCCAAGGGCGAGACGCTGAAGGACACCGCCCGCAACATCGAGGCGATGAAGGTGGACCTCGCCGTCATCCGCCATCGCTCGGCGGGCGCGGCACACTTCCTGACGCGCTGCATCGACGGCATCGTCGTGAACGCGGGCGACGGGCAGCACGAGCACCCGACGCAGGGGCTGCTGGACGCCCTGACCATGTCGGACTTGGCCGTGCCCGGCCTGGACGGGCTGAAGGGCTTCGACTTCCGCGGCCTGAACGTGACCATCCTGGGCGACATCGCGCACAGCCGCGTCGCCCGGTCCAACGTCTACGGCCTGACGGCCCTCGGCGCGCGCGTTACCCTCTGCGGCCCGCGCACGATGATGCCGGTCGAGGTCGAGGCCGCGCTCGACGGTCGCGACGTCCGCGTCACCGACCGACTGGACGAGGCCCTGGAGGGCTGCGACGTGGCGATGGCGCTCCGCATCCAGTTGGAGCGCATGACCGGCCAGATCGGCCTGACGCCGAGCCTGCGCGAGTACCACACGATGTACGGCATCCGCCCCGAGCACCTGGAGGCCAACCCGGACCTGTGGGTGATGCACCCCGGCCCCGTCAACCGCGGCGTCGAGCTGTCCGGCGAGGTCGTCGACTCGGACCGGTCGGTGATCCTGGACCAGGTCACGAACGGCGTCGCCGTGCGGATGGCCGTCCTCTATCTGCTGGCGGGCGCCGACGCGTTCACCGACGCCGAGGCGGGCTCGTGACGGCTTCATCCTCCCCGGCCTGTCATCCTGAGCGAGCGAAGCGAGTCGAAGGATCTGTGGCGCATCCGATCTCCCTCCATCGCTCTCCTCTCCTCATCGAGAGGCCGTCTCATCAGAGATCCTTCGACTCCGGGCTTCGCCCTCCGCTCAGGATGACAGGACGGCCCCTCTCTGCGCGGCGGGTGGCCCTCCTGCTGGCCGTCCTCTTCGGTGCCCCCGCGTGCGCGCAGCCCACCTCGGGCGCCGCGTCGGCAGAAGCGGACGTGCCGACCGTCGAGCGCACCATCGCGCTGACCATCGACGACCTGCCGCTGGGGGGGCGGCAGGGCGACCTGGCCCACCAGCAGCGGGTCACGCGCGACCTCCTCCGCCAGATCGCCGAGGCGGGCGTCCCGGCCATCGGGTTCGTCAACGAGGGCAAGCTGGACGTGCCGGGCGAGCGGGCCGAGCGCGAGGCGCTGCTGCAGGCCTGGGTGGACGCCGGCCACGACCTCGGCAACCACACCCGAGACCACCCGTCGCTGTTCGACACGCCGCTGGCCGCGTTCCAGGAGCAGGTCCGCCAGGGCGACCTGGTGACCAACCGCCTGCTCGCCGCCCGCGGCGACTCGGCGCGCTACTTCCGTCACCCCTACCTCAACGCGGGTCCCGACCTGGAGACCAAACGCGCCTTCGAGGCCTGGCTCCCGACGGTGGGCTACACCGTCGCCCCGGTCACGCACGACAACAGCGAGTGGCTCTACGCCTTCGCCTACGACAACGCCGCCCAGAGCGGCGACGCAGCGCTCCAGGCTCGCATCGCGGACGCCTACCTCGCCTACATGGACACGACGGCCGCGTACTTCGAGGCGCTCGGCCGCGACCTGTTCGGGCGCGAGATGGCCCACGTGCTGCTCGTCCACGCCAACGCGCTCAACGCCGCTCACCTCGGTGACCTGATCGCGGTGTTCCGGCGCCGCGGATACCGGTTCGTCACGCTCGACGAGGCTCTCGACGACCCCGCCTACCAGTCCGAGGACGCGTACGCCGGGCGCGCGGGGATGTCGTGGCTTCAGCGGTGGGCCATCACCCGACGCGTTCCCTTCGAATCGGAGCCGCTCGTGGATCCCTGGGTGGAGGACGTGGCGTACCCCGACCCATGAGCGACCTCATCACCGTCGGCTGGCAGGAGTGGCTGGCCTTCCCCGGAATGGGCCTGCCCGCCGTCCGCGCCAAGATCGACACCGGCGCGCGGACGTCCGCGCTGCACGCCCGCCGCATCGAGCACCTGGAACGCGACGGCGAGCCGCTGGTCCGCTTCGAGGTCAACCCGCTCTTCCGCGGCCGTCGGCTGAAGGTGATGTGCGAGGCCCCCGTCGTGGACGAGCGCGAGGTGACCTCGTCGAGCGGCCACGTCGAACTCCGCATCGTGGTGGAAGCCATGCTCCGCCTCGGGCTCGCGACGGACGCCCCCGAGTGGCCCGTCGAGCTGACGCTCACCGACCGCCGCGGCATGCGCTTCCCGATGCTGCTCGGCCGCGAGGCCATGTCCGGCCGCGTCCTCGTGGACTCCGGCGCGTCCTTCAAGCTCGGCCGCCCCGACCACCCCGGCGCGTTCTACGAATAGCCGGGGGACGGAGAGAGATCCGGGAGAGGGGTGTGCCCCCTCACCGCCGCCCTCTGCCCGTTCCTCACCCTGACTCCCCCTCTTTCTGCTTCCCCATGCGCCTCGCCATCCTCTCCCGCGCCCCCGATCTGTACTCGACCCGCCGCCTCGTCGAGGCGGCCGAGGCGCGCGGGCACGAGGTCCAGGTCCTCGACACGCTCCGCTGCACGGCCCACCTGACGGCGAACGGCCCGGAGGTCCACTACCACGGCGAGCGGCTCGACCCGCCGGACGCCATCATCCCGCGCATCGGCTCCTCGATTACGTTCTACGGGCTCTCCATCGTGCGCCAGTTCGAGGCGATGGGCGTGTGGACGCTCAACAGCGCCGTCGGCATCACGCGCTCGCGCGACAAGCTGCGGGCCCACCAGTTCCTCGCCAAGAAGGGCATCGCGCTCCCCCGCACCGCGTTCGCCCACCAGGCCGACGACGCGGCGGACCTCATCACCTCGGTCGGCGGGCCGCCGGTGATCGTGAAGCTGCTGGAGGGCACCCAGGGCGTCGGGGTGGTCCTCTGCGAGACCAAGAAGGCGGCCGAGAGCGTCATCCAGGCGTTCCGCGGGATGAAGGCCTACCTGCTCGTGCAGGAGTTCATCAAGGAGGCCGGCGGCGCCGACGTGCGGCTCTTCGTCGTGGGCGACCGCGTGGTGGCGGGCATGAAGCGCCAGGGCGCCGAGGGCGAGTTCCGGAGCAACCTGCACCGCGGCGGTAGCGCGAGCACCATCAAGATCAGTCCGGCCGAGCGCAAGACGGCGGTGGCCGCGTGCAAGGCGCTCGGCCTGAAGGTCGGCGGCGTGGACGTGCTCCAGTCCGAGCGCGGACCGCTGGTGCTGGAGGTCAACTCCTCGCCCGGGTTGGAGGGCATCGAGACCTCCACCGGCAAGGACGTGGCGGGCTCGGTGATCTCGTTCGTCGAGAAGAGCCTCGCCGCGAAGCAGTCCACCAGGGCGGAGATGCCCCCGTCCGCCTAGCCAGGGAGAGCGGGCGACCGCTCGCCGCTCCGCCGCGGCGCGACGCGGCGGCGGAGCCACAGCGACGGCTTCTCGACGAGGGCGTAGAACACCGCGCCCCCGGCGAAGACCGCGGCCAGCGCCACCGCGGCGTACAGCGAGGCCGGGAGCGCCGCCGCGGGCGAGCGCTCCACCAGCCCGAACACGGTCAGGTGCGTCATGTACACGCTGTACGACGTGAGCGCGACGAAGCCCACCACGCGGCTCGACGCGAACGGCAGCGGCCTGCGGTGCACCACGGTCACGAGCAGCGCGAGGAAGGCGAGATCGACGCCGGTATAGGCGAACCGGTTGACCACGTCCGCCGGGAGCCACGGGACGGACGCCACGAAGAGGAGGCCGGGCACGAGCGCCCATGCCGCCACCCGGCGCACCGTCGGCCAGAGGGCCGCGTGGCGGTGGTACACGTAGGCGGCCAGCACGCCGAGCACGAGCCCTTCGAGCCGCATGTGGGTCGCGGTGTACTGGAGCCCCCACTCCCAGGCCCCGTCGGGGACCGTCAGGACGCGGGCGGCGAGGGAGGCCAGCGCGAGGCCGCCGAGCGCCAGCGGCACGCCCCGGCGGAACCGGAGTGCCAGCCCGAGCACGAGCGGCAGGAACAGGTAGAAGTGTTCTTCGACGGCCAGCGACCAACTCACGGCCCAGTAGGGCGGCGGGACGAGGTAGTTCTGGGTGAACGTCAGGTAGTGCCCCCACACCTCCGGCTGGAGGCCCTTGCCGGTCAAAGCCCGGCCCGCCGTGACCACTGCGAACGCCACCAGGTACGGCGGGATGGTCCTCAGCCAGCGCCGCGCCCAGAACCGCCCGAGGTGGACCGACCCGTACTCCTTCCGCTCGCGCCAGTACAGCCCGCCCACGAGCCAGCCCGAGAGCACGAAGAACAGGTCCACGCCCACCCAGCCGGTCGTCAGAATCCGGTTGCCTGCCTCCCCCACATCGACCATGCCCCCGCCGACCGCGTTGTCCGCGAGCACCAGCAGGATGGCCGCGGCGCGGAGCAGGTCGAGGTTGGCGATCCGGGCGCTCGACGGCGTCGCCGAGGCGGGCGGCCTGGCGGGCGGAGCCGGTACCGGCAGCGGGAGGCGCGCGCCATCGCCCGAGGGCTCCGGCAGCAGGGCGCCGTCGCCGGAGGTGCGGCCCAGAGCGGAGGCGGGGATGCGGTCCGAGGCAGAGGGGGCAGGCACGTGGGAGACACGACGAGAGAGAGACCGCTCCTCTGCCGGATGTGTGCCAGGGAATGACCCAATCCCCATTGTGCCCGCCAGGACACGACATCGTGACAAAACAGGCACTTGATTGAGGCAGGCACGGAGTCCGATGCGGAGTGAGACGCCCCCGGAGCCGCGGCCGGGTTGATCGGGGAGAGCGAGCCCGGTATCCTGCGACCGTCTCCTCTCCCTCCCGTGGCCGACGCGCATCACTGCCCCACCTGCGGCGCCCCGCTCCGCATCCAGAATCGGTTCGTCACCGTGGTGACGTGCGAGTTCTGCGGCGGCGTCTCGCTGTACGACGGCGCCCACCTGGACCCCACCGGTCGCACGGCCGGGCTCGTCCAGATCCCCAGCCCGCTCTACCTGGACGCGACCGGCCAGCTCGGCGGGCGGGCATTCCGCGTCCTCGGGCGGCTCCTCTACGAGTACGATGGCGGCCTCTGGACCGAGTGGTTCGTCGAGGTCGAGGGCGCCGAGCGGGCCTGGCTCGTCGAGGACGAGGGCGCGTTCTCGATCCTCCAGAAGCACGACGGCATCGAAGCGCCCGCATTCGAGGAGGTCCGCCCCGGCGACACCATCCGCACGGGCGACCTCGACGTGTACGTGGACGAGGTCGGCGAGGCGACCATCGTGGGCGGCGAGGGCCAGCTCGGCGCGGGCCTGCTGCCCGGCGAGACGATCCGGTACGTCGACGGCTCCGCGGGCGAGTCCGAGGTCTCGATCGAGTACGGCGAGCGCGGCATCGAGGTGTTCATCGGCCGTGCGATCCCGCGCGAGGCTCTCGTCGTCGACCCCGAGGTGTATGGCTAGCGTGACCCGCGACCCGCGCCGACTGCGGAGGCACGCGGGGACGGTCCGTCCTCACCCTCTGAATCCTTCTTCGCTCTCCTGATGGGCCGTCTCTTCGTCATCGTCGTACTCGCGCTGACCGGCTTCTGGGCGGTCAGCGCGTCGTCCAGCGGGGCCGGCGCGCGCACGATCACGACCTCTCAGACCCCGGCGCGGGCGCTGGCCAACTATGACGCCAAGCTCGAACGGGACCGGCTCGCCGCCGAGGCGGCCGAGCGGCGGCGGCGCTACCTGGCGGGCGAGATGTCGGCCGCAGAGCGCGCTCAGTACGAGGCCGAGCAGGAAGCCGAGCGCCGCCGCCAGGAGGCCGAGCGGGCTCGGGCGGCAGCGGCGGCGGCGGCGGCCCGCAGCGTCCGCGGCACCCGGGTCTCGGGCGGCGGCCCCTCCTCCGGAAAGTGATGCCCGACCTCTCCCCCCTCGACCGCGCCATCCGGGCGGCCCGCCGCGGCCACACCGTCGCCGCGCAGCGCCTCCTCGACGCCGTCCTCGCCGACACGCCGGACGACGAGCTGGCGCTCTCCTGGCGCGCGCGCGTCACCGAGGACCCGGCCGAGAAAGCTGGACTCCTGACTCGGATCGTCGGCCTTAATGCAGCCAACCGGTGGGCGGCCGACGAACTGGCCCGCCTCGGAGACGTCGCTCCCGCCGCGCCCCCGAGGCGGACCGGGCTGGCGGACGCCGGGCGACGCACCCAGACGCTCCACCACCTCCAGTGCCCCAACTGCGGCGGCCAGATCGACCTCCACCCGGACCGCGGCATCAAGGCGGCGGCGTGCACGCACTGCGGTAGCGTGCTCGACCTGACCGGCGGGCAGGCCGAGATCATCGGGCGGTTCAAGAAGCAGTTCAAGCCCATCCAGGACATCCTGCCCGGCGCTGAGGGCACCTTCGAGGGCGAGCGTCACCTCGTCACCGGCTGGCTGCGCTACAAGGGCTGGGACGACGAGTCGAGCTGGCAGTGGGACGAGTGGCAGCTGGTGAGCGACACCGGAGCGGTCCGCTACCTGTCCTACTCGCGCGAGGAGGGCTTCCTGCTCCAGACGCCGATCCGCCCTACCCCCAAAGTCAGCCGCCGGGGCATCGAACTGCCCGACGGGCGGGTCCCGTTCTCGGAGGTCAGCCCGTCATCCATCATCGGCATGGCCGGAGAGCTGACGTGGCGGCCCCGGCTGGACGAGACGCTCCAGGTGGGCGAGGCCAAGCGAAAGGGCGTCCACTACAGCGCCGAGCTGACGGCCAGCGAGGTCGAGGTGGTCGGCGGCTCGAAGCTGACGCCACTGGCGGTGTGGAGCGCCCTCGGCCGCGACGACAAGGTCGCCGCGCTGAAGGCGAAGGAGGAGCGCGCGAAGGCCCGGCGGCAGTCGGCGGCCCGGCTGGCGCGCCTCTGCGGCCTCGCCGCGATCCTGTTCGGCGTCGCCGGCTGGCTGGTGTCGGGGATGGAGGGGAAGGTCGTGTTCGAGGAGAGCGCTACGAGCGACGTGGAGGCGATCGTGCTGCCGAGCGACTTCACCGAGAAGGCCGTCGTTCGGTACGACACCCTGGCCCTCGGCCCGATCCGCCTGTCCGGCAAGGCGCTCACGGCCGAGGTGCGGGCGACGTTGCCCGTCGGTCCACCGCTGTCGCTCTTCACCAACGTGGCGTTCGTCGGCACCGGAGGCGAGCCCATCCTGACCACACCGATGCCCACCCTCGAAGGGCCGGCGGGCACGCCCACCACGGCCACGTCGCTGTACCCGCGCGCGCCGGGCTCCCAGCGTCTCCGCAGCGGCGACGCCTTCGACGTGGTGCTGCTCGTCGAGCGCGAGTGGCGCGGCGGCCCCGGCAGCGTCACAGCTTGGAGCGAGCCCGCAATCATCCCCTTCACGGTCACGCTCCGCGAGGTTTGGGTGCCGGGCCCCTTCTGGGGCGCCCTCGCCGTGGCGCTGCTCCTCGGCGCCGTGCTCTTCCTGTTCAGTCGCTCCGGCCCCCGCTAACCTGCCCTCCCATGCACAGACTCTCTCCGCTCCTTGTCGCCCTGCTGATGGCCGCCCCGGCGCTCGCCCAGACCGAGGTCCTCGTCTCCGAGCCGAGCGACCTGTCGCTGCCGGTGGTCCTGTCGACGCTGCTCTATGGCGGCGTCGGCATCCTGATGTGCGTGCTCGGCTACGTCGTGTTCGACAAGGTGGCGGGGCTGAACCTGCGGCACGAACTGGTGGAGGATCAGAACGTGGCCGTCGGCGTGATGCTGGCAGGCGCGTTCATCGGCATCGGCATCGTGATCGCCTCGGTGATGCTGTCGTAGGGGCTGCGCCCCGGTGCAGGGTACCCTGTGCCTCGTACCCGGTACCCCGTGACCCTCCCCACGCTCACCATTCCCGACCTCGCGCCCTCCCCTGCGAGGGGCGACGGGCACGCCCGGCCGCGGCCCGAGGCGGGCGGGCTGTCGCGGCGCCAGACGCGCGTGCTGCTGGCCGCCGTGCTGGTGGTGGCGACGTGCGGCATCCTCTACGAACTGATCGTTGGGACGCTGTCCTCCTACCTGCTGGGCAACTCGGCGCTCCACTTCTCGCTGACGATCGGCGGGTTCATGACGGCGATGGGGATCGGATCGTGGGCGTCGCAGCACATCCGGAGCAACGAGCTGGCGTGGTTCGTGGGTGTCGAGCTGGCCGTCGGCGCGGTGGGCGGGCTGTCGGCGGCGGTGCTGTACGCGGCGTTCACGTACACGCCCGTGTTCCACGTCGCGATGGGCGCAGTGGTGCTGGTGATCGGCGTGCTGGTGGGGTTGGAGATCCCGCTCGTGACGCGGCTGCTCGGCGGCGGCGGGCGCGTGACCGCCGCCGACCTCAAGGACACCGTCGCCAACGTGCTCGCGGTGGACTACCTCGGCGCGCTGGTGGCCTCGCTCGCGTTCCCGTTCGTGCTGCTGCCCGTGCTGGGCGTCGTGCGGACGGCGTTCGTGACGGGCTTCGTCAACCTGGGCGTGGTGGGGCTGTGCCTGTGGGCGTTCCGGCGTCGGCTGGGGCGGGCGCGGGCCGGGCTGGCGCTGGCGACGCTCGTCGTGGCGATCCCGCTGGCGGCAGGCGCCGTCGGGGCGGACCGGCTGGCGGACGTGTTCGAGGAGAAGCTCTACCGCGACCCCGTCGTCTATGCCGAGCAGTCGACCTACCAGCGGATCGTGCTGACGGCGCGCGGCGGAGACGTGCGGCTGTTCCTCGACGGCGGCCTCCAGTTCTCGACCGTCGACGAGCACCGCTACCACGAGGCGCTGGTGCACCCCGCGATGGCGCTGGCGCCGCGCCGCGCGGCCGTGCTGGTGCTGGGCGGCGGCGACGGGCTGGCGGTCCGCGAGGTCCTGCGGTGGCCGGGCGTCGAGGCCGTCACGCTGGTGGACCTCGACCCCGCCGTGACCGCGCTCGCGCGCACGCACGCCGCGCTCCGCGCCGCCAACCGCGATGCGCTGGACGACCCGCGCGTGACCGTCCTGAACGAGGACGCGGGCGCCTTCATCGCCGACACCGAGGCAGCGTTCGATGTGATCCTGATCGACCTGCCGGATCCGAACCACGAGAGCCTCGCCAAGCTCTACAGCCGCTCGTTCTACGCGCAGGTGCGCCAGCGCCTCGGCGTCGGCGGCATGGTGGCCGTCCAGTCCACCTCGCCGACGTTCGCACGGGAGGCGTTCTGGAGCATCGTCGCCACGGCCGAGGCCGCCGAGCTCCACCCGACGCCGTACCACGTCTACGTTCCCAGCTTCGGCGACTGGGGCTTCTTCGTCGGCTCGACGCACGCCGTCCGCCCGGAGCGCTACGACCCGGCCCCGGTGGCGCCGCGGGTGCTCTCGCCGGACGCCTTCCGTGCCGCCCGCACCTTCGACGGCGACGTGGACCGCGTCGCGGCCGAGGTCAGCACGCTCGACGACCCGGTCGTGCTGCGGTACTACCAGCAGGGGTGGGCGCGATGGCAGTGAACGACGATCGGTACGAGGTACACGGTACGGGGCACGGCACGGCCGCCCCTGAGAACCGCACCCCGTACCCCGAACCTCGGACCCGGCCAGCGGGCGGGCACCACCTGCTGGCCGACTTCTGGGTGACCGACCCCGAGCCGCTGCGCCGCGTCGCGACCTGGGAGCGCCGCCTGCCGGAGGCCTGCCGCGCGGCCGGCGCCACCGTCCTCGGCGCTCGCTTCCACCAGTTCGAGCCCGACGGCGTGACGGGGGTCGTGCTCCTCGCCGAGAGCCACGCGAGCGTCCACACGTGGCCCGAGGCGGGGCTGGTCACGCTCGACGTGTTCACCTGCGGCGCCCTCGACACGGCCGCCATCGTGGACGCCGTCCGGCGGTGGCTGGCGCCCGTCCGCGAGCGCGTCACGGCCGTCGCCCGCGGCGACGTGGCGCAACTCGGCGCCCCGCGCGCTCGAACAGACACCGCCCGGCCCGCAGTCGGGACGGGCCTCCCCGGACGCTAGGTCCGGGCCGCCTGCCGTACCCTTCCCCTCGCACTCCCCCACACTGACATGGGCCTCATGGACCGCCTCCGCGGCGAACTCATCGACATCATCGAGTGGACCGACGACTCGCGCGACACGCTCGCGTGGCGGTTCCCCCGGCACCAGAACGAGATCAAGTCCGGCGCCAAGCTCATCGTCCGCGAGGGGCAGGCCGCCGTGTTCGTGGACAAGGGCCGCTTGGCCGACGTGTTCGAGCCGGGCACGTACACGCTCGACACCGCCAACCTGCCCATCCTGTCCACGCTGGAGGGCTGGAAGTACGGCTTCGAGAGCCCCTTCAAGGCCGAGGTCTACTTCATTCGCACGACGCGCGTCGTGGACCAGAAATGGGGGACGAAGAACCCCATCATGCTCCGTGACCCCGAGTTCGGGCCGACGCGGCTGCGGGCCTTCGGCACGTACGGCTTCAAGGTCAGCGACCCGGCGACCTTCCTCGACACGCTCGTCGGCACCTCCGGCGACGTGGACACGGGCGCGATCACGGACCAGATCCGCAACCTGATCGTGGCGCGCTTCACCGACGTGCTCGGCTCGGCGAAGCTGGCCGCCCTCGACCTCGCCGCCAACGTGGACGAGCTGGGCGGCTTCGTGGCCGAGAAGATGGCCGACGACATGGCCGAGTACGGCATCGAGGTCGTGAACCTGCTCGTCGAGAACGTGTCGTTGCCGCCCGCGGTCGAGAAGCTCCTCGACGAGCGGACCGGCATGGGCGTCATCGGCGACCTCGGTGCCTACACGCAGTTCCAGACCGCGCAGGCCATCTCGAAGGCGGCCGAGAACCCCGGAGGCGGAGCCGCCGCCGCGGGCGTCGGCCTGGGCGCAGGGCTGGCGATGGCCAACCAGATGGGCGGCGCCATGATGGGCGGTGCAGCCCCTCAGCAGGCCGCCCCGGCCCCGTCGGCGCCTCCCCCGCCGCCGGACGCGGTGAGCTTCCACGTATCCAAGAGCGGCCAGTCGACCGGCCCCTTCGGCCTCGACGCGCTCCGCCAGCAGGCGGCCTCGGGCGACCTCACGCGCGAGACGTTCGTCTGGAGCGAGCGCCTCGGCGAGTGGAAGGCCGCCGGTGAGGTGGACGCCCTCCGGGGCGTCTTCGGGGCGACGCCGCCGCCGCCGCCGGACGCCTGAGCCCGCCCGCCTCGGTGCCGAGGCGGCCCGTCTCGTGGGATGACACGGAATCGTGCGCCTCCGATCGTGGATCCGATCGGAGGCGCTACTGTGCTCGGGCGCCTCCTCCCGTCCGATGCTGCTCCGCCTCGTCGCCTTCGTCCTCTGCCTTCCCGCCGCCGGCGCGGCGCAGACGCTGACCTCGCTCCTCGTCCCGGCCGCCTCCGAGGAAGCGGCCTACACGGCAGCACTCAGCCCGGCAGACTCGGCCGAGAGCCCACGCGCCTTCGCCCGCCTCTACGCCGACGGCGCCCTCCGCAGCGGCGTCTCGGGCGGCAGCGACGCCGCCACCGCGACCGGCTCGCTGGGCGTTCAGCTCGCCCTCGATGCCTTCGGCCTGCGTACCGACGCGACGGTCCTCATCAGCATCGTCGGTGCTGCCGACAGCGTCCAGGCCGACTACGCACGGACGCTCATCGCGCCCGCCTCCGGCTCCACGCTCAACGCCGGGCTCATCGACACCCGTTTCCACGACGTGCTCTTCGGGCTGGACCTGCGGCTGTACGGGAGCGCGTCCACCTCCGAGTGGTCGGTGCCCGTCGGCCCGGACGGCCTGTTCGACCCGATGGGCCCACCGCAGCCCTTCACGGCAGGCTCGCTCGGCGCTGGCGTCCTCCTGGGCGAGACGCTCCTCTCGGGCACCATCGCGGGCAGCACGACCGTCGGCGTCACGCTCGACGCCGGGGTCGCCGTGCGGACCCTCTTCGGCGACATCGTCAGCGACGACTTCGACCCGCTCCGCCAGAGCCTCCTCGGCGACACCGACACGGTGTTCATCGGCCCTGAGGCGGGACTGCACGTCCAGATCAACGGCGTCAAAGCCGGGATCACGACGTACTGGTTCGGCGATGACATCCGGGGCTTCGGCAACGGGCAGGTGGTCGCCGGCATTGGCATCCAGACGCCGCTCGTCTCCGGCGCCCTCGTCCCGACGACCGGACGGTAGCCCCGCCTCGGGCCCGAGGCGGGGAGGGCTGACAGGGCACACCGACGGACCCCGCGCGCGGACGCGGCGTACAGCGGCGTTGACCTCGCTCTCCGCCGTCTCCCCGCCCATGCGCTCTTTCGCACTCCTCGCCGCCGTCGTGCTCGTCGGCGGCTGCTCGTCCGTCGACCGCCTCGACGCCCCCGCGCCGCCCGCCTCCACCGAGCCCGCCTTCGACCCGCTCACCCCCGACGAGTTGGCCCGCCGTGCCGGGCCGGTCGGCTTCGACGTGCCGGTCGTCTACGACACGCTGGCGAACGGCCTCAAGGTGGTCGTGAGCGAGGACCACACCGCGCCGACCGCCGTCGTGGCGGTCTACTACAACGTCGGCTTCCGGATCGAGCCGCGCGACCGGACGGGCTTCGCGCACCTCTTCGAGCACATGATGTTTCAGGGCTCCGAGAACCTCGGCAAGAACGAGTTCATCGGGCTCGTCCAGCGCAACGGCGGCATCCTGAACGGCTCGACGCGGTTCGACTTCACCAACTACTTCGAGGTGGTCCCCGCCAACACCGTCGAGACGATGCTGTGGGCCGAGGCCGACCGGATGCGGGGCCTCGACATCACCGAGGAGAATCTGGTCAACCAGCAGGGCGTGGTCTCCAACGAGGTCCGCGTCAACGTCATCAACCAGCCCTACGGCGGCTTCCCCTGGCTGGACCTGCCGCAGGCGGCCAACGAGAACTGGTACAACGCCCACAACTTCTACGGCGAGCTGTCCGACCTGGAGGCCGCCACCCTGGAGGACGTGGCGGACTTCTTCGACACCTTCTACGCGCCCAACAACGCCGTCGTGGTGGTCGTCGGCGACGTGGACGCGGACGAGGTGATGGGCTGGGTGGAGGAGTACTTCGGCGGTATCGAGCGCGCCGACGTGCCGCCGATCCCGGACCTCCGCGAGCCCGCGCAGACCGAGGCCAAGCGGACCTCCAAGGTGGACTCGCTCGCCACGCGCCCGGCCCTGGCCTTCGCCTACCACATGCCGCCGCGCAACACGGACGCCTACTTCGCGATGGGCCTCATCCAGCAGATCCTGCTCGAAGGCGACGACAGCCGCCTCCACCAGGCGCTCGTCTCCGAGGCCGGCGTGACGGCGGGCGTCTCGGGCGGCATCAACTGGCCGCTGGGCAACATGTACAACTACAACGGGCCGATGCTCTTCTCGTCGTGGCTCATCCACGACGACGAGACCGCGCCCGACTCCATCCTGGCGATCATCGACCGCGAGGTGGAGAGCCTGCGCGAGACCGGCGTCGAGCCGGACGTGCTGGCGCGGGCCAAGGTCAAGCTCCGGAGCGACTTCTACGACACCCTCGCGGGCACCTTCGGCTTCGGCCGCGCCGACCTGCTGGCGTCGTTCGCGCTCTTCGACGACGACCCCGCCCGCATCAACACGCTCGTGGAGCGCTTCGAGCGCGTCACACCGGGCCTCATCCGGCGGACGGCCCAGGAGTGGCTCCGCCCTGACAACCGAACCGTGATCACGCTGGAGGCGGCGGGCGGCGGCTCCTGACCCCGCCCTGCCCCCCTCGGTGCGTCTCCCGACGAGGCCACCGAGGGGGGCCGCCCTCCCCCTGTTCCCCTCCGCACGCGGAGGGAGGCCTCCTCGACTCTCTTCTGCGCTCGCCCCGATGATTCGCTCGCTCTCCCTCCTCGCCCTGCTGGCCCTCGCGCCCGCCGTCCTGGCGCAAGACTTCCCGTCCACGCCGCCCGCGCCCGCGGCGCCGCGCACCTTCGACATCCCAGAGGGCCGCACGCTCTCGCTCGACAACGGCGTCGACGTGACGCTCGTCCCCTACGGCGACCTGCCCAAGGCGACCGTCTACGCGGTCGTGCGCGTGGGCAACGTGGACGAGGCCGCCGACCAGACCGGCTGGGCCGACCTCATGTCGGGGCTCCTCACCGAAGGCACCGCGACGCGCTCCTCCGAGGACATCGCGCGTGAGGCGGCCGAGATGGGCGGCTCGGTCTCGGCGGGCACCGGGCTCGACCAGATGTTCGTCTCGGGCCGCGTGCTGAGCGAGTTCACGCCCGCCCTCGTCGGCCTCATCGGCGACGTGCTCCGCAACCCGGCCTTCCCCGCCGACGCCTTCGAGCGGGTCCAGCGCGACGCCCTCCGCGGCGCCGCCGTGGCGCGCTCCCAGCCCGGCACGCTCGCGCAGGCGGCCTTCTACCGGACGCTCTACGGGGAGCACCCCTACGCCAACGTCATCCTCCCCGACGCCGCCGACGTCGAGGCGGCCACGGCCGACGACGTGCGCGCCTTCTACGACGCCCAGGTCGGCCCGCAGCGGACGCGCCTCTACGTGGTCGGCCGGTTCGACGAGGCCGCCGTCGAGGGCGCTCTTCGGACCGCCTTCGGCGACTGGACCGGCGGCCCGGCCCCGGCCGACCCGACCCCGCCGACCGCCACCGAGGGGCGGCGCGTGATCCTCGTCGACCAGCCCGGCGCGGCGCAGTCCAACGTCATCGTCGGCCTCCCGGCACTCGACCCGTCGTCGCCGGACTACGTGACGCTGCAGGTGACGAACGCGCTGCTGGGCGGCTCCTTCGGGTCCCGCATCACGCGCAACATCCGTGAGGACAAGGGCTACACCTACAGCCCCGGCTCGTCGGTGTCGTCGCGCTTCCGGAACGCCTACTGGGCCGAGAGCGCGGCCATCCAGACGCCCTCGACGGGCCCGGCCATCGCCGAGATCCTGTACGAAATCGACAGCCTCGCCACCACGCCGCCGTCGGCCGACGAGCTGCGCGGCATCCAGAACTACCTCGCCGGGACGTTCGTCCTCCAGAACTCGTCGCCGGGCGGCATCGCCTCCATCCTGGCGTTCATGGACCTCCACGGCCTCGGCCGAGACTACCTGGAGGAGTACACGACGCGCGTCTACGCGGTCACGCCGGAGGACGTCCGCCGGACGACGGCCGAGGTGCTCCGCGGTGACGACGCGGCCATCGTGGTCGTCGGCGACCGGAGCGTGGTGGAGGCGCAGCTGACGGAGTTCGGCGACGTGACGCTGACGACGCTCGACTGACCCCGCCCCGATCGAGCCCGCCTTGGGGCGGGGGGAGCGAGCGAAATCGGATGGGCTGACGCGAATGCACTAGGCGGCGGCCTAGTGATGGGGTACCATCGGCCGCTTTTCATCCCACCCCGATGCGCCGCCTCGCCCTCCTTCTCCCCGCTCTCCTCCTCGTCGCTGCGTGCGACAGCTCCTCCCCCGAGGATGCCCTCGTCGGCACCTGGACGCTGACCGCCGCCCAGATCGACACCCGGGTCACCAGCTCGACGGCCCAGACGATCCCCGACCGGACCGTGGAGCCGACCGGCACCATCGCCATCACGGGCGCGACCACCGCCAGCCTCGGCTCCGTGGTGAACCTGTTCGCAGACGCCGACGGCACCGTCAACCTCGCCGTCGAGTCGACCAGTCCGCTGTCGACGACGGGCTACGTCCAGCTCGTGCTCCTCGAAACCGCCACGGAGTCCCAGGCGAGCCTGATCGACGCGGACGCCGGGCTGAGCTACAACGCCTACTTCACCCCGCGCCGGTCGCTGATCGCGCGGAGCGGCGGCCGGTTCACCGTCGCGCCCATCACCATGAGCAGCGGCACCGCGACGGCCACCGCCTCGGGCACGCTGCGCTACCCCGACCTCGCGCTCACGCCCGGCACGCCCGCCGTGGTCGAACGCTTCGAGGAGCCCTTCGACGGAACGGTGCGGTTCACGTTCGAGGAGGACGGCACCTTCCGCGCCACCGCGTTCACCCCGGACGACGACCAGGACGTGACGGGCACCTGGGCACTGGTCGACGGCGACGTGCGCGTCACGGTCACCCAGGGAGGTCAGACGGAGGTCGTCACGTTCCGCACCACCGTGGAGGGCAACACACTGGAGTTGGTGGCGACCGACATCGGAGACCTGTCGTGCACGGACGAGTGCCTCTCGTTCTACGAGAGCACCGCGTTCGCGACGCCCGGTTCGATCTCGGCCGTCGACTTCCTGCTGACGTACCGCTTCCGCTCCGGCACGAGCGCTGCGGCACGGCCGGTGCCCGCGGCCCGGCGCCAGAACGAGCGCGCGGTTCGCCCCACCCTGCCGATCCTCGGTTTCTAGCCGGCCGTCATCCGACAGCGAGCCCCACCTTCCATGACGGAGGGCGGGGCTCGGTGCATACGGAGCGGGCTTCGCGCTACGACGCAGGCGGCGCGGTCGCCTCGATGGCGACGAGGTCTTCGAGGACGACGTAGTGCCGCTGGGCGTCCGCCGGGACGCGGTAGCTGTCGCCCGCGGCGCACGTCGTCACGTCGTCCCCGAGGTGGACTTCGAGGCGCCCGTCGAGGACCGTGCCGACCGTCTCGTAGGGGCGTGTGTGAGGGTCACCGGTCGTGCCCGCCGCTTCGGTCCAGCGGCGGAGGGCGACGGCGTCACCGGAAATGAGGACGGTGGATTCGGAGGAGTCGGCCATGGGAAGGGGGATCAGGGAGAAAGGACCTGTTGAATCCGGGCGCGTCCGGCAGGGTTCTCCCCAGATGCCGCCCGACTCCCCCGCCCTGTACGACGTCGCCGTGGTCGGCCTCGGGCCGGTCGGCGCCACGCTGGCGGCGCTGCTCGGCAGACGCGGCCTCCGGGTGGTCGCGCTCGACCGCGACACGGCGCCCCACTCGCTGCCCCGCGCGGCGCACCTCGACGGCCATGCCCTCCGTGTCCTCGCCGAGGCGGGGGCGCCCGCGACCGGGCGTCCGCTGGACGGCTTCGACCTCGTCGACCGCACCGGGCGTCTCCTGCTGCGGGGCCGCCCACGCGAGGCGCCGCCGGACGGCTTCCCCGTGGGCCTGCTCATCCACCAGCCGACCATCGAGCGGGACCTCCGGGCGCGGTTGGCGACGTTGCCGACCGTCACCGTCCGCCTCGGGCACACGGTCGAGGAGGTCGCCGAGGCGGACGGAGGCGTGGTCCTGACGGGCACGAGCACGGAGGGGCGATTCGAGGCCCGCGCGGCGTGGGTGGTCGGGTGCGACGGCGCGAGCAGCACGGTCCGCGAGGCGATGGGAGCGGTGCTGGAGGGACGCGGCTTCGACCAGACGTGGCTCGTGGTGGATGTGCAGCTCCACGACGGGGCTGGAGCGGACCTGCCGGACCGCCTCCGCCAGATCGCGGACCCGGCCGTGCCTGCGACCTACGTCCCCTTCGCGGACCCACGCCGCCGATGGGAGTTCAGGCTGGCAGCTGACGAGGACGCCGAGGCGGCCCGTCGGCCGGAGGCGGTGCGCGCTCGGCTGGCGCCGTTCGTGGACCCCGACGCGGTGACGGTCGAGCGCGCGGCGGTCTACACCTTCCACGACCTCGTCGCCCGGCCGTGGAGTCGGGGGCGGCTCGTGCTCGCCGGCGACGCGGCCCACCAGATGCCGCCGTTCCTCGGCCAGGGACTCGGCGCCGGACTGCGCGACTTGTCGGTGCTGGCTCCCGCCCTCACCGCTGCCGTCCACGGGAAGACCGACACGCTGACCCCCTACGAGGCCATCCGGCGCCCGCACATCGAGGCGACGGTGCGGCAGGCGGTCCGCCTCGGTCGACTGGTGACGCTGCCCGAGCCGTGGGCGAGCCTCCGCGACGGCGCGCTCCGGCTGGGTCTGCGGACGCCCGGCCTCCGCCGGTGGCTTCGCGACGTTCGGGGATGAGGCGCCCGTCCGGCTGCCCTGCGGCGGTATCCTGTGCTTCCTCCGCTCTCGACTCGCATGGACATCGTCTCCGCTCCCGGCGCCCCCGCCGCCGTCGGCCCCTACAGCCACGCCGTCCGCGTCGGCGGGCTGCTGTTCTGCTCCGGTCAGGTGGCCCTCTCCCCCACCGAGGGCGTGCTCGTCGGCGACGACGTGGCCGCCCAGACCGAGCAGGTGTTCCGCAACATCCGCGCGGTGCTCGCGACGGCGGGCGTCGGCCTCGGCGACGTCGTCAAGACGACCGTCTACCTGGACACCATGGACGACTTCAAGGCCATGAACGCCGTCTACGCGGAGGCCTTCGGGGACCACCGCCCGGCCCGCTCCACGGTCGCCGTGGATGCGCTCCCGGTCGGCGCGCTCGTCGAGATCGAGGTGATCGCCGAGGTCGGGTAGATGGCGCAGGTCACGGAGGCTGAGATGCTCGCGCCGTTCTTCGCCCGCTACGCGGAGGCCTTCGAGGCGTTCGACGCCCCCGCCATCGCCGGGCACTTCGTCACGCCGTGCCTGTTCGTGCGCGAGGGCGTCACCGAGGCCGCCCTGACGCCGGAGACCGTCGCGGGGAGCGCCGAGGCGCTGCTGGCCCTCCACCGTGCGTGGGACGTGCAGAAGGTCCGCGTGGCCGAGATCACGCTCCTGCAGCACGGCCCCACCCACACGCTGGCCCGCGTCGACTGGGCGCTCGGCCGGCGCGGCAGCCGCATGCGCTGGACCTACGCGACCACCTACACCCTCGTCCCGTCTGACGACGACTGGCGCATCGCGGTCGCCGTCACGCACGACGCGCCGTTTTGACGGTGGAGCGGAACCCGAATCCATGACCACCGTCGGCGTCACCGGGGGGATCGGGAGCGGGAAGTCGGCCTTCGTGGCGCGGCTGGGAGCGCACGAGGGCACGCGTGTGGTCCTGGCCGACGCCCTCGCGAAGCAACTCATGGCCGAGGACGAGGCCGTCCGCCAGCGGCTCGTGGAGCGGTTCGGGCCGGAGACGTTCGACGCCGAAGGGGCGCTGAACCGTGCCGGGCTGGGCGCCCGCGTGTTCGCCGACGCCGACGAGCTGGCCGCGCTCAACGGCATCGTCCACCCGGCCGTGCGGCAGGCACTGACCGAGGCCGTCGAGCAGGCCCGTGCCGACGGCGTCCGCGTGCTGGTCTACGAGGCGGCCCTGCTGGTCGAGACCGGCGGCGAGTCGGTCGTCGACCTCGTGGTGGTCGTGGACGCCCCCGTCGAGGTCCGCGTGGCGCGTGCGGCGGCGCGAGACGGGGTCCCAGAGGCAGCCATCCTGGCCCGCGTCCGCCACCAGGCCGACCCCGCCGTGGCCCGCGCCCGCGCCGACCGCGTGGTGGACAACACCGGGGACCTGGCCGCCCTCCACGCCGAGGCGGACGCCCTCGCCCGAGACCTCGGCCTCCCCCCGATCGGGTAGAGGACCGGCGTACCGGCCGCGCTACCCTGCATGCCGATGCTCCTCTGCATGCCATGCCCCGGCGCCTGCCCGGCCTCCTGACGGTCGCTCTCCTGTTCTTCGCCTCGCCCGTCGCCGCGCAGGCGCCTGCCTCTCAGGTCCGCAACCAGCTCGACACCGCCAGGGACGCACTCCGAGACCAGGGACTCCGTCCTTCCCACAGCTACCGGCTCGACCGCCTCCGCGAGGAGGGAGAGGACACGGTCTCGGTGGGCCTCACCGCCACCCGCTCGTACGCCATCGTCGGCGCCTGCGACACGGACTGCGCCGACCTGGACTTCTGGCTCTACGACGAGAACGACAACCTGATCGACTCCGACACGGGCACCGATGCGGTCCCGGTGGTACGCGTGACGCCGCGCTGGTCGGGCACGTTCTCGCTCCGCGTGCGGATGGCCGCATGCGCCGTCGAGCCCTGCGCCTACGGCATCGGCGTGTTCGGCGACTGACGCGACCCAGTCAGGGGGTGTCGGCCTCGCGGTCCTCGTCGAGGGTCTCGGGCGCCTCGGCCTGAGCGCTGTCGACGGACGCCGGCGTTTCCTCCTCCGCGACGAGGTCCGACCGGAGGCGCGGTGCCGGAGGGGGCGCCGTGGACTGCCGAGAGTCGCGGTGCGGGTCCAGGCGCGTCAGCGGCGGGTCCTCGTCGAGGACCACGAGTCCGTCCACGGCCGAGGGCTCCTCTGCGGGGCCGAAGTCGGGCGCAGGCCCTGCCGCGCGCGTGGTCCCGTACAGGATGATGCCGCCGAGGGCGAGGAGCGGCAGGAGGATCGAGCGCGACACGACGGCACCGGGCGAGTGAGACGGGTGGGGTATCGGCGCTCAGAGGCGCCGCTAAAGGTCCCGCCCGTCTAGCCGTCCTCCTTGGCCCGCTCGATCATCTCCTCAGCCGTCATCCCGCCCCGGTTGTTCGGGTTGCGCGTCGGTGCGGGAGCCTCCGTCGGCGGGTCGGCGCGCTGGCCGTCGCCGCCCCAACCGATGCGGCGGCTCGACGGCGGCAGCTGGCGAAGGTCCGGCTTCTCCTCGACCGGGCGGACGACCTCGGGCGCGTCGATGGGCGCCGGGTCGGAGGGGTCCTCGCCGAAGGCCCACTCGTAGTCGTCCGGCGTCACGTCCGCGACGCTGGGCTCGTCGACCAGGAGCGAGTCGCCGTCGGGGTCGATGTCGAGAGCCTGGTAGCGGCCGGGCGGCGGCGGGAAGGACACATCCGGCAGGCGGTCCTGGACGCGGAGCAGGAAGTCGCCCACGACCGGCAGCGCGGTCCGCGAGCCCTCGCCGGTCTGCTTCGAGCGGAAGGTCACGCGCTGGTCGTTGAAGCCGACCCACGCGCCGACGGCCAGCCCGGGCCGCATGGCGATGAACCAGCCGTCGGCGTAGTCCTGGGTGGTGCCGGTCTTGCCCGCGAGGTCGCCGGTGGCCCCCATCTCGCGGAGCGGGCGCCCGGTGCCGCGCTCGACGACGCCGCGCAACATGTCGAGCAGGTTGCGCGCGTCGCGCCGGGTGAGCGCCTGGTTGCCGGTCCCGCCGAACGAGTCCAGCACGGTCCCCGAGGCGGTCTCGATGCGCGTGATGAGGCGCGGCTCGCGGCGCAGCCCGTCGTTGGCGATGGTGCCGTAGGCCGAGACCATCTCCAGCAGGGTCACCGGGCTCGTGCCGAGGCCGATGGAGGGGACCACGTCGAGGTCGCTCGTGACGCCCATGCGCCGGGCCACGAGGGCGACGCGGTGCGCGCCCACCTCCTGCGTCAGCCGGGCCGTGGCGGCGTTCTTGGAGAAGGCGAGGGCGTCGGCGAGGGTGCCGCGCGTCGAGCCACCGGCCGGACGCCACGTGGTGCCGTCGTCCAGTTCCACCTCGGCGGAGCCGCCGCCCAGCGTGTCCTCGGGCGCGTAGCCACGCTGGAGGGCGCCCGCGTAGACGAACGCCTTGAACGTGGAGCCCGGCTGGCGCAGCGCCACGCCCGCGTGGTCGTACTCGTCGACCCCGAAGTCGCGCGAGCCGACGTAGGCACGCACGGCACCGGTTTCAGGCTGGATGGCCACGAGCGCAGCCTCGACCCGACGGACGACCCCGATCGTGGAGTCCACCAGCGCCGCGTCGTCGCGCACGGTGGCGAGGGCGGCCTCGGCGTCCGCCCCGGCGTCGCGGGCGCGGGCGTAGGCGGTGGTCGTGCGGAGGGCCGCGTCGAGGGCCCGACGCGGGACGCCTCGGCCCCACTGGGCGTCGGCGGTGCGCTGGAGGCGGGTGGCGCGCTCGGCCACGGCCGCCTCGGCGGCGCGCTGCATGGTCAGGTCGAGCGTCGTGCGGACGACCAGCCCGTCGCGGTCGACGTCGTAGCCGCGTGCCGTCGCCCATTCGTCCAACTCGCGGCGGACGGCGGCGGTGAAGTGCGGCGCGGCGCTGTACGTCGACGGCTGCGGCTGGAGGTCGACGCCCAGCGGCTCGGCGCGGAACGAGTCGGCAGCGACCGGGTCGATCTTGCCCTGAGCCGCCATCAGCCGGAGCACGAGGTCACGGCGGGCTGTCGCCGCCTCGGGGTGGCGGACCGGGTTGTACAGGTTCGGCCCCTTCAGCATCGCCACCAGCATCGCCGACTGCGTCACCGTCAGGTCGGGCGCGTGGGTGCCGAAGTACGTTCGCGCGGCCATCTCGACGCCGTGCGCGTTGTAGAGGAACGGGACGGTGTTGAGGTAGGCCTCCAGGATCTCGCGCTTCGTGTTCTCGCGCTCGATGGCCCGGGCGGCCATCGCCTCCTTCGTCTTCCGCTCGACGGTGCCCGCGTTGCCGATCTCCTCCGGAAAGAGGTTGCGCGCGAGTTGCTGCGTGATGGTCGAACCGCCCTCGCGCCGCCCCCGGACGGTGTTCCAGATGGCGCCGACGGTCCGCCGGAGGTCCACGCCGCTGTGGTCGTAGAACGCCCGGTCCTCGGTCGCGATGAGCGCGTCGACGAGATGGACCGGGATCGAGTCCAGCGGCACCCACTCGCGAAAGGCGGGCTCGAACTGGGTCAGCCGCTCACCGCGCACGTCGTAGACGATGGTCGGCTGCGACCGCGTGGCACGGGCCAACGCATAAGCGTCCGGCGTCTCGGGCAGAAGGGACCACGCGTAGATCAGAAATGCCCCCACCGCGAGCCCGGCGGCGCCGAGGCCGAGTGCCAGCGGCACGCCGACGGCCACGAAGATCCGCTGCCCCCACGACTCATCGGCGTCGCTGACGGCCCGCCAGTAGCGCTTGAACGGGTTGCGCGTCGGCGCCACGACGGGCGGCGAGCGGCGCTCGGGGGCCGGGCGGGCGATGGTGGGGCGGAGGTCCAGCGGAACGGGGGGACGAGGAGGCGTCGGCATGAACGTACCAGATCCAAACCCGTGCCACCGACACATCAGTCTACCCCGGGCGTCACACGGACATTCCGACGGAGCGGTGTGTGCGAGGGTGGGGCGAGAGGGAGAGGTGTGCGCTCTCCTCCCCTCTCAGACCCCGTCCTCCGGGCCTCAGTCTCCCAGCGCCACCGGGCGGTCGCGGCGGTCCGCCTCGGTCGCCGCCAGCGCCGCCGCCGTTTCGATCAGGCGCACGAACTCGGCGCGGTCCCCGTGGGCGTCGGCGCCGCGGGCGCCGCGAGCGAGCGCGAGCGCGTCGTCCCAGGTGGCGCCCGGCGCGTACTCGCTCTCGCGCAGCAGCAGCGACGCCTCCGTCACCGCCACGGCCCAGCGCGTCGCCTCGGAGGCCCGCGCCAGCGGCACCGCGCGCCCGGCCACCGGCACGTCGAGGCGGACCGACTCGTCGGCGAACGTGCCCGCCCCCGTGGCGGGCTTGTAGCGCAGGCGGACGGCCAGCCACTCACCGCTCTCGGCCGCCTCGGTGAGGTCGGGCGTCGTCTGGTACCGCAGGCCGTCGACGCCCGCCGTCGGGACCTCGACGCCGCGCGGCACGATCTCGTAGAGCGCCGTGACCGTGTGGCCCGCACCCAACTCACCCGCGTCCTTCTGGTCGTCGGCGAAGTCCTCGTTGGCGAGCGCGCGGTTCTCGTAGCCGATCAGCCGGTAGCCCGCCACCTGCGCCGGGTTGAACTCGACCTGGATCTTGACGTCCTTGGCGATGGCGAACAGCGTCCCGCCGAACTCGCGGACGAACACGCGCTCGGCCTCCCGGATGCCGTCGATGTAGGCGTAGTTGCCGTTGCCGTGGTCGGCGAGGGTCTCCATCTTGGCGTCCTGCACGTTGCCCGTTCCGAAGCCGAGCACGCTCAGGAAGACGCCCGACTCGCGCTCCTCCTCCACCAGCCGCTGCATCTCGGCGTCCGACGAGACGCCCACGTTGAAATCGCCGTCGGTGGCGAGGATGACCCGGTTGGTGGCGTGCGGGTCGAAGTGCTCGCGCGCCGTCTGGTAGGCCAGCCGGAGCCCGGCCGCGCCCGCCGTCGAGCCGCCCGCGCGCAGGTTGTCGATGGCCTCCAGGATGCGCGCCTTCTCCGTCCCGTCGGTCGGCGGCAGCACGAGGCCGGACGCCCCAGCGTAGACGACGAGCGCCATCCGGTCCTGCGGCCGCATCTCGCGGACGAGCAGGCGGAACGCGCGCTGCAAGAGCGGCAGCTTGTCCGGCGCGCTCATCGAGCCCGACACGTCGATCAGGAAGACGAGGTTGGCCGGCGGCAGGTCCTCGGTGTCGATGCGGCGCCCCTGGAGGCTGATCCGCGCGAGCCGGTGCTGCGGCGCCCACGGTGCGTCGGTGATCTCCGCCGAGACCGCGAACGGGTGCTGGTCGCGGCGCCCTGGCCCTTCCAGGCCGTAGTCGAACGCGTTCACCATCTCCTCCACGCGGACAGCGTCCACTACCGGCAGCCGCCCATCGGTCAGGAAGCGGCGGACGTTGGAGTAGCTGGCACGGTCCACGTCGATGGAGAACGTCGACAGCGGCGAATCGGTGACGCGCTTGAAGCCCGCCTCCTCAATGGTGGCGTAGCCCTCCCGGTCGGTCGGCGGCGGATAGAGCCCGCCGGGGCGCGTCGTCTGCTGGCGCATCACGCCGCCCACGGCAGCGGGCGCGGACATGGGCGCGGCGGACCGCTGGGCGGCGATCCCCGGCGTCCGGCGGCCCCGCATCTCGGCACCCGACATGACGCGCGGCGCCCCGATGGCGTCCCGCTGGATCATCGGCCGCTCGTACTCCACGACGACCTCGCCCAACGACTCGCCGCTGAGTTGGGCATCCAGCGTCGTGCGCTGCCCGCTGACGACCTCCACCTCGGTGTAGGTCTGGAACGCGTAGCCGGTGTACGAGACCTGCACCTCGTAGCGCCCCGCCGGAAGGCCGAGGATCAGGTACCGGCCGTGGATGTCTGTCGCCGCGCCGCGCTGCTCCGCAGGGATGTAGATGTTGGCCCCGATGAGCGGATCGCCCGTGTCGGCGTCGGTGACGAGGCCCGCGAGGCCGCCGGTGCCGGGCGCGACGGGAACGGGGGCGGCGAGCGCGGGGGCGACGGCGAGGAGCGCCAGCGCGGCGAGACGGATCAGCATGGGCCTGGGGGCGAGCGAGACGGAACGTCGGGGGAATCTGGACCTTGCCGCAAGGCAGGGCCGATGCCGTGCACACGCGGTGCCGGTCCCTCGGAGACACCCCATAGCCGCACCCGTCGCCCGCCGCGTCACACCGGGCACGCCGGAGCGCCCCGCGCTCAGCTCAGGTTGACCTGCCGGATGAAACGTCGCACCGCGATGCTGGACGCCACGAAGCCCAGCAGCAGGCCCAGCCCGATCAGCACCGCGATGGCCAGCAGCGGCGTCCCGCCCGGCCAGCCGACCGCGTCCGCCCCCGCGTCGGCGGAGCGGATGAAGCTGAGGAAGAGACCATACAGCCCCCACAGCACGACCCCGGCGACCACCCCCGCGGCGAGCCCCTGCATCACGCCCTCCACCAGGAAGGGCCGCCGGATGAACGCGTTCGTGGCACCCACCAGCTTCATCGTCCGGATCAGCATGCGGCGCGCGTAGATCGACAGCCGCACCGTGTTGCCGACCAGCAGCAACGCGGCCACCACCACCAGCAACGCGACCGCCAGCCCGACGCCCGAGAACACGCGCAGGTTGCGCTCGACGGCCTCCACCGAGGCCCGGTCGTAGGCCACCTCCTCCACCGCCGTCCACCCGTCCACCACCTCCGCGAACGCGGCGAGCGAGTCGGGGCTGGCCGCGGCGCCCCCGAGGCGGACGCGGTAGCTGGCGGGCAGGAACTGGGCGTCGTCGTACAGATCCGCCTCCTCGCCGAAGGCCTCGCTGAAGATCTCGGCCGCCTCCTCGTGGGACACGTAGCGCACCGAGTCCACCCCGGCGACGCTCCGCAGGCGGTCGCCCACGCGCGCGGCGACCTCGGGCGAGGCGCCGTCGTCGAGGAAGATCTCGACCTCGGAGGCGCGCTGACGGAGCACCTCGGCCACGTTCTGGCCCTGCCACCCGAGCAGGGCGAAGATGCCGATGAGCACCAGGGCGATGGCAAGTGCCACGACGCTCGTCGCGGCGGCCAGCTTGGCCCGCCGGAACCCGGCGAGCCCTTCGCGGACGGAGTAGGAGAGGGCCACAGGCGGTGTCGGGGGGAGACGCCAGAACATAGCGCGCTTCGAGGCGCCCTCCCACCCCGCGGCCTCCCCGGCAGAGGGGACGCGCGGGGCGGATCGGCGCGTGACCTTCCGAGACCTGCCTCTTCCTCCATGCGCCTCCCCCTCCTCCTCGCCGCAGGCCTCCTCGTCGCGATGGGCGCCCGCGCCCAGCCGTCGGGGGTGTACGTGACCGGCGCGTACTCGCAGGCCCGCTACGACGCCGACCGCCTCGGCCAGCTCGGCACGACGTACAGCAGCTACTTCGCCGAGTCGCTGGACGCCCCGGTAGACTTCCTCCCCGGCGAGCAGATGACGCCTGCCCTCGGCGTGACGGGCCGTCTCTCCTCCGGCTCCATCGGGTTCGGCCTCACGTACCAGCTCGGCCGGGCCACCTCGGATGTCGCGTCGACGTTCGAGAACGGTCGCGGCAACCGCGTCCAGTCGCGGACGCTGGACCACGTCGTGACGATGGACCTGACGGGCCAGTTCGGCCCCGTCGTCGTGGGCGCGTCGGCGGGTGGCATGTTCCGAGGCGTGCGCGTCGAGGTCGCCACGACGTACCCGGACGGCTCGGAGAGCCTCGGTTCTGAGTTCGCCTTCAACGGCGTCTACACCGCCTCGTCGCCCTACTTCGAGGTCGGCGCGCTGGGCGGGCTCGCCCTCGGCGACCGCCTGTTCATCCCGGTCCGGGTGCTGTTCCCGCTGGAGATCTCCGACACCCGGCTGCCGGTCACCGACTACGACGCCAGCCGCAACGGCAAGAACTACCTCCCCCGCGACTTCGACCGCTGGGTCGCCGACCCGAGCGGGGTCGACGACGGGGCCGCCGTCTCGGATCGCGACTACGTCGGCCCGCGCCTGCAGGTCGGCGTCGAACTCCGCCTTTTCTGATGCCCATGCGATGCCTCTTCCTCCCTCTCGCCCTGCTGCTCCTCGCCGGGTGCGACACGCTCTCGACGACGGGCTCCGGCGGCGCCGAGCTGATGTCGCGCCTCGACGGCACCTGGACGCGCACCATCACGATGGAACGGATCCGCTCGGACGGCTCGGTCACGCCTGAGGGCACGCCCGAGGTCGACGCCTTCGAGGTGGGCCGCGTGATCGAGTGCAACCGGACCACCCTCCAAAACGCGGGCGAGGACGACCGCATCGCGGTCTCCTACGACCCGGCCGCCCCGCGCGGCTTCCGCGACTGCTCCGTCATCACGTCCGACGGCACCGCCAGCCGCCTCATCTTCATCGGCGCGGGAGGCAACATCATCGACGACGTGGTGGCGACGATCGTCGAGGACAGCGCCTCGCGGCAGGTCTGGTCCTTCTACCGCTTCGACGGCGCCGAGGCCGTCCGCACCCTCTGGACCCTGACCCGATGATCCGCACCTCCCTTCTTCTGGCGCTCGCCATCCTGCTGGGCAGCTGCGACCTGTTCGGCGAAGGCTGCCTCTACGACGAGGTCGGCTGCGACCTGCCGGGCGACTGGCAGCTGGTCTCCATCGACGGCGCGACGGCGACCGGCCGATGGGAGATCGCCGAGGGCTTCGTCGACCGCAGCGGCTACGGTGACCTGCCGACGGGCAATGAGCAGTTCCCCCGCATGCGAGGGCCGTTCGAGAGCAACTACTCGCTCAACGAGGACCGCCCCCAGGGCTTCGACCTGATCTTCTGGTCGATGTCGGTCGCCCAGGGCACGGTCTACATGGACCTCGCGGGCCGTGTCGAGAGCCTTGACGGAGACCGGATGGTGTACATCGTGATCCGCCCCGACGCCGAGCTCATCTTCAGCGGCGGCGGCTCGGTGCCTCTCGGCTTTCCCACGCTGTCCCCTGGCACGCGGCTGACCTTCGAACGCTGACCCGCCCCCGCTCTGAGCGGGGGACACGACCTCGGTCGGGTGTCGGAGGCGCCAAGTAGGACCAGGGCACCCCCAGGGCAGAAGCACAAAAAGAGAGCGCCCGACGGAAAACCGTCGGACGCTCAGGTCGGGGAGCTCGCCCTGGAGGGCGGGGCTGGGCGTGCTCAACCCGATGTCCGCAAGGTACCCACCGCCTCAGAGGCGGTCAAGAACGTTGCGCGAATGCCAGGCGGCCGTTAGACCTGGCCCATCGCGGTCCGCAGGCGGTTGCGGGCGCGGTCACGCTCAGCTTCCATCGCGGCGCGCTCCTCGGGCGTCTGCGCCGCGGCGAGACGCTCGGCGGCCCGCTCCTCGGCGGCCTTCGCCCGCTCGATGTCGATGTCGCCCGCGGGCTCGGCCGTCTCGGCGAGCATGATGACGTGGTTGTCGAGCACCTCGACGAATCCGCCAGAGGTCGCGAACGAGACGCGCTCGCCCGCGAGGGTGGTCACGGTGACCGTGCCCACCTGGGTGGCAGCGAGCATCGGCGCGTGGCCGCGGAGGACCTCGAAGGAACCCTCGACGCCGGGGGCGCGGAAGGCACGGGCCTCGCCGCGGTAGGCCGCGCGGTCCGGGGAGACGATCTCGACGAGCAGGGAGTCAGCCATGGGGAGAGAGGGATGGGGGATGCGGGACGGAGGGATGGGCAGAGGGACCGAATCCCCCCGGGGCCCACCCCCCTCTCATCCCTCTACGCCTCGGCCAGCATCTTCTCGCCAGCCTCGATGACCTCCTCGATGGCGCCCTTGTAGAGGAACGCGCCCTCGGGCAGGTGGTCGAGCTCGCCGTCGAGGATCATCTTGAAGCCGCGGACGGTGTCCTCGACCTTGACGTACTTGCCCGGCGTGCCGGTGAACTGCTCGGCGACGAAGAACGGCTGCGACATGAAGCGCTGCACGCGACGTGCCCGGTTGACGACCTGCTTGTCCTCGTCGGACAGCTCGTCGAGGCCGAGGATCGCGATGATGTCCTGCAGCTCCTTGTCGCGCTGGAGGAGCATCTTCGTGTCCTGCGCCACCTTGTAGTGCTCGTCGCCGACGACCTCGGCCGTCAGGATGCGGGAGGTGGAGTCGAGCGGGTCGACGGCCGGGTAGATGCCCAGCGACGCGATGCCGCGCGAGAGCGTCGTCGTGGCGTCGAGGTGGGCGAACGTCGTGGCCGGGGCCGGGTCCGTGAGGTCGTCCGCCGGGACGTAGACGGCCTGGACAGACGTGATGGCGCCCTTCTTGGTGGACGTGATGCGCTCCTGCATCGTGCCCATCTCGGTCGCCAGCGTCGGCTGGTAGCCCACCGCCGACGGCATGCGGCCGAGGAGCGCCGAGACCTCCGAGCCCGCCTGCGTGAAGCGGAAGATGTTGTCGACGAAGAAGAGCACGTCCGTGCCGCCGAGATCGCGGAAGTACTCGGCGAGCGTCAGGCCGGAGAGCGCCACGCGGGCGCGGGCGCCGGGGGGCTCGTTCATCTGCCCGAACACGAACGCCGCCTGGCTCTCCTTGAGGAGCTCCATGTCGACCTTCGAGAGGTCCCAGCCGCCCTCCTCCATCGAGTGCATGAAGGCGTCGCCGTACTTCATGATGCCCGACTCGAGCATCTCGCGCATGAGGTCGTTGCCCTCACGCGTGCGCTCGCCGACGCCGGCGAACACCGAGAAGCCGTCGTGGCCCTTGGCGATGTTGTTGATCAGCTCCTGGATGAGGACCGTCTTGCCGACGCCCGCGCCACCGAAGAGGCCGATCTTGCCGCCTCGGGCATAGGGCTGGATCAGGTCGATGACCTTGATGCCGGTCTCCAGGACCTCGATGCTCGTCGCGAGTTGGTCGAACGACGGCGGCTCGGCGTGGATCGGCCGGTACTCGCTGACCTGCGGCTTCGGGAGCCCGTCGATGGCCTCGCCGACGACGTTGAACAGACGCCCACGCACCTCGACGCCGACCGGCATCGCGATCGGACGACCGGTGCCGACGACCGGCGTGCCGCGCGTCAGGCCGTCCGTGGAGTCCATGGAGATGGTCCGGACGCGGTTCTCGCCGAGGTGCTGCTGCACCTCGAGGATCAGCGTGGGCTCGTCGCCGCGAGCGATCTCGAGGGCGTCGTAGATCTCGGGGACGGCGTCGGCGGGGAACTCGCAGTCGACGACGGGGCCGATGACCTGAAGGACGGCGCCGGTGGTGCCGGCAGGCGTGACGGTTTCCATGGAGGCGTGCGTATCGGGGGAGGGTGCTGGAAAGCTACCGTCCGCCCCCACCGGCACCCGTGAACGAGGGGCGCCAGTGGGGCGAAGCTTCGGTAAAGGCGCTCCCTCCTTTTTCGCCTGCGAACTACCGCCGGAGCATCCCGAGCGCGTGCTCGCAGCCCTCGACCCCCGACTGCGCGATCCACAGCACAGCCAGTTGCTCCAGCGCCCGCGAGCGGACGATCCCGCCCGCGTCGACGCCCTCGAACCCGAGCGCCTCGGCCAGTTCGATGGCCGTCGCCCTGGCCTCGCCCTCGTCGCCCGCGACGAACATCACGGGGCGGACGCCCACCGGGAAGGAGGCATCTGCCATCACGCTGGCGCCCACGCTGCTGAACGCCTTGACCACACGCGCATCCGGCGCCCAGGACTGGATCAGTTCTCCGACGGAGGTCTCCACGAGGAGCCCGAGGTCGGGAAACGAGAGCGGGTTGGTGGTGTCGAGGACCACCTTCCCCGCGAGGTCGAGCGAGCGGACCAGCGCCTCGGTGGCCTCCCACGGCGTCGCCAGCACGACCACGTCCGCCTCGGCGACCGCGTCGGCAGGGAGAGCGGCCGACGCCTCGGGGCCGGTACGAGCGACGAGGGCGCGCACGTCGTCACGGTCGGGCTGTCGCGACCCGTAGACGACGGTGTGACCGACGGCGGCGAACCGAGGGCCGAGCGCGGAGCCGACGCTCCCGGTGCCGAGGATGGCGAGGGTCATGGAAAGCAGGTGCGTGCGTCGGGTGGCGTGAGCCCGACCCGGTCCCCCTCCTAGTAGTGCTTGTAGCCGCCCGCCCGCAGCGGCACCCGGTTGCCGTCCGGCAGGCGCAGTACGACGCCCTCGTCCGGCTCCACGACCTGCCCGACGACCGCGTACGTATCGGCCGTCAGTTTGGAGGCCTCCTCCTGGGGGATCGTGAACAGCAGCTCGTAGTCCTCGCCACCGTAGAGCACGAACGCCTCCGGGCGCTGGTCGTAGCGCTGCGCCGTGAGCGCCGTCTGGACGTGAACCGGCAGCAGCCCGCCGTCGATCACCGCGCCCACCGTCCCGGCCTGACTGAGGTGGTGGACCTCGGAGGCCAGCCCGTCCGACACGTCGATCAGCGACGTGGGGCGGACGCCCGCCTCGGCCCATGCCTCGACGCGGTCCATCCGGGCCTGTGGCATCAGCTGGCGCTCGACGACGTAGGCGAACTCGACGAGATCGGGCTGCGACGCCGCCGCGCCGTCGCCCTCGGTGCTCTCCTTCATCGCTTCCTTGCCCTGGAGGAGGACCTGAAGACCGGCCGCGGCGCTGCCGAGGTCGCCGGTGACGCAGAGCAGGTCGCCGGGCTGCGCGCCGCGCCGGTACACGACGGCCTCCTCGTCGGCCTCGCCGATGACGGTCACCGTGATGGTCAGCCGGGCCGACGCCGTCACGTCGCCGCCGACGATGGCGAGGCCATAGCGCTCGCACGCCTGCCCGATGCCGGTGTAGAGCGCCTCGGCGCCCTCGACGGACAGGTTGTTGGGCAGTCCGAGCGCGACCGTCGCGAAGCGGGGCCGCGCGTTCATCGCCGCCACGTCGCTCACGTTGGTCGCGATGGCCTTCCACCCGAGCGCGCGGAGCGGCACGTACGTCCGGTCGAAGTGGACGCCCTCGACCATCGCGTCGGTGGTCACCACGTGGACGCGGCGCGGGCCCTCGGACCCGGCGCTACCGACGCGGTAGACGGCGGCGTCGTCGCCGATGCCCGCGATCAGGTCGCGCGCGCTGGCGGCGTCGCCGAGGACGGCGTGCATCCGGTCGATCAGGCCGAACTCGCCGACCTCGGAGACGGGCGTGAAGGGGGCGGCGCCGGAGGCGTCGTCGGGCGAGAGATCGGGAGCGTCGGACATGCGGAGCGTCGGTCGTGGGCGTCTCTGAACGTACCCGTCGGCCTGCTGTGCCGCCTCCGCGCCGTCTTCAGCGCCTCTCCGCCCGCGCCTCCGGGGCAGCTCGTTCGAGCAAGATGAGCGCGGTCGGGGTCCGGCGGGCCAGGATGTCGTCGTAGACGAACACGACTTCGTCCCCGGTCTCTCGCTCGACGGCGTAGACCGACAGCACGCTCCGGCCGGAAACCGAGGTGGACGTGCCCGATGAGTCGCCGGAGGCGAGGCCCACCAGCGCAGCGTCGTAGTCGACCGACCGGACCTCGTAGCCGTCGGGGATCTCGACGCGGTACTGGTAGGCGAGTTCGTTGGGCTCTGCGGTGGGCAGCAGCGTGGTCTGGTAGCCGCCGCCGCATCCGGCGAGGAGGCAGGCCAGCAGGACGAAGGGGGAGCGAGCGATCATGGCAACGGGCGCGTGTGTGCCCGATAGGCCGCCGCCGCCCCCTGACATGTCACACGCGCCCACCCCGGGCGGTCCTTCAGGCCCGCCCCTCGGCCCGGCGCCGCAGCGAGTAGCCCATCTCTTGCTCGCGCAGATCCAGGTCCAGGTCGCCCACGATGGTGTTCATCCGGCTCTGCGCGTCGCGGACCCCTTTGTTGTAGGCGGCGGGGCCGATCTCCGCGAGCACGTAGTCGAGGATCCCCTCGGCGGCGATCACGCCCAGTTCCACGTCGAGGTGCTCGTGGATGTAGTCCTGGATCGACTCGATCAGGTCGGCGCGCGACCGCTTGGGGATCTCGATGGGCATGGGGAAAGCGGAGAGGTCTGGAAGCGAACCGGTATCCCGCCATGATAGAACACGGCGACCGACACCCTCAGACGTCCGGACCCCACCCTACGGGAGCGTCAGCGAGCCCTGGAAAGCAGGGCGGGAGGCGCCCGTCACGGCGGGCAGCCCGGTGCGGACGCCGTTCGCCCATTCGTGGGCCAGCAGCGCGAACAGCACGGCCTCCTTGGCGTCGGGGTCGAGGCCGTAGGCCGCCGTCGTGTCCAGAGGGATCGGGCCGAGTGCGTCGGCCAGCATCCGCATCAGGGTCGGGTTGTGGACGCCGCCGCCGCTGGCGATCACGCGCGTCGGCAACGGGTCCACGAACCGGTGGACCGCCTCGGCGACCGAGCGCGCCGTGACGGCCGTCGCCGTCGCCATCAGGTCGGCCGGGGCGCTCGGGCCGCGCCCGATGAGCCAGTCCACGAAGGGCGCCCCGAAATCCTCTCGTCCGGTGGACTTGGGCGGCGCGGCGGCGAAGAAGGGGGCTGCGAGCACGTCCGCGACCAGCGCGTCGTCGGGGGTGCCCTGGGCTGCCAGCGCGCCGTCGGCGTCGTAGGGCGTGCCGGTGAGGCGGAGCGCGAGGGCGTCCAGGACCATGTTGGCCGGGCCCGTGTCGAAGGCCGCGCGCGGCGGTCCGCCGGGCGGGAGGACGGTCAGGTTGGCGATGCCGCCGAGGTTGAGCAGGACCCGCGCCTCGTCCGGGTGGGCGAAGAGCGCCCCGTCGAGGGTCGGCGCGAGCGGTGCGCCCTGGCCGCCGAGCGCCACGTCGCCTGCCCGAAAGTCTGCGACGACGGGCGTGCCGAGGCGGGTCGCGAGGACGGCCGGGCACCCGATCTGGAGGGTCGAGCGGACCGGCACGCCCGCGACCTCCTCGGCCTCGGGCACGTGCTGGACCGTCTGGCCGTGGCTCCCGACGAGGTCGAGCGCATCGGCCGTGAGCCCGGCCTCCGCGAGCGCCGCCTCCGCGACCTCGGCGAACACGTCCCCAAGGCGGGCGTGGAGCTGGCTTACGAGACGCACGTTGGAAGTCGTGACCTCCGCACAGGCGGCCAGCGCGGCCCGAAGCTCGGCGTCGTACGCTCGGCTGACGAAGCCGAGCGTCTCGATCCGGACGCCGGTGCCAGTGCCGTCGAGGCGCACGATGGCCGCGTCGACGCCATCGAGCGAGGTGCCACTCATCAGGCCGGCGACGAGGCGCGGGCCGGGGCGGAGCAGGCGCGCGAGCAGACTGCTCATGCGCCGCGCTGGCGGAGCTCGGCCGCCCGTTCGAGCAGTGCAGCGGCGTCCTCGGGCTGGCGAGCGGCCAGCTTCTCGTAGACGAGCGCCGCCTCGACGTACTGGTGCTGGGCGGCGTAGATCTTGGCGAGCGTCTCCGAGACCATGTCGTCCACGTCGCCTGCGTCGAGCGACACCTCGGGGCCGCGGTACTCGGGGTCGGGGCGGATGCGGGGTGCGACTTCGAGCTGCGCGATCAGCGCGTCCAGTTCGTCGGCCACGGAGAGGTCGCTGGCCGGGGCCTCGGCGGACGGCGGCGCACCGAACTCGTCGATGATGGCATCGATGTCCCCGAAGGGGTCCGAGACCTCTGCCGGTTCCTCACGCTCCTCCGGCGCGATGATGTCAGGCTCGGCGAAGGGGTCCGGCGGCGGCGTCGGGATGTCCGCCTCGGAAAGGATGTCCCACCCGGCGACCGGGCCTGGGGGCGCCTCGGCACGCGGAGGCAGCGGGGCCAAGTCCCCTTCCGGCGGAACCACCGGCGCCAGGTCGGTCTCGTCGGCGCCCCAGTCGGCCGCGATGGGGCTCAGCGGCGAGAGCGGGGGCTCGGCGGCCTCCGGTTCGTCTTCGTCGTGGAGCGCAGCTCCCTCGAACGGGTCGGGCGCCGAGGCAGGCGGCTCCGGGTCCGGCTGCGCCTCGGCCGGAGGCGGCACGACGGGGCCATCGACGAACAGCAGGTCGGACGCGTCGAGGGCCTGCGGCGCCTCGGCATCGACCAGCGGGTGAGCGGCAGAGGCACGCGGTGCGCCGAAGTCGAGCAGCGGGCCGTCGTCCCCCTCGTCCTCGGCCTCTTGAGGAAGCGGCAGGTCGTCCGCCTCGTCCTCGTCGAGGAGGGGCGTCTCGGGCAGCGCCTCCCGTTCCTCGAACATGCCGAAGTCGGGCTCCAGATCGACGGGATCCAGGGCTGCCGCCTGCGGCCCTTCCGCCTCCGGGGCCGCAGGCTCGGCGGGGACCGGCGGCGGGAGGTCGACGGGTACTTCGCCCGCGACGTGGGTAGCCAGCAGACGCTCGCGCTCGCGGTGGACGAGCGGGCTGCGCGGGACGAGAGCCGCCGCACGGCCCCACGACACGAGTGCGTCGTCGATGTGGCCGGCCGCCTCCAGGGCGGTCGCGCGGAGGACGTGGGCCGCCGCGTACGTCGGCGCCTCGGCCACGAGGGCAGCGAGGCGTGCCGCCGCCTCCTCCGGGCGCCCCTCGGCGAGGAGGCGCGCGGCGGTCTGGATGGCGGGTTCGGACGGGCGCGGGTCGGGCGCAGACATGGGTCGCGGGGATCCCCCCAAGCTACGCTCCGTGCGCGAGGTGCCTACGCGAGGGGGGTGTCGACGGTGTAGGCCTCCAACTGCTCGCGGTAGGCCGCGAGGAAGCTGGCCGCCATCGAGCCGTCGATGACGCGGTGGTCGTAGCTCAGCGAGACGTACATCATGTGGCGGATCGCGATCACGTCGCCCGCCTCGGTCTCCACCACGACCGGCCGCTTCACGATGGCACCCGGCGACAGGATCGCCGTCTGCGGCTGGTTGATGATGGGCGTGCCCATGAGGCTGCCGAGGCTGCCCACGTTGGTGATCGTGAACGTGCCACCCTGCAGTTCGTCCGGCTGGAGCTTCTTGGACCGCGTCCGCACCGCGAGGTCGGCGACGGTGTGGGCGAGACCGGTCAGGTTCTGCTGGCCCGCGTTGCGGACGACCGGCACCAGCAGGCCCTTCGTGCCGAGCGCGACGGCGATGCCGATGTGGTAGTCCTTCTTCAGGAGCACGCGCTTGCCCTCGACGGAGGCGTTCAGCAGCGGGTGGTCGCGGAGCGGCTCAATGGCCGCCTCGATGAAGTACGGCGTGTAGGTCAGCTTGACGCCCTCGCGCTTCTGGAAGTCGGCCTTGTGGGCCTCGCGGTGGCGGACCAGGCCCGACACGTCTACCTCGGCGAAGCTGGTGACGTGGGCGCTCGTGTCCTTCGACCGGCGCATGTGCTCGGCGATGAGCTGGCGCATGCGATCCATCTCGACCACCTCGACGCGCTCCCCGGCCGAGTCGGACGAGGCGGGCGCGGGCGTCGGGGCAGGCTTGGGAGCGGCGGGTGCCTGACGGGCCACGGGAGCGGCCGGAGCCGGGGCGGCAGGCGCCGGGGTGGCCGGGGCAGCGGCAGGAGCCGGAGTCGGCGAAGCGGCGGGAGCCGACGCACGGCCACGGGTCTCCAGGTAGGCCATCACGTCGTCCTTGTTGACACGTCCGCCCGCGCCGGAGCCGGAGATCGACTGCAGCTCGGCGAGCGACACGCCCTCGGCGTCGGCGATGGAGCGGACCAGGGGCGAGTAGACGTTGCCCGCCTCGTCGCGGCTCGGAATCGGACCGGACGGCCCGTCCTGGCTGGCGACCACGGCGGCAGCGGCTTCGGCACCAGCCGCCTCCTGGACGGCGGGCGCGGCGGCAGCCGTGTCGCCCACTTCGGCCGAGTAGCTCTTCTCGTACGGCTCGGGAGCCGACGCACCGTCTCCACTCGGGGAGGCGGGCGCCTCGGCGACGGCACCGGCGGCGCCGATGATGGCGATGGGCGTGCCCACGTCCACCGTGTCACCCTCCTCGACGAGGATCTCCAGCAGCGTCCCCGCCTCGGGGCTGGGCACCTCGGAGTCGACCTTGTCGGTCGAGATCTCCAGCAGCGTCTCGTCCTGCTCGATGGTGTCGCCGACGGCCTTCTTCCATTCGAGGACCGTTCCTTCCATCACGCTCTCGCCCATCTTGGGCATCACCACCTCGGTGCGAGCGCCACTCGAGGCCGGGGAGGCCGCCTGCGAGGTCGGTGCGGGCTCGATGGGCGGCGCGGCAGGCTTGGCCGCGGGCTCGGCCTCAGGCGTCACCTCGGCGACGGGTTCAGAGGCCGGCTCGGCGGCGGCGGCCGGCGGTGCAGTCGCGGGCGTCGGGGCGGTCTCGGCCGTCACGTCGGTCTCGATGACCGCGATGGGCGTGCCTACGTCGACGGTGTCGTTCTCCTCGACGAGGATCTCGACGATGCGCCCCGCCTCGGGGCTGGGCACCTCGGAGTCGACCTTGTCGGTCGAGATCTCCAGCAGCGTCTCGTCCTGCTCGATGGTGTCGCCGACGGCCTTCTTCCATTCGAGGACCGTTCCTTCCATCACACTCTCGCCCATCTTGGGCATCACAACATCGACTCGGGCCATGGAAAGGAGCGCGGGGAGCGCGGCTAGAAGAGGGGCGGCGGGACCGTCCGGGGAAGATAGTCCGGCGTCTACGTCCCTTCCCCGGGAAGCGCTCCCGAGACCCGATGAAGACCGGACGGGGGCTCGCCGCCGGGATGGCTCTGGCCTCCGCCCCTCTCCTCTCCTCCCTTTTCAGCTCCTAGCGGCCCGCATGTCGGCCAACGTGGCGAGGTAGAGGCGGAGGCCCTCTCGCTCCTCGTACGTCATGCGCGCCGTCGATGTCCACGGCATCACCTGCGGGTCCATCTCGTGGCCCCGTGGGGTGACGCCCGTCGTCAGCGCGGTGTGGAACTGCTCGGGCGTCCACTGGCCCGCAGGCGCGAGGTCGGGGACGTAGGGCGCGCCGGGCTGATCGGCCTCGGCGCCGACGAGCCCCTCGCCGTGGCAGTACGCGCACATCATCTCGCCGACGTACGCCCCGTACTCGACCGTCGCGCCCGGCTCGGGCGAGGACGCCGTGGTCGGCTCGGTGCGGACCCCCTTCTCCAGGCCCAGGGGCCCTGCCGCCAGTACGCGCCCCATGAAGCGGTACTCCATCGGCGGCAGGTCGTTGGCGACCGGGTCGACGGTCTGCAGGTATGCGATGAGGGCCGCCGCCTCGGCGTCGCTCATGCCGTGGTAGGCGCCGGACGGCATCACGAACAGCGCCGTCCCGTCGGCCCCGACGCCGTGGCGGATGGCGCGATCCCACGTCTCGGCGTCGTACTGCCCGCCGACGCCCGCCGGGGTGAGGTTGGGCGCGGTGAGCCGGAACGGTCCCTCCTCGCTCATGACCTGCCCGGAGAGATCCGCCCCGTGGCAGTCCTGGCACCCGTAGATGCCCGCCAGGTGCGCCCCGCGCGCCACCGAGGCCGAGTCGGTCGGGATGTCCACCGGCTCGACCTCGACGGCGTGGGCCGCGGCGATGTTGGCGGCCCCTACCCGGGAGGCGACGAATCCGGCGACGACGACGACGATGATGAGGGCGGCGACCACGAGGCCGGCCCACTTGAGAGCGGTGCGCATGGCAGGGAGGGAGAGGGTCCGTGAGCCGAGGCGGCGAAGTCCGCCCCGGCCCCTCATCGGCTCCCAGAATCTGTGCAGGGGCGCCCAAAGCACCTCTACACGACCGCTCCGGCCCTGCCATATCGGCCCACAGGGCCGTTTCTAACGCCCGGTGGCCGCAGCGGGAATCTCCAGCATGGTGCGGAGGCCGGGCCGGGACTCACCGACGCGCCGCGCCGTGTTGACGACCGCCGCGACCGTCGCGGTGTCGCCGAACGTGCCGCCCTCGACCACGACCGTCATCGGCGGGTCGCCCGCGATCACGACGCGGTCCTCGTCGGGCGCACCGACGGCCATCGTGAGGGTGAGCGTGGCCCGGGTCTCGCCGTCCACCACGACCGTGGCCGTCTGGTGGATGCCCGCCACGTCGCCCGCGGCGACGGTCGCGTGGGGCGTCTGGTGGTCGGCCGTGGCGAGGTGCGGGCCGAACGTCTCGGTCACCTCGGCATCATGCCAGCCCATGCCGACGGCGAGCGCCTTCGCCGACTCGACCATGCCGATGTGGCCGAAGCCGCCCGCGGCCTCGCGCTCGCGGAAGGCCGCCTCGGTGAGCCCGGCGCCGACCTTCTTCTGCAGCGGCCCGCGCCGCCGCCCGGCGTCGACGGAGCGCGACACGTCCACGCGATCCACGCGCGCCACGACGCCCGCCAGCACCACCGGGAACAGGTCCATCACGAAGCCCGGGTTGACGCCCGTGCCCACGACCACCACGCCCGCCTCACGGGCCGCAGCGTCGATGCGATCCGAAAAGCCGGGGTCGCGGTCGAACGGCCAGAACAGCTCCTCCGAGGACGACACCACATGCGCGCCGACACCGATGCAGGCCATCAGCTGCCCCTCGATGCGGTCGAGGAACGAGGCCGTCGTGTGGAGGACCACGTCGGGCGCCCAGTCGGCCAGGGCAGCCATGTCATCGGAGACGGGGACGCCGAGTGGGTCTCGGCCCAGGACCTCGCCGAGGTCGCGCCCGACGCGCTCGGGGTCGAGGTCGAGGGCGCCAACGAGGACGTGGCCGTGATCGAGGGCGAGACGGGCGCTGGCCTGGCCGATGGGGCCGAGACCAAACTGGACGATGCGGAGCGACATGAACAGGGGAAAGGGGGGAGACGGAAAGCTCGCGCTCCCTCTCCAAGGCGGGCACAAAAAAATCCGCCGCCCCGAGATCGAGTCTCAGAGCGGCGGGGTCGGGCACCGCTTCCCTGGCAAGGCGGGCGCCCGAACTCGGTGGCCGATGCGGCCACATGGGTCCCTAGAAGGCGGTCAGCAGCACCAGCACGTCGACGGCGAGGTCGGCCGAGACGACAGCCGCGACCGACGACCGGGCGGCCGTGTAGTAGGTCGCGACGGCCGTGGCCACCGCCTCACCCGAAGCGGCCGTGTTGACGGACGCCGTGAGCGCCGCGCTGGCTGCCGTCGTGGCCGACATCGCGGAGTTCAGCTGGCCCATGCTGACGCCCGACTCGGCGCTCAGCTCGGCCTCGACCGTGCTCGCGTACTGAGCCTCGGCCGCGTTCCGCTGCACGTTGGTCGTGGCCGCGCGGAGCGACGCCACCAGCGTGGTGCGGGCGGCGCGGAGCGTCGCCAGACGGGCCGAGGCGGCTCCGCGGGCTTCGAACTCAGCCTCGACCGCCAGCGCCGTGGCGACGGCAGCGAACAGCCGTGCCTGGGCGCGGATCGACGCGGAGGCGCGGTTGGACAGGGAGCCGGCGAACCGCTCGGAGGCGAGCACGCGGGCGCGAGCCGCCCGTGCCGAGGTCCGGGCGGTGAGCCCCGCGCGGGAGTACGCGTTCACATAGGCGTCCTCGAACGTCTGCGTGGCGACCTCCGCCGAGACGGAAGCCGAGAGGGACGTGCGGAAAGCGGCATGCGCGTCGTCGCGCTCGTCGGCCGCCTCCTCGACCTCGTCGTCGGAGGCGCCCTCGTCGCGGGCGGCGCGGCGCTCGGCAGCGATGGCCGCGTCGAGGGCTGCGGCGACCTGGGCGGTCGTCGTCTGGCCCGCGCGGACGTCGGTGGTCACGTCAGCGGTCACGAACAGGACCGCGTCGGCGACGCGGGCGCGGCTGCCACGCTGGCGTGCCGCGATGAACACGTCGGCCTCGGTGTCGGTCTCGGCCGTCATCGGGGCCGTCTGGACGGTGCCGCGGGCGGCGCCTCCGGCTTCGACCAGCACGGACGAGGCGAAGTCGCCCGTGCCCTCGGCCATCAGGACGGCAGCCTCGGTGGTGCCCTCGGACTGGAGCGAGAACTGACCGCTGGCGGAGGTCGTGGCGGAGCCCGACAGCATCCGCGACTGGCCCGAGGCGGAGATCGAGGCGGCGGTCACGGTCGCGCCCTCCACGTCGGCGGAGGCGAGGCGCGCGGTGGCGGCGTCGTTGGTCACGCGGCCCTGGTAGGTGGCATCTGCGTCGGCGGACGAGTCCGACCCGTCGCAACCAGAGACGACGAGGACGGCGGCGGCGAGCGTCGCTCGCACGAAGGAGGAGGGAAAGCGTGTCATGGGGAACGGAAGGTGGTGGGATCCGAAGCCAGCCCAGTGCTGGCGAGGCCAATCCTAACCCTCCAGATCCTCCTTTCGTTCGCTCCCTGCCGCCTTCACCGCCCCTGCCATTTTGCTTATCTCTCTGCCCGGCAACGCGTTGGGCGCCCGCGACCGTGACCGGCGGACACCGAGATAGGAGTTTTTCCTACGCGCCCATCAGGTCCGTCAGGCGCTCGGCGAAGATCGCCGTCAGCCGCGTCATCTCCAGGTCGACGGCCGGGTGCACGATGGCCGACAGGAACCCCGGCACCGGGATCTGGAGCGTCGCGTCCAGTTGCAGGTGTCCGACCGTCGCCGCGGCGCCGTCGGGCTCGATGGCGCAGGCGCCCGCGAACGCCGCATTGCCGACACCCTCTACCGGCGTCCAGGTGAGCGTCCGCGTGGCCTCGTCGGAATCGTACCGGCAGGCGTACACCACGCGGACCTTGCGGCCGGGCGGGCCGAGCGGCTCCATCCGCCAGAGGTACTGCCCCTCCCCCATCGGCTCGATGGTGTCGACGTGCGGGAAGAGCATGCCCCAGCGGGGCACGTCGAGCAGCATCTCCCAGGCCTCAGCCAGCGGCGCGTCCAGGCGGAGGGTCCGCTCGACGCGGGTGGAGGATTCGACCATGACGGCGTCGGGCGAGCCGGGCGACGCCGGGCGGGAAGGAAGAAGGGCTACGCGGCCACCCCGTCCACCTCGGCGCCGAGGTGGGCGAGCGCCGAGCGGAAGATCCGCGCGCCGTCGGCGGTGCCGAGCACCGACTCGACGCAGCGCTCGGGATGCGGCATCATCCCCATCACGTTGCCCGCCGCGTTGCGGATGCCCGCGATGTCGCGCGCCGAGCCGTTGGGGCTGTCGCCCGGCTGGCCGCTCGCGTCGACGTAGCGGAACACGACCCGGTCCTCGGCCTCCAGCATGTCGAGCGTCTCCTCGGAGGCCGTGTAGTTGCCCTCGCCGTGCGCCACCGGGACCGTGAGCACCTCGCCCTCCGCCAGCGCCGAGGTGAACGGCGTCGCCGTCGACTCGACCCGCAGGCGGGCGTCGCGGCAGGCGAACCGCAGGCTCGCGTTGCGGAGCAGCGCGCCCGGCAGCAGCCCGGCCTCGCAGAGCACCTGGAAGCCGTTGCAGACACCCAGCACCAGCCCGCCGCCTTCGGCGAACCGCACCACGTCCTTCATCACGGGCGAGAACCGCGCGATGGCGCCCGCCCGGAGGTAGTCGCCGTACGAGAACCCGCCCGGCACGACGACCAGGTCGGCGTCGCCGACGGAGCCCTCCTTGTGCCACACGAACCGGGCGTCCTGCCCGAGCACGTGCTTCGTGGCGTGGTACACGTCGTGGTCGCAGTTGGACCCGGGGAAAACGAGGACGGCGATGCGGGCCATTGGAGTGATGAGTGAGGAGTAAGGGGGGGATGGGTAGGGGATCCAGGAAGTCTCGCGCCAGTCTCCACCCACGCCTCTTCGCGCACCGGGGTAATCTACCGGCGTCCCGTCCCGTTGACGGCGCGGCCCCGAAGGTCCCTTCGCCCTTCACTTCTCCCCCTTCACCCGTCGTGATCCCCCGCGAGCTGTTCCGCAAGATCCGCCACGTCGAGGTCCGCACGCGCGGGCTGGTGGACGACGTGTTCGGCGGCGAGTACCACTCGGCGTTCAAGGGCCGCGGCATCGAGTTCGCCGAGGTCCGCCCGTACCAGATCGGCGACGACGTGCGGACGATCGACTGGAACGTGTCCGCGCGGACGGGCGAGGCCTACGTCAAGCTGTTCGAGGAGGAGCGCGAGCAGACGCTGCTGCTGGTGGTGGACGTGTCCGGCTCGGAGGACTTCGGCAGCGCGCGCGCCAAGCGCGACCTCGCCGCCGAGGTGTGTGCCGTGCTCGGCTTCTCGGCACTGCGCAACAGCGACAAGGTCGGCCTCGTGCTGTTCACCGACCGCGTCGAGCGGTTCGTCAAGCCCAAGAAGGGCAAGCGGCACGTGCTGCGGATGCTGCGCGACCTCTACGCCCACGAGCCTGTCGCGACCGGCACCGACCTCGGCGTCGCGCTCGACCACGTGCTGCGCGTCCAGCGCCGCCGCGCGATCGTGATTCTGGTGAGCGACTTCCTGGTCCCGACGGCCAGCCACGAGGCACTCGCGAAGTCGCTCCGCGTGGTGTCGCGCAAGCACGATCTGGTGGCCGTTCGCCTGGTGGACCCGCGCGAGGAGACGCTGCCGTCCGTCGGCCTGCTGCGCGTCGTGGACGCCGAGACGGGCCAGGAGGCGCTGGTCGACACGTCGAGCGCGGCGGTCCGCGAGGCCTTCGCCGACCGCGCCGCGCACCGCGCCGCCCGCGCCGAGCACACCCTCAAGCGCGCCCGCGTGGACCACGTCACGCTGCGGACCGACGAGGACTACGTCGAGCCGCTCTCGTCCTTCTTCCGCCACCGGTCGAAGCGGTGACGGGAACGAGGAACGGGGAACGAGGACTGGCGACGCGGCTCCGGCGGAGACCGGGGGCTCTGCGTGCGGCGTCGAACCGCCGAGCCTGGGCAGCCCGCGGGGTCTGTCGCCTCGTGTTCGCCCTTGCCCCGTTCCTCGTGCCTCATGCTTCTGTTGCCCAGTCGGCGCGACTGACGGTGCTGGCGGACTCGGTCTCGGCGGGAATGCCGTTCGAGGTGGCGGTCGCCGTCACGCACGGACCCGGTCGGCAGGTCACGTTCCCGCCGGTCCCCGCCGGGGCGCCCGAGGCGGGCGTGCTGGCGCTGGGCGACGCCGAGGCGCTGTCGGTGCGTCGCCTCCCTCCCACCGCCCGCGGTCGCGTCCGGGTGGACAGCGCCGTGTACCGCGTGGTCGTGTTCACGGCCGACTCCGCGCGCGTAGGTCCGGCGGAGGTGCTGCTCGCGCCCGGCGACACCGTCGCCACGGGAAGCGCCCTCGTCCCGGTCCGCTCGGTGCTGACGGGCGAGGCGGCGCCCTACGAGCCCGCGCCCATCGGCCCGGCGGAAGCGTTCCCCAGCGCCGTCCCGCTGTGGATCGGGCTGGGCCTGCTGGCGCTGCTCATCGTGGGAGGCGCGGTCTGGGGCGTGGGTCGCGCGCTCCGCCGTCGGCCCGAGGCGGGGCAGACCGTCACGCCGTATGCCGCCGCGGTGGCCCGCCTGGACGCGCTCGCGCTCGACGCGCCCTCCGCCGACGCCACGCCCGGAGCCATCGAGACGCACGTCGTCGCGGTCCGCGACGCGCTGCGCATCTACCTCGCCGCCCGCCTCGGCGTGCCCGCGCAGGAGGCCACGAGCACCGAGATCGTCCGCCACCTGGCGAACGACGCGCGCGTGCCGGCCGTCGCCGTCGAGGCCGTCCGCAAGGCGCTGCGGCCGACCGACCTGGTCGCGTTCGCGCGCGTCCGCCCCGCGCCCGACGCCGTCGGCCGCCTCCGCGATGCGACACGACAGGCCGTGGAGCAGGTGGAGTCCGGCGTCCGGCGTCGAGACACCGAGGCCGCCCAGCCCGGCACCGAGACGACGCCCTCCACTCCCTCACAGCCCTAAACCCCGGTGCATCAGCTCGTCGGCCCCCCGTTCTCCGACACGCTCGTCCGCCGCCTCCGCGACGCGCGGCGCGTGGCGGTACTGACGGGCGCCGGGATCTCGGCCGAGAGCGGCGTCCCGACGTTCCGGGACCCGGAGGGTCTGTGGCAGCGGTTCAGCCCGCAGGAGCTGGCCAACGTGGAGGCGTTCCTCGCCAACCCCGAACTGGTGCAGGGCTGGTACGCGCACCGCCGCGCCGTCGTGGAGGAAGTGCAGCCCAACGCCGGGCACCGCGCCCTCGCCGCGCTGGAGCGCTGGGTGACGGCCCGCGGCGGCGACTTCCTCCTGGCGACGCAGAACGTGGACGGCCTCCACGCCCGCGCGGGCAGCGAGCACCTCGTCGAACTGCATGGCTCGCTGCTCCGCTCCCACTGCATCGACTGCGGCACCGAGGCGAGCGACACCGCCGATGGCCACGGCCCACTCACGTGCGAGGCCTGCGGCGGGCTCGTCCGCCCCGACGTGGTGTGGTTCGGCGAGATGCTCCCGGAGGACGCCTTCGGCGAGGCCGAACAGGCGGCGGCGATGGCCGACGTGTACCTGTCGGTCGGCACGAGCGCGGTCGTCTACCCGGCGGCCGGGCTGCCGCAACTGGCGCGCCAGGTGGGCGCCTACGTCGCCGAGATCAACCCGACCCCGAGCGACATCGCACCGCTTCTGAACGAGGTCGTCCAGGGGAAGGCGGGGGAGGTGCTGCCCCTCCTCGTCGCTTCGCTTCGAGGGGAATCAGGAATCAGGAGTCAGGAGTCAAGGGAAGACGAACGTGGCTAACGAGCACGCTCGGCCGGTCAAGCGCTGTACGGACCCCACCGTCTGGCAGGCTGCCATGGACTCCACCGATGCGATCTACTCGGCATCCGACACCTTTCCCAAGCACGAGGCGTTCGGCCTGACCTCCCAGATCCGGCGTACCTCGGTCTCCACTCCCTCCAACATCGGCGAGGGCGCAGCGGCGAATACCTCCAGCTCCTCCGTTACTCGCGCGGCTCGCTCTATGAGGTCGAGACCCAGCTTCGCATCGCGGAACGACGCGACTATGTCGATGCGGAGACCGTTCGAGCGCTCCTGGACACAACCGTTCAGATCAGCAAAATGCTCTCAGGCCTGATGAAGTCGCTCCAGGCCCACTGATTCCTGACTCCTCTTTCCTGACTCCTCGCACACCGTGCAGTTCGCCTCCCCCCTCTGGCTCCTCGGCCTGCTCGCCGTGCCCGCGCTGGCGTGGGCGCTGTGGCGTCCGCGGCGGGAGGCGCCGGGCGTGCGGTACTCGCTCGGCGGCGACGCGGCGGCGCTCGGGACGACCGGCTGGGCGCGGCTCCGCAAGCTCCCGGACGGCCTCCTGCTGGCCGCCCTCGCGCTCGGGCTGCTCGGGCTGGCGCGGCCCCAGGAGCGCGACGCCTCCATCGAGCGGTCCACCGAGGGCATCGACATCGTGCTCGCGCTCGACGTGTCCACCTCGATGACCGCCGAGGACTTCGTGCCGAACCGGTTCGAGGCCGCCAAGGCCGTCGCCGCCGAGTTCGTGCGCGGGCGCGAGTCGGACCGGATCGGGCTGGTCGTGTTCGCCGCCCAGGCCTACACCCAGGCGCCGCTGACGCTCGACTACCCGTTCCTGCTGACGATGCTCCAGGAGGTACGGATGGGGCTGATCGAGGACGGGACCGCCATCGGGACCGCGCTCGCGACGGCGACGGCCCGGCTCCGCGACTCCGAGGCCGCCTCCAAGGTGGTCATCCTGCTCACCGACGGCCAGAACAACCGCGGCCAGGTGGACCCCCAGACGGCGGCCGAGGCCGCCGCGGCGCTCGGCGTCAAGGTCTACGCGGTCGGCGTGGGGGGCGACGGGCTCGCGTCGCGGAACGGCCCCTTCGGCGGCCTCGGACCAGCGCCCGAGGTGGACGAGGGCGCGCTCCGGCAGGTCGCCGAGACGACCGGCGGGCGCTACTTCCGCGCCACCGACGCGCAGGCGCTCCGTCAGATCTACGACTCGATCTCGGAGTTGGAGCGGACCGAGATCGAGGAGACCGTCCTGCTGGATGTCGAGGAGCGCTACCCGCTCTTCCTCTGGCCCGCGCTCGCCTGCCTCCTGCTCGCCGTCGGCCTCTCCACCACCCGCCTCCGCCAGGTGCCGTAGCGAGTTCGCAGCTCAGAGGTCGGAGTTTCCGATTCCAGCCCCCTGACGCTCGAACTCCGACCCCCGAACTCTCCTCCGTGTCCTTCCGCTCGCCCTTCGTCCTCCTCCTCGCCGCCGTGCTCGTACCGGTGGCATGGGCGGCGTTTGCGTACGCGGCGCGGCGGCGGACCGAGGCACTGACGCTCTTCCTCGGCGCCCGTGCCGGAACGATGACGACCGGGCCGCTCGTCCGGCGACGCCGCATCCGCGCGGCGCTGCTCGTCGGCGCCGTCGCGCTGGTGGCCGTGGCCCTGGCCGGGCCGCGGATCGGGACGGCGCTCCAGGAGAGCCGCCAGGAGAGCCTCGACCTGCTCATCGCGCTCGACGTGTCGGCCTCGATGCTGGCCGAGGACGTGGCGCCGAGCCGCCTGGAGCGGGCCAAGCTGGAGATCGAACGGGTCGTCGAGGCCCGCCGGGGCGACCGCGTAGGGCTGGTGGTGTTCGCGGGCGACGCGTTCCTCCAGTGCCCACTGACCACCGACCGCGGCGCGCTGCGCCTCTTCCTCGACGCCGCCGACCCGGAGCAGATCTCGGTGCAGGGCACCGACTTCGCCCGCGCCCTCGCCGTCGCCGACGCCGCCTTCAAGGCGGGTGACGACGACCAGACCCGCCCCCGCGCGCTGCTCGTCGTGTCGGACGGCGAGGACCACGAGGGCGGGCTGGCCGACGCCGCGGACGCGCTCCGTGAGGACGGAGTCGAGATCCTGGCGCTGGGCGTCGGGACGGACGAGGGCGCCGCCGTGCCGGACGTCCGCCGAGGCAAGGTGGTGGGCGTGCGACGGGACCGCCAGACGGGCCAGTCGGTGATGACCCGGTTCGAGCCGGGCGCGCTACGCGACCTCGCCGGTCGGTCCGGCCTGTTCCGCGTCGGGCGGACGCCCGCGGCCGGGGCCGTCAACGACGCGCTCGCCGGGCTGGACCGCGCCGTGGTGGCCCAGGACGAGTTCGCGGCGTCGGCCGAGCGCTTCCAGTGGCCGCTCGCCCTGGCGCTGCTGCTGCTGGTTCTGGAGCGCGTCCTCGCCTCGCGCCCGCCTCCTCACGGCGAGGAGCGGAGCCGCGCCGATGAGGCCTCGGACGAGCCCGACCGCGACCCGGCCGAGGCCGCCCCACACGCGGGATCCCCGACCCTGTCGACCGTCCCGGTCGCCGTGATGGCCTTGCTCCTGCTCGGCGGCTGCTCCAACCCGCTGGACGCGCTCGACCCCGGCGCCCGCCAGGGCCGCGCGGGCGTCGCGCTGCTGGAGGCGGACGACGCCGTCGGGGCCGAGGCGCAGTTCATGGCCGGGCTCGCCCAGCCCGAGGTGCCGCGCACGATCCGCGCTCGCCTGTGGCACGGGCTCGGCGTGGCGCGCGCCGCCCAGGAGCGGTTCGCCGGGGCCGACAGTGCCTTCGCCGAGGCCCTCCCCTTCGCCGACGATCCCCGGCAGCGCGCCCGCTACGCCTACGATGCCGGCACCGCCGCCCTCCGCGCCGACGACCCCGCCCGCGCCGACTCGCTCCTCCGCATCGCCCTTCTCCTCGACCCGACCTCAGCCGACGCGCGCCGCAACCAGGAGATCGCCCGGCGCCTCCTCCAGGACCCGCCGGAGCCCCCCGAGCCGTCCGACTTCGCCGAACAGGTCAAGGCCCGCGCCGACGCGCTCGTCGCCCAGCGGCAATACCGGGAGGCGCTGAACGTCATGGAGGATGGACTGGCGCGAGATTCCTCCGTCGCCGCCTACGCCGACTTCACCCAGCGCCTGGGTGGGGTCGTCCAGATCGAAGACTCGGTCCCCGACAACGCTCCATGACCCGCATCGCTCTACTCTTCGCCGCCGTCGCGCTCCTCGCGCAGGCGCAGACGCCCCGCCCGGGCGCCTCGCCCGCGGCGCAGTACCACACCGGCGCGCAGGCTTACATCGACGGCGACAACGCACGCGCCCTGTCTGCGGTCAACGCCGGGCTCGCCGTGGCCCCGGACGACGCGCGCCTCCAGGCGCTTCGCGACCTCATCCAGCAGCAGCAGGACGAGCAGGACAACCAGGACGGCGGCCAGCAGAACCAGCAGGCGGACAACTCGGACGCCGCTGACCAGGGGGATGAGGGCGATCAGGGGGAGAATGGCGACCAGCCGCCGCCGGACCAGCCCGACGAGCAGGACGGCCCGGAGGCCGAGGCGGACCAGACGGGCACCCAGCCGCCGACCGACCCCACCTCGGGCGAGGCGCCGCCCCAGCCCCAGATGGGCGAGCCGGACGAGATGACGGCCGCCCAGGCGGACCGCATCCTGGACGCCGTCGGCGGAGAAGAACGGCTTCTCCTCCGCGAGATCCGCCGCGCGCCCACCCAGCGCCGTCGCTCCGACAAGGACTGGTGATGCGCCCCCCTCACGTTCCGGGCTCTGAGAGTCCCCCCCTCTCCGCCTCGGGCCCGAGGTGGGCCGGGTGGGCGGCCGGGCACCTGCTCGCCCTGCTGATCGTCGGGCTCGCCATTGCGGGCGGCGCTGCGGCCCAGTCGGTCTCTGCGTCCGTCTCGGCGCAGCAGGTCCGCATGGGCGACACGGTGGTGTACACCGTCACCCTGAACGGCGGGCGTGGCCGCAACGTCGGTGCCCCGCTGGCGACGGGTGGCCTCCGACTCGTCTCCCAGATGCCGTCGCTCGACGCCACGACGACGATCAACGGGCGGACCGAGCGGCGCGTGGCGTGGGTCTATGAGGCCGTCCGCCCCGGCACCGGGCGCATCGGGCAGTTCCGGACCGAGATCAACGGGCAGGCGCTCGTGGTGGACGCCGTCACGGTGTCGATCCAGCGCGGCGCGACCGCAGCCCCGTCGCAGGGGGGGAGCGCCCCACCGTCGGGCGGCGGGCGCGAGCTGTTCGTCCGCGCCGAGCCGAGCCGCCGGACGGCCGTCGTCGGGCAGCAGATCGTGGTCGACTTCGTGCTCTACTTCGAGCCCCAGATCCAGCCGCGCCAGACGGCGCCCATCGGCACGTGGGACGCGGCGGGCGCGTGGCGCGAGGAGATGGAGATCGCCTCGGCGTACCCCCGCCAGACGACGCTCGGCGGCACGCCTTACGAGGCCGTCACCATCCGCCGCATCGCCCTCTTCCCGACCCGCTCCGGTGCCCTGGAGCTGGCGCCGATGGAGTTCACCGTCGACCTGATCCGCACAGACCGGAGTTTCTCCAACGACCCGTTCGCGCCGTTTTTCTCCCCCTTCGCGCAGCGCTTCGAGGATCGCGAAGTGACCGCGCCATCGGTCACGATCGACGTGGAGCCACTGCCGGACGGCGCGCCGCCGTCGTTCGCCGGGGCCGTCGGGCAGTTCGAGATGAGGACCACCGTGGACCAGCGGCGGGTGCAGTCCGGCGACCCCGTCCGCGTGCAGGTGTCGATCTCGGGCGACGGCAACATGGCCACGCTGGAGGCGCCGACGCTGGAGGTCCCCGCAGGCCTGGACGCCTACGACCCGCGCGAGGAGCGCGACCTGATCCGTACCGGCACCGCGATGCGCGGCAGCAAGGTGTTCACGTACACGCTCGTCCCGCAGGGCGGCGGCACCTTCGACGTGCCCGCGGCGCCGTGGACGTACTTCGACCCGACCGACGGGCGCTACAAGACACTCCGCACGGACCCGGTCGAGGTCGTGGCGGAGGGCCCGGCGCTCGCCGATGCCGCGCCCGCGGACGGCCCCGACGCGCCCGCCGCGCTCCTCACGGCCGCCGACTGGCGCCGTGCACCGGGCCGCCCGGTGTGGCTGTGGGGTCTGCTCGGAGGCGGCCTCGCGCTTCCGGCCCTGGGCGCAGGCCTGTTCCTCGCCGCGCGCGCCGGGCGCCGCCGCCTCGCCGCCGACACGCCCCAGAAGCGGAGCCGCCGCGCCGCCGCCGACGTCCGCGACCGGCTGGCGTCGTCCCGCGCGCTGACCGGCGCGCCCGCCTTCGTCGAGATCGAGCGGGCCGTCCGCACCCTCCTGGCCGAGCGCTTCGGCGTGTCCACGCGCGCCTCGGTGGACGAGGTCGACGCGGCCCTCGCCCCCGCCGTCCCCGAGGTGCTCCGCGACCGGACGCGCGCCGTGCTCGCGGCCTGCGCGCGCGGCCAGTTCGCCCCCGGCCTCGGCGACCCGCCGGGCGTGGTGGCCGACGAGGCCGAGGCGACGCTCGGCGCCCTCGACGCGGTCGCGCCGGACGTCGCGCGTGCCCGTCGGCGCCGACGCCGCGAGCCGGTGACCGCATGATCGGCCTCCTCCTCGCGCTGGCCCTCCTCCAAGCCAGTCCCTCCGACGCGCGCACCGAGGCGGACCGCCTGTTCGCGCTCGGCCAGCAGCTCGTCGCCGAGGGCGACACGACGGGCGCCGTCGCCGCCTGGGAGGGTGCCGTGGCGACGGGCTGGACCTCGGCCGCGGCCGAGCACAACCTCGGCACGGTCGCGCTGGCCCGCGGCGACGTGCCGCAGGCGCGGCTCCACCTAGAGCGCGCCGCGCGCCTGGACCCGCTGGACGCCGCCATCGCGCAGAACCTGCGCTTAGCCCGCGAGCGCGCCGGCGAGCGTCCCCCCTCCTCCGCCCAACGTGCCTTCGCCGCCGTCGTCGGCGTGCTGACGCCGCTCGGGCTAGTGGCGCTGGCGCTGGCCGTCGCCTTCGGCGCGCTCGGGCTGGGGATAGCCGGGCGCCGCCGCTGGGCGGCCGGACTCGGCGTGCTGGCCGTCGCCGCGGTGTCCGTCGCGACGCTCGCCGTGATGGAAGTCGCGCGGCCACTCGCCGTCGTGCTGGTGGACGAGGCGCCGGTCGTGGAGACGCCGTCGCCGAGCGCGCCGGGCGTCGCACGCCTCCGGGCCGGGGAGACCGTCGAGGCGGGCGAAGCGGTGGACGGCTGGCGGCCCGTCACCGTGGGCCGCGCCGAGGGCTGGGTGCGGGCCGATGCGGTGGCGCGGATCTAGCGCGTTCTCAGCACCACCGGCGACCTCTCCACGTTGTCCGTGTCTGGACAGCAGCGCCCGGCCCGTTACCTTCCCGGCATGGAACCCCACGTCTACACCCGAACCGAGGACGGCCAGCGGCGCGGCTGGGTCGAGGTCGTCTGCGGGAGCATGTTCTCCGGCAAGACCGAGGAGCTGCTGCGCCGCCTCAAGCGAGCCCGCATCGCCCGCCAGCGCGTCGCGCTGTTCAAGCCGGCCCTCGACACCCGCTACCACGACACCGAGGTCGTCAGCCACGACGCGACGGCGATGCCGTCCGAGGTCGTCCACTCCGCCGACCCGATGCTGCTGCTCGCCGGCGACGCCGACGTGGTCGGCATCGACGAGGCGCAGTTCTTCGGCGTCGAGCTGGTGGACGTGGTCGAGCACCTCGCCCGCGAGGGGCGCCGCGTGATCGTGGCGGGGCTCGACCAGGACTACCTCGGCCGCCCCTTCGAGCCGGTGCCTCAGCTGATGGCCGTCGCCGAGCACGTGACGAAGCTGCACGCTGTGTGCGTTCGCTGCGGCGCGCCTGCGAACCACTCTCAGCGGATCGTGGCCGACGGCGCGCGCGTCCTGGTGGGCGAGGCCGAAGCGTACGAGCCCCGGTGCCGCCGCTGCTTCAAGGCCGAGGCCGTCACGGCGCCCCCGCTTCCGCCGATCTCGCAGCCCACGCCCCAGCCCATCGACCCCACGCTGGCCCTCTGATCCATGTCGCTCGTCGCCATCGCCACCGCTTTCACCGTCGTGATGCTCGTCGCGTCGGTGATGCTGGGGTGGATCGCGGACCTGAAGCGGGCGGGCGGTGCGGTGTCGGCGCGCGAGAGCCGGGCGGCAGCGGAGGCGGACGGGCGGGCCTTCTACACGTCGCGCTCGGACCGCGCCGAGGCCATGAAGGAGCGCATCCGCCGGGAGCGGATGCGCCGAGAGCGCGCCCGCGGCCCCAAGGCGCCCACCGCGACGGCAGGCACCCCGGAGCCGGATCGCCCCGCAGCGCGTCCGCCGACGCCTGAGGAACTGCACCGCGCCGTGCTCGACCTCCCCACGGGTCCCGTCGAGGCGGACACGCTTCGGCGCCAGTACCGGCTTCTCGTGGTCGCCTACCATCCCGACCGCGTGGTCGGCCTGGGGCCCAAGCTGCAGCGGCTCGCGGAGGAGGAGACGAAGGCCATCAACGAGGCCTACGCCTTCTTCAAGGCCCGCCTCAGCGGCTGACCACCTCCGCCTCGACGCCGAGGCGGACGGGCTCCGGAGCGGACGCGCGGCAGACGGCCGTTGTGTACCGGCCCGTCGGGTGGGACGCGTCGGGGTCGTGGACGAGGCTGTGCGCGTCGGCGATGCGGCCGACCTGGAGCGTGAGCAGGTCGGCCACGATCCGGAGCAGCGCCCGCCAGTAGGCCCCGGTGCCCTCCCGGATGTCGCACGCCCGCGTGATGACGCGCAGGTGCCCGATGGTCACGTATCGCCACGTCCAGGTGGCCTTCGTGGAGGCGGTCGACGTGGGGTCCAGCCACCGGGCCAGCCGGAGGGGCAGCGAGATCAGGTAGTTGGGCACGAACGGCACGAGGTCGTCCACGTTCTGGTAGCGGACGGTCGCGTCCTCCAGGCCCGCCTCGGTGTAGGCCTGGAGGAAAGCGGCGTCGCAGGTGTAGGGCGACGCGAAGCAGGCCACGCGCACGGGCACGTCTGCCAGGTCGGGCTCGCCGCGGATGAGCGAGGCGGCGAGGTAGGTGGCTGCGGCGCCCTTCGAGTGGCCCGTCACCAGGATGCCCGTCTTCGTGGACCAGTCGATCCCCCCGTGGAGCAGTGCGTGGCGGATGCCGCCGCGGAGGGTGCGGCGCTCGTCGCCGAGGGTCAGTTCCTCCTCACCTTCGGCAAACGCCGAGTCGTCCGTGGTGAGCGGCCCGACGCCCTGGATGTCGTTCCACAGCTCCAGCACCGCCCGGTCGAAGCCGTGCTCCACCCTTCCGTACGGTTGCCCGGCGACAGTCCACGGCACCGGGTCGATGTCGAAATCCTCCAGCCAGTCCTCGACCCAGGACCAGAAGGGGGCGCCGAACGGCGGCAGCGTGCCGCGGAAGGAGACCACCACGGTGTCGTCTGGCATCTCAGCCACGAAAGCGGCGTCGATCTTGTCCTCGCCCCGCAGGAAGCAGGTCGGCTCGCCGACGATCACGTCGTCGTAGTGGGGCGCCGAGTGCGGGATGTGGGGCGCTGCCCGCGGGTGGTCCGGGTTGGGCTCGATCCGGTAGGCGAGTTCCGAGGCGAAGGCGAGGAGGCAGTCCGTGGAGACGGGCGTCGGCATGAGCACAGGCAGGAGGTACCTGTGGATACCTCGACCGGGGCGGACGCACGCTCGTGGCATTCCACGAAATGCCGCCACAGACCGTCCTCTGCTGGCATCCGGCCTCCGCCTGCGTCGTCTCCTGCCGTGACCTCGGAGGCCGACGAGAGCCGGCTACCGGTCGGCGCGGGCGAGAGGCAGAGAGACGCGGACGCGGTCCCAGGCGAGCGTGAGCGCCGAGCCGTCGGTGGCGAAGGCCCACGTGAGGCCCTCGACCGGGGTGTCGAGCGCCTCCGGCGATACGTCGACCGTGACGAGGTCGTCGGCCGGGTCGTACTCGTCGGCGAGGTGCATGCCGAGGCGGCGGTTGACGTGGAGCGTCCAGCGGTCGGGCCGCGGCGTGGCGAACAGGCTGTAGGCGCCCGGCTCGACGCGCGTCCCGCCGATCACGAGCGGGACCGTCGTCCAGAGCTCGGTCGCCCGGTGCGCGCCCGCGGCCCAGACCATGCCGTACCCGACGAGCCCGCCGAGCACCTGGCGCCCGCGCACGAACGGCCGCCCGTAGACGACCGACACGTAGCCGCCGTCGCCGTAGCGGAGCCCGGCCCGACCGAGCGCGCTGCCCGGCGGCGGGGCCGCCTCGTCGACGCGGAGGCCCGTCGCGAGGTAGGTCGACACGGAGTCGGCCGGTGGGGCGTCGTGGACGTGCTGGGCCGACACGCCGCTGGCGGCGAGCGTCACGAGGAGAAGACCGAGGAGTCGGGGCATGGCGGGAGGGGTCACAGGTCGAAGCCGACCGAGAGGTAGACGCTCCGGCCGCGCGCGGCGAGGTCGGAGATGGCGAGGTGCTCCTGGTAGAACGTGTCGAGCACGTTCTCGACACCGGCCTGGAGACGAAGTCCGGAGGCGACTCCGTCGGGACGCCAGCCGCCGCGGACGGCGAACACGGCGAAGCCGTCCGTCGGCCGCTCGGCGTAGGTGAAGCGGGCCACGCGGTCCTGCGCGAGCGCCCACCGGCTTTCGACCTCCCCGAACACCCCGCCGCGGTCGTACCGCAGCGCGGCGACGCCGCCGACCGGCGGGATCATCGGGAGCGGCTCGTCGAACGTCAGGTTCTGGCCGTAGGCCGCCGACACGCTCGCGACGGCCTCCAGTCCGGCACCGAGGCGAGCGAGCGCGCTGACCTCGCCGCCCGCCATCCAGCCGCGATCCGCGTTGTCGTAAAGCCGGAAGCGATACGTCGAGCCCGCCAGCCCACCGACGACCTCGTTGTCGGCCAGCCCGATGACGAGGTCGGAGAGCTGGTGGGCATAGACCGCGGCCTCGACGGCCACGCGCCCGCCCGCGTGCGCCACGCCGAGTTCGACCTGACGGCTCCGCTCGGGCTTCAGGTCCGGGTCGCCGGTGTAGAAGTAGCCGTCGACGTAGTTGTAGACGTAGTGGCCGTACTGCTCGACGACGGTCGGCAGACGGCCCGCGTCGGCGAGGGTGAGGCGGAGGTGCGTCCGGGGCGAGAGCGCGTAGCTGGCCGTCGCGTTGACGCTCGGGATGAGCATCCGGCGGCTCACGTCCGGGTCGCCCGTGCGACGCTCGAACAGCTGGCGCATCGCCTCGCGTCCCACGTCGCGGGAGGTCGCATCGAGGCGGCCCGAGGCGGAGACCGTGAGCCGGTCCGTCAGCGGCCGGCGCGCCTCCAGCGTGAGCCCGGCGTTGAGCGCCTCCACGTCGCCCACGTTGAGCAGCACCATGTCGCGGATGCCGGGGAAGAGGCTGTACATCGTCATGTCGCCGAACTGGCGGAGCCGGTGCACGTCGGCCGAGAGCGCGAGCCCGGTGCCCGCGACGGTCCGCCCCGCCTCGACGCGGCCGCCGAGCACGTCGGAGTACCCGCCCATCGGCATGAACATGCCCCGCATGACCTCACGCGCGAGCACGTTGCGGTACCGGTCGTCCATGGTGTGGTCGACGCGGTTGCGATAGAGGCGGGCGTCGAGGCGGTCCAGGCCGGGCGCGTCCCCCTCGTAGGCGAGGCTGCCGATGCGCGCCTGCGCGAGCACCGCATCCATGAGGAGCGCCGGGTAGCCGATCAGCCACGCGTCGTCGGTGACGAGTTGCGCCGTCAGTTCGTGGCCCTCGGCCAACCGCAGCGTCGCGGCGGCGGCGAGGTTGCGCTTCTCGTAGCCCGAGGTCTCGATGGCGTCCCCGCCGCCGGGCGCGTAGTCGCCGGAGCCGCGGTACGACCCGCTCACGCGGGCCGCCAGTCGGCCGGCACTCCAGTTCGCGGCGCCCCGGACGCGGCGCGCGAGGCCGTTCGACTCGACGCCCACCTCGGCCTCAGCGGCGAGCGGCACGCCGAACCGGGGCCGCTCCGTCACGAGATCCACGGCCCCGCCGATCTGGGAGCCGCGGCCCAGGTCGGAGGCGCCCTTCGAGACCTCGACGGCCGCCAGGTTCTCGGGCTCGACGTAGCTCGACGCCGGATCCATCTTGTCGACGCACGCACCATAGACCGGCATCCCGTCGATGGTCAGCGAGATCTGGCCGCCCTGGTAGCCGCGCACGACAGGCTCGGCGGCGAAGTTGGCCCGCTGGATCATCCGCACGCCCGGCAGGCGCGCGAGCAGATCCTCGGTCGTGGCGGGCGTCTTGGTCGGGGCGGAGGGCGCGCCCGCGACGGCCCGCTCGCCCTCGACGGTCACGGCGTCGAACGCCGTCGCCGCGGGACGCAGGCGGACCGTCAGGCGATGCCCGTCGTGGGCGTGGAGCCGCACGGGAGCGTAGCCGACCGCCGAGACGACGAGCCAGTGGTCGCCGCCCTGGAGCGCGATCGAGAACTGGCCGTCGAGGTCGGCCGCGACGCCGCGCCCGGTCCCGTCCACGCGGACGGTCGCGCCGACGACGGGCGCCTCGGTCTCGGCGTCGAGCACGACGCCCTCGATGGCGCCCTGGGCGCTGGCGGCGGTCGCCGCCAGCAGCACGATGAGGAGAGTAGAGAGAAGTCGGTTCATGCCTCCACCTCGGGCTCGTACACGGTGTAGCCGACGAACGCGGCGGTGCGGTCGGCCTCACCCGGAGGCGCGAGCGTGACCGTCATCTCCCACCCGCCCGACATGATGAAGTCCACGTCCCAGCCGTAGCGCCCGTCGCCGAGCGCCTCCGGGGCGCCGTGCGGGGTCGAGTGGCCGTCGCCGCCGCCCATGTCCATGTACGGATAGAGCCGGACGGTCGCGCCGTCGACGGGCTCGAACGCGGTCCCGGTCCATCGGTGCGCCGCCACCACGTAGCGGTTCTCGCCCACGACCGGCCGGAGCGGATCGACCCACGAGACCAGCACGTCCACGCCAGCGGCCTGCATCCACAGGTCGTTGCGCGCCTCAATGGGGAACGCGACCTCGGCGGTCGTCCCGCCCGACGCGATGGTGGCCGTGAGCGTGAACTGCCGGGCCGTGGTGTCGGGCGCCAGCAGGAATGCGGCGCCGCGGTAGACCCCGTCCGCGTCGCGCGCGGGGTCCTCGACCGGGAGCGCGACGCCCGCCGCGGGGCCACCGTCGGCCGTCGCGGAGAGCGAGACGGTCGCGTCGGTCACAGCTGTGCCGCCCCGCGTGACGGCCAGCCCGAGGCGGACGTAGCCGAGGTGCGGGCCGCCGCGCATCGCGGTCAACTCGACCGTCAACCCGGCGTCGCGGGCCGTCCCGACGACGACCTCGCCGGTCAGTTCGTCGGCGGGGGGGTCGGGCTGGAGTCCCTGGAAGTCGAAGTCGGTGAGCCCGTCGGGCACGCACCCGGCGAGCCCCACCAGGGCGACGAAGAGGAAGAGTCGGTTCATGAGTTCAGTTCGATCAGAAGGAGCGGTCGACCGGGGCCGGTGCGTCGTCGAGCGTGCGGAGGAAGGCGACGAGGGCGTCGCGCTCGGCCGGGGCGAGGCGGAGCGGACGGACGCGCGGGCTCTGGCCCGGCGTGGCGTCGCCGCCGCGGTCGTAATGGGCCACGACGGCCTCCAGCGTCTGGAAGCGGCCATCGTGGAAGTAGGGCGCCGTCCGCGCGACGGCGCGGAGGCTCGGGACGCGGAACGTGCCGCGGTCGGCGTCGGAGAACGTGATGCGCTCGCGACCGGGATCGGCGTCGGTGACGGCGGCCCCGTTGTTCTCGAAGCTGTCCGAGGTGAGGTGCGCGCCGACGTGGCACGAGGCGCAGTGCGTCTGGAAGAGCGCGAGCCCGGCCCGGGCCTCGGCCGCCAGCGCCGTGGTGTCGCCCGCGAGGTGACGGTCGAAGGCCGTCGGCGCCGAGACGAGCGTGCGCTGGTACGCCGCGAGCGCGTAGGTCAGCGTCTGGATGCTCGGCCCCTCGCCATCGAAGGCGTCGGCGAAGAGGGCCGGGTAGTCGGGATGCCGTCGGAGCCGGTCGAGCGCGTCCTCGGGTGCGAGATCCATCTCGTGCGGGTCCTCCAGCGGGACGAGCGCCTGGCTCTCCAGGAAGAGCGCGCCGCCGTCCCAGAACAGGCTCTTGCGGTACGCCACGTTCAGCAGCGACGGCGCATTCCGAGGCCCCGTCCGCCCCTCGACGCCGACGCTCCGGGTCCGACCGTCCGAGAAGGCGAGGTCCGGGAAGTGGCACGAGCCGCACGAGACCGAGCGGTCGCGCGAGAGGATGGGATCGAAGAACAGCCGCTCGCCCAGCGCCACACGGTCGGCGCGGAGCGGGTTCTGCGGCGGCACCGGAAGCGGCGCGAACGTCGCGGGCACGCGCACCTCGACCGTCGCCGGTCCCTCGGGGCCGGACGTATCGCACCCGCTGGCGGTCACGACGAACGCGGCCGCCAGCAGAAAACGAGCAGCGAGTCGGCGCCGGAGCACCGGGCTACATGTCGTGGCCGTGGACGCCGTGGAGCGTGAACGCGGCCTGCGTGTTGGCCTTGGCCTGATCCACGACGGCCTGGCAACCGCCCGTCATGCAGAAGCGGTTGGCCGGGGCCGTGTAGTCGATGCCCTGCACGAGGCGGGCGAGATCGAGTTGGACGTGGAGGTCCTGCATCTCGCCGCCCATCAGTTCGAAGTCCTGGTCGAGCGTGACGGTCTGTGCGTTCGGCGAGCCGCCGACGTGGAGCCGCCACTGGCCCGAGGCGGCGTCGCCGGGGGTGCCGGTCGCGGGATCGACCACGCCGTCGCCGTCGACGTCGAGGAGGCCGTCGAGGCGGAGGAAGACGTAGCCCGCGTTCCAGTTCCAGTGCATGGACGAAGCCTGGGCTGCGAGCGGGTGGCCCGCCGGGAAGTCCTCCATCGCGGCGCGGTTGTCGAGCCCATCCACGCCGAGCAGGAAGCGGACGCCGGTGTACCGGCCCGCGGGCACCTCGCCGAGCGTCGCCACGGTCCTGCCCGCGTCGGCGTCGACCAGGACGTAGCGCTCGGAGACGGAGTGCTGGATCTCGGTCTGGTTCTCGTCCTGGGCGCGAACGGTGACCGGCTCGTCGGCCAGGATCGAGATCTCGCGGCCGTCCTCGTGGAGGAGCGTGATCCCGGAGAGGTACAGCTGCGCGATGTCGAGCTGGCCCGTGGTGCCGTTGACGGTGAAGGGCTGCCCGGCCTGGAAGGCGTCGGCGCCCGCCATCGCCTCAACGTCGAGGCGGAGCATCGCCGGGTCGGACGAGGAGCCGCCGGAGTCACAGCCGGTGAGGGGGGCGCCCAGCAGGGCGACGAGGAGCGCGCCGGTAGGCGCGAGGGAACGGAAGGTCATGGGGACTGCGGGAGGGTCCGCGGCGCGGGGCGCCTGCGGATGCAGCACAGGCCACGGTCGCGGCCTGCGGGGAGACGGCCGGTCTCGTGCGAGACCGGAGGGACGCGTCGGCGCGGACGGCCTGCGCACGCGGACTCCGGCTGAGGAGAGCATGGACCACGGGCGTCGAGCGTCAGTGCGCGACGAAGACGAAGGGGTGCCGCCTGCTAGAAGGCAGCGCCCCGGGACCGTCCGCGAGGACGGTCGCTATGCGTGGGCCGCCTCCCGCGGCGGATGGAACACGCCCTGGGAGGCCTCCCTCCCCGTGTCTGCGATGTCCCGGGCGACCAGGTCGGCTGCGTCGACGGCATCTGGCAGCGGCACCCCGACCGCCTCGGCGACCTGGGCGCGCACCGAGAGCGCGAGCTCCAGCAGCGCTGCCGGGTCGTCGTGCGAGTGCTCCCCGTGGCCCATGTGCTCCATCCGATCGGCCAGCTGGCACTTGCCGTCGCAGTCGGTGCCGGGGTTGACGCAAAGCGTCTCGGCGATCCACTCCTGGTTGACGAGCCAGGCCGACTGCGCCAGCAGAAGCCCCTGCGTGCTCGCGACGAGCGCGAGCACCACGGCGAACCGAGCGACAGAGTGGAGAGGGGACATCGGGAATCAACGTACGCCACCGGGAACGCGCGCGCGTGAACGAACCATGTGTCGCCGGGGCGACCGGGCATCGGAGAGGGATCGGTTTCGCAGAGCTTCCCGTGTCCGAAGCCGCAGCGCTCGGTATCGTCGGGACGGACTCTCGCTCTGCCATGTCTCGCTCTCCCCGCCCGGTCCGCGTCCGCCGCTTCGCGGCCGGTCTGCTCGACGCCACGATCACGCTCCTGCTCGCGCTGGCGCCCGCGGCCCTGGTGCCAGGCGTGCTGAAGGGCCGCATGTTCGGCCTCGGGCTGCTGCTGGGGGCCGCATACCTGCTCCTCCGCGACGCCATCCCCTACGCCGAGTGGGGGGCGCGGTCGCTGGGCAAGCGCTGGATCGGAATCCGGCCGTACGCCGTCTCCGGCGAGCCGCTGACGTGGCGCCTCTCGATGCGCCGCAACGCGACCGTGGCGGGCGCCGCGACGGTCTGGGCGGTGCTCTACCTGATCGGCGGGTACAAGGGCATCCCGTTCGGCGAGTTCGTGCTCGGCGCCGCCGGGATCGTGATCCTGTTCGAGGCGGTGCTGGTGGCCATCGACCCGGCCGCGCGGCGCCTCGGGGACCGCTGGGCGAAGACGCGCGTGATCGAGGCGAGGCACTGACGCACCGGGCGCCGTCTGTGGGACCTCTGCGCCCCACGCCTCCCCTGCGAAGCTTGTCCACACGGCCCGCGAGGCGGGACCGGTGACGCTATGTTGACCCTGCCGGGGCGGACCGTGGAGGGCCCCCTTCCCCCGGCACCCCCGGACCCGCGACCTCGATGGCCGACACGACCAGCCCCTCCCAGGGCGCCCGCTTTACCGTCACCGCCCGGAAGTACCGGCCGCAGACCTTCGACGACCTCGTCGCGCAGGAGCACGTCGCCGAGACGCTCCGCAACGCGATCACGCGGGACCGGCTCGCCCACGCGTACCTGTTCAGCGGGCCGCGCGGCGTCGGCAAGACGACGGCGGCGCGCATCCTCGCGAAGGCGGTCAACTGTCAGACGCCGCTGAGCGAGCGGCCGACCGCCGAGCCGTGCCGGACGTGCGACTCGTGCGCGGCCTTCGAGGAGGGCCGTTCGCTCAACATCATCGAGATCGACGCGGCGTCCAACAACCGGGTCGAGGACATCCGCGAGTTGCGCGACACGGTGCGCGTGCCGCCGCAGGGGGCGCGGAAGAAGGTCTACATCCTCGACGAGGTCCACATGCTCTCGGCGAGCGCGTTCAACGCGCTCCTGAAGACGCTGGAGGAGCCGCCGGACTACGCGCTGTTCATCTTCGCGACCACGGAGCCGCACAAGGTGCTCCCCACCATCCTGTCCCGGACGCAGCGCTTCGACTTCCGGCGCATCGCGGTGCCGGAGATCGTGGACCGCCTCCGGGAGATCTGCACGGCCGAGGGCATCGCGGCCGACGACGAGAGCCTCGTGCTGATCGCGCGCAAGGGCGACGGCGCGCTCCGCGACGCGCTCTCGCTGTTCGACCAGGCGGTCTCCCTCTGCGGCGCCGACCTGCAGATCGGGCCGCTCCGCGAAGCACTCGGGGTGGTCGACGCCGACATCTACTTCGAGACCACGGCCCGCGCGCAACGGGCCGACCGCGCCGCGCTGCTGTCGCTGGTGGACCACGTCGTCCGCAGCGGGCACGACCTGAACGAGTTCGTGCTGGGGCTGGCGGACCACCTCCGCAACCTGCTCGTGGCGCGCTCGACGGGCACGGGTGACCTGATCGAGGGCACCGAGGCGACGCGGGAGCGCTACCTCCAGGCCGCGGCGCCGTACGCCGAGACCGACCTGCTGCACCTGCTCATGCTGGCCGAGGGCGCGGCCACGGACCTCCGCGAGAGCCGCCAGCCGCGCCTGACGCTGGAGCTGGCGCTGCTCAAGATGGCGAGCCTGGAGCGCGCCGCCGACCTCGGGCGCCTGCTGGACCGCCTCGGCGCGCTGGAACGGGCAGCGCGCGGCGGCACGCTGCCGGAGGGGCCGCTCACGACGGCGACGCTGCCGGCTCCAAACCCGGTTGCAGCCCTCCCCAAGCCGACGGAGCCGGCTCCCGAGCCAGTTGAACAGCCGCGGACGCCGAGTGAACCGGCCCCCACGCCGTCGGATCAGGTGCGCGGCCCCGTTGATCAGGTGCGCGGCCCCGTTGATCAGGTGCGCGACCCCGTCGATCCGGTGCGCGGCTCCGTCGATCCGGTGCGTGGGCCCGTCGATCCGGTGCGTGGGCCCGTCGATCCGGTGCGTGGGCCCGTCGATCCGGTGCCGACGCCGATTGCCTCTCCGGGGGGCGAGCCCGCGCCCGAGGCGGGGAGGGCTGCGCCGCGCACGACCTCGCCGGATCCGCGGGCGTCGTCGCAGGCGGCCGAGCCAGCCGCGGTGTACGCCCCGCCGCCCCGCCGCCCGGAGCCTCTGCCACTCGGCGACCCGCGGCCTCAGCCGCCCCCGCCCGACTCCGACGCTCCGTCGCCGCCCCGCTTCGGACCTGAGGACGACGGGGGGCTGCCCGAGCCGACGGCCCCCCGCCGCCCGGCCCCGACCCCGCCCGCCTCGGCGCCCGCCCCGGCGACCCCGCGGCCGCGGCGACCGGTCTTCAGCGGCCCCGCGCTCAAGCGCCCGACGGGCGGCGACGGCGCCTCGGGTCCGGCGGCGCTGGGACGCACCGAAAGTCCTGCACAGGGCGACGGGCAGTCGGGACCGGCACCTGGCGCCCCGGCCGACCCGCTGGGGCCGGCACTGGCTCGCCTCACTGAGGCATGGCCGCGGGTCATCGCCGCCGTCCGCGAACGCGTGGGCGTCCGCGTGGGGGCCATCCTGCAGTCCAGCGCGCCGGTGCGCGTGGCCCGCGGGGCGGTCGAGATCGGCATGGACGACGCGTTCGGGGTGACCGTGGCGACGAACAACGAGGCGGCGCTGCTGGACGTCCTGTCGGACGTGCTGCGGAGCGAGGTGCCGCCGCTGCGATGGGTCGAGTCGGCGCGCGACACGCCCGAAACCGTCCGCGCGGACGACCCGTTCGAGACGCTCAAGCAAATGCGCCAGGACCACCCGGTCGTGCGCGCCCTCTTCGACCAGTTCGGCGCAGAGATCGTCTGGAACTAGCAGCGGTACGGGGTACTCGGTACGAGGTACGCCCTCCCGTACTCCATACCCTGTACCTCGCACCCCGCACTTCGATGGACGGAACCCCCAACATGGCCGATCTCTTCGGCAAGATGGCCGACATGCAGCAGCGCGTCGCCGACACGCAGGCGAAGCTGGCCGAGGAACGCGTGACCGCGGAAGCGGGCGGCGGCATGGTGACCGTCGTGGCCGACGGTACCGGCCGCGTCGTTTCGATCAAGATCGAGCCCGCCGCCGTCGACCCGGACGACCTGGAGTTGCTGGAGGACCTCGTGGTCGCGGGCGTCAACAAAGCCATCACGGAGGCCGAGAGCATCCGCAACAGCAAGATGCAGGAGGCGGCTTCCTCGATGCTGCCTCCCGGCCTCGACCTCGGCGGCATGGACCTGCCCAAGTTTTAGAGACCTCGAGGGGTGAGGCGGATGCCGTGTGACCTACCGCTGTCGCCCGGCTGGCTGACCCTGTCTCGCTCGATCCGCGTCCCCGACTGTCCCCCGACTCCATGCATCTGACCTCAGAGACCGTCGACGCGCTGGTGGACCAGCTCTCGCGGCTGCCGACCGTCGGGCGCAAGACCGCGCAGCGGCTGGCGGCGTTCATCCTGAAGATGCCGCGCGAGGAGGTGGTCGAGATCGCCAAGGCGATGGTGGCGGCCAAGGACCGGGTCAAGACGTGCTCGGTGTGCTTCAACGTGACCGACGTGGACCCCTGCCCGGTGTGCCAGTCGGCCAAGCGCGACCGGAGCGTGATCTGCGTGGTCGAGGAACCCTCGGACGTGCTGGCGCTGGAGCGGACGGGCGAGTTCCGGGGCCTCTACCACGTGCTCGGCGGCGTCATCTCGCCGCTCGACGGCATCGGGCCGGACGACCTCCACATCTCGGAGTTGATCGGCCGCGTGGCCCAGCCCGCCTCGATGGCTCGCCCGGCCGTCGCGGAGACGCCCGAGGGCTACGACGACGGCGCCGAGGCGGACGCGCCGGTCGCGGTGACCGAGGTCATCCTGGCCATGAACCCCAACGTGGAGGGCGACACGACGGCCTACTACGTCGGCCAGATGCTGGCGCCGTTCGGCGTGACGGTCTCCCGCATCGCGCGCGGCCTCCCCATCGGCGGAGACCTGGAGTTCGCCGACGAGGCAACCCTGAGCCGCGCGCTCGAAGGCCGCGCCGGGATGTGAGCCCCGGACGGCCGTGGGCCAGCGACCCCGACTACCGCGCCCGGACGACGGTCCGTGTCTCGACGCCGCTCTCTCCGATGAGACGGACGATGTAGACGCCGGCGGGCAGGTCGCTCCCGTCGACCGTGACGACGAGCGGGCGTCCCTCCGGCGCGGCACCTTCGTACAGCACCCGAATGCGGCGGCCGACCGTGTCGAACAGCTCGGCGCGGACGAATCCGCCACTCCCCTCTTCGAAGCGAACGACGGTCCGGTCCCGGAACGGGTTCGGCCCCTCGGTCTCACCGATGGAGGCCGCACGCGCGGCCAGCGCGCCGCCCGCCTTCTCGACCGTCAGGGACGTCTGCGCCTCGACCCCGTCGGGGAACGCGCCCAGGTAGAAGCGCTGCGTGTACGTCCCGGTCGGCCACGCTCCCCGGATCAGGCGAGACGCCCCGACGCGCCAGGTCTCGCCCGGCGCGAGCGTAACGGCCTCCGGCTCGCGCAGCGTGACGACGCTGCCGTCGGGGAGGAGAAGGTCTGACCAGAAGTCGACGTCGCGGGCGTCCGGGCCGTCGACGCTGGCGAGGACGCGGTACCGGTACCGCCCACCCTCCGCAGGAATCGGCACGTCGTCTCCGACGCGCTCGACCGCCACATCGATCTCGCCGCCGGTCACCTTCTCGATAGACAGCGACGCCTCCGCCTCAGCTCCGTCGGGGTAGGCGCCCCAGTAGAAGCGCTGGGTGTACGTCCCGGTCGGCCACTGCGCACGGATGAGCCGCGACGCCGCGACGCTCCGGGTCTCGCCCGGCGTGAGCGTGACGGTCTCTGGCTCGCGCAACTCGACGACGCGTCCATCGGGGAAGAGCAGGTCTGACCAGAAGTCGACCTCGCGGGCGTCCGGGCCGTCGATGTCGGCGAGGACGCGGTACCGGTACCGCCCGCCGCCCGCGGGAATGGGCGCGTCGTCCCCGACGCGCTCGACCGACGCCACGATCTCGCCGGCAGGCTCGCCGCTGCCTCCTCGGAGCGCCACCTCACGGCTGACCATCGACCCGATGCGGAACCGAAGCGAGGCCTCACGGAGGCCCGGCTCGCTCGGCGTAAAGAAGACCTCAGCCCTGTTGAAGGGGGCGTTCAGTTCCACGCTGAAGTCGGCGGCGGCCGGGCCGGTGATCTCGACGACGGGGTCTTCACCGGAGTATCCCACGGGGTTGTAATCGACGGTCAGCGGCCCCGCCGTCTCGCCGACGGGCACGTCGCCAAAGACGCGCTCGCCGCGGCCGACGAAGATGTGCCGCAGACTCGAGAACGAGGTCCCGATCACGAAGTCGTCGAAGGCCTCGGCCGGGACCTGTGCCGTGCTCCACCCTGGTGCGGCGGAGTAGCGGAAGGCCAGATAGAGTTCGTCTCCCTGCTGGAGAGGCGTCGGAAGGTCGACCCGGCCGGCGCCCGAGCTTCCCCCGGCCGCCGGTGCGTCCTCGTAGCCATCCCGGTCGCCTCCGGACGTCCGGCCCTGCCCGAACAGGGCGTACCACGTGCTGCCGTCGTACGAATAGAACGCCTCCGTCTGGGACTCTGCCTCATCCTGGCCGCCGCGGTACGTCTCCTCGGATTTCGCGTACCAGATCTCGTCGAAGGACCCGAACACGTCTACCCGGAAGTGGAAGTAGAGGAGACCGGTCCCGATGTCGCCGTTGGACGCGAAGCCGATGGCGCGCTCCGTGGCGGTCGCTTCCGGACCCGAGCCGAAGTTGATGGCGCCGGTCGGCGCGCTCTGCCCGAACAGGTTGCCGCCGTGTGCGTCCGTCGTGGTGCTCGCGTCGGCGAAGTCGCCGAGGGCGCGGATGCCGGGGAGCGTCTGGACACGCCAGCCCTCAGGGAGCTCCGCGTTCGGCGCCCCGCCGATGTCGTCGAAGCTCTGGACGTACAGTCCGGTGAACGAGGCCTGAGCCGAGGCCGGGATGGCGAGTGCGAGCAGCAGAAACGCGACGGGGAGTAACCGAACAGACATGCGAGATGGAGTATGAGACTGGTTCCCGTACCGGGCGGCCGGCCGGCCGGTCTCGTCCGAGTCTCGGAATCAGGGCTTCCCCCCGGGCGCCTCCGGGTTTCTCCTCGTGCTGGCGTCCCCCGGCCACCGCCGCCCGAGGCGGCACGTCAGTCGGCCGGAAACCAGATCCAGCCTTCTCGCCGGGCGAGGGCGTCGTCGACGCCCGCCTGGGCGGGCGTGAGGGCGCGGCCCCGCGCGTAGTCGGCCGCGGCGACGCAGCAGAGGACCGCATCGAGGGCGTGGTCGACCGCCTCGGCGGCGGCGCGGACCGGGTCGCTGGCGGAGAGGTCAAGGGCGGAGAGGAGGGCTGCGCGGCGTGCGGACGCGTCGGGCCTTTTGTACCCGCGTGTGTCGAGGCCACGGGCGAGGAGCGTCGCGGCGGGGTAGACCTCCAGCGCGTGGTATCCGCAGACGTCGCCCGGCGTCCACCCCATCGCGACCGGGACCCGCCGGCGGACGGCGTCGAGGGTGGCGAGCGCGACCAGGGCCGTCCGCGCGATCCGGTCGGCGCCGACTTCGAGGGGCTTCTTGCCCAGCCGCTGGCGGACGACGCGGTCCGTGGCGCGGTTAAACATTCGGTCGGCCTCTGTGGAGATCGGGGCGCCTGCGGTGTGGGAAGCCAGCGCTTTCCCCATCGGGGCGGGCCAGCCGAGGGGCGCGTCGAGCGCGAGGACGCCGTCCGGTGCGTCCGCCAGCCAGTCGGCCGCTGTCTCGGCCGCGTCGGTGGCGTGTGCGGCGACGCGGGCGTGGTGGACCGTGAGGCGGTCGCCCTCCAGCACCGCGAGGGCGAGGCCGGTGTTCTTCGGTTGCGTCGCGCAGTCGATGCCGACGATGCGGAGAGCCATGCGAGGAGAGGGGGAGCGAGCCTGAGGGTACGGCCCCCAGATCGACGCCGTCTCCCTGCGCCTCCCCTGGTGGTCGGCCTAGCTTGCAGCATGCATGACTCCTCCCTCCGCCGCGTCTGCGTGTACTGCGGCTCCCGCCCCGGCCTCCGCCCCGCCTACGCCGACGCCGCGCGCGATCTCGGCCAGCGCCTCGCCGAGGCGGGCCTGGGCGTCGTGACCGGCGGCGGGCGCGTCGGCCTGATGGGCGTCGTGGCGGGCGCGGTGCTGGATGCGGGCGGCGAGGCCGTCGGCGTGATCCCGCAGGCGCTGATGGACCGCGAGGTCGGCTTCGCACGGCTGACCGAGTTGCACGTGGTCGAGACGATGCATCACCGGAAGGCGATGATGGCAGATCTGGCCGACGCGTTCGTGGCGCTGCCCGGCGGGCTCGGCACGCTGGAGGAGATCGCCGAGGCGCTGACCTGGGTCCAGCTCGGCATCCACGCCAAGCCGTGCGCCTTTCTGGACGTGGAGGGCTACTATGCGCCGCTGGTCCGCTTCCTGGACCACGCCGTCGAGGAGGGCTTCGTCACGGCCGACCGCCGGGAGGCCGTGATCGTGGAGGCGACGCCCGAGGCGCTCGTGGAGCGGCTGCGGGCATGCTGAGCCGCCGCGCCGGGTGGGCGCTCGCCGTGCCCGTCTTCGTCGTGCTGGTCGGCTACGTGCTCTGGCCGAACGTAGAGACGTTCCGCCTCGGGCTCGACGGCGAGCTGCTGGGCGAGCTGTTCGGGCGCGGGCGTGCGGCGGGCGTGCGGGCGCTCGTCAACTCCGTCGGCGTGTCGCTGGGGACGGTGGTGCTGGGCGGGGCCGTGGGGACGGCGCTCGCGTGGGCGCTGTGGCGCTACGACCTGCCGCTGCGGCGGACGCTCGGCGCGGTCGCGGCGCTGCCGCTCGCGCTGCCGCCGCTGGTGGGCGTGCTGGCGTTCCTGTTCCTCTACGGCGAGTCGGGGATGCTGCCCCGCGCACTCCAGGCGGCGTTCGGGCTGGAGACCGTGCCGTTCGCCTTCGGCGGCATTGGCGCCGTGCTGGCGGTGCACGTGTACGTGTTCTACGTCTACTTCTACCTGTTCGTCAGCGCGTCCCTGCGCGACCTCGACGCGTCGCTGCTGGATGCCTCGGCGGACCTCGGCGCGGGGGCGTGGACCACGTTTCGGCGGGTCGTCATGCCGCTCCTCCGCCCGGCGCTCGTCGGCGCGTCGCTGCTGGTGTTCATGCTGTCGATGGCCTCGTTCACGGCGCCGCTGCTGTTCGCCGAGGGCGAGCCGTTCCTGACGACCCAGATCTACCAGTTCAAGACGAACGGCGCGCTCGACCGGGCGGCGGCGGTGTCGGTGGTGCTGACCGGGATCTGCCTGCTCTTCCTCGTCGGCGCCGAGACGCGCGGACGGGCGACCGGCGCGGGCGCGGGGAAGGGCGTCGGGCGGAGGCCGGGGCCGCTGCGGGGGTGGCCGCGCGTCGTGGCGAGCGTCCTCGTCGGCGTGGCGCTGCTCGTCGTGCTGCTGCCCGTCGCGACCGTGGTCCTGCTGTCGTTCGTGCAGGAGGGCTCGTGGACGACTCAGATCCTGCCCGACACGTTCACGGGCGCCAACTACACGGCCCTGTTCACCCAGCCCGACGTGCTCGCGCCGATCACCTCATCCCTGTGGATGGCCGCACTGGCGACGGCGGCCAACGTGGTCTTTGGCGTGGCGACGGCGGTCGTGATCGTCAAGGGCAAGGTGCCTGGCCGCGGGGTGCTGCGGGCGCTCTCGCTGCTGCCCTTCGCCGTGCCCGGCACCGTGATGGCGCTCGGCCTGCTGGTCCTGTTCGACGAGCCGACGCTGCTCGCGGGCGGCGCGGTGCTGATCGGGACCGTGTGGCTGCTGCCACTCGCCTACTTCGTCCGCCACCTGCCGCTGGTGGTGCGCGCCGCGCAGGCGTCGCTGGAGGGCTTCGACGACCGCCTCGCGGAGGCCTCGGCCGACCTGGGCGCGGGCGGCTGGGCGACGTTCCGGCGCGTCGTGCTGCCCGCCATCGGTCCCGGCGTGATCGCGGGCGGGTTGCTGACGTTCGTGACGGCGCTCGGCGAGTTCGTGGCCTCGATCATGCTCTACGTCTACGCCAACCGGCCGATCGCAGTGGAGGTGTTCTCCCAGCTCCGCATCTTCGCGTTCGGGCAGGCGGCGGCGTACAGCGTGCTGCTGATGGGGCTGGTGGTGGTCGCGGTGGTCGTGAGCCGTCGGCTGGGGGGACAGGGCGTGCAGGCGTGAGGCGTGAGGCGTGGGGCGTGGGGCGTGGGGCGTGGGGCGTGGGGCGTGGGGCGTGGGGCGAAGATGCCCACCTCGGCACCAAGGCAGGCTCACTCGCTCTGCCTGTTCTGCTGATTCCTGTTTCCCGGCCCCTAATTCCTCGCCTACCGGACCACCGTCACCCGGCGCACCTGCGCCTCGGCCCCCGCCACCACGCGCACGAGGTACACGCCCGACGCCAGCCCCGCCGTCGGCCAGCGGACCTCGTGGGCGCCCGCCTCGGTGTCGCCCTCGGCCAGCACGCCCACCTCGCGGCCCAGCACGTCGTAGGCCGCCAGCCGCACCGGGCCGTCCCGGGGCACCACGAACGGGACCGTGATCGTGCCGTGCGACGGGTTCGGGTATGGCGCGTCGAGCGCCAGCGCCTCCGGCGGCGCGACCTCCAGGCGGACCGTATGCGTGGCGACGACGGTCTCCCCGTCGCGGACCTCGACGACGACCTCGGCGACCTCGCCGACCGGGGCGGTCCGCGCCACGTCGAAGGCGAGCCGGGCGAGGGGCTCGGGCTCATCGTCGAGGCGGACTGCCTCGGCGACGGGCTGGGCGAAGGTGAGCCACGCGGGCGCCTCGGCGACGGCGACGGTCAGCCCGGCCCCCGCCTCCCCGGCGACGGCCAGTTCGAGGGCGTTGCCGAGCGAGGCGAACGGCACGGCGTGGGGGCCGGGGCCTGCGCCGAGGCGGGCAGGGTGAGGGCGGCGAGGAGCAGGACGGTGCGCATAGGACGGTATTCGGCGTGTGGGGCCGCCTCTCGGGCGAGCGCGAGCGCGGACGGGCTGTACAGGATCTGCCCTCCCCCCTGCATCCTCAGCGAGCCGTGGACCGCCGCTCCCCCGACCACCGTTGCCGAGCCGGACACGTCGAGCCCGTCCCGGGCAATCACGAGGCCCGTCCAGCGGGCACCTTGCTCGATTACGAGGGGGCCGTCCGCCACGAGCACGCCCCACCCGGTCGTGACCCCGTCCAAGCGGGCTCCGGCGGGTGCGTACGCGACGACCGGAGCGTCCGCGGAGCCGATCCGGCGGTCCGTCGACCCATCGATCACCACGTCCGGCCGAGCGGACAGCACCGACGCCCACGACCTCGGCGAGACCTCGAATGGCCCCACCTCGATGCCGCCGTCGAAGCGAGAGCGCTGCCGATCCGAGAGCGCCCTGAGTACCGCAGCTGTGGTCGGATCGTCCTCTGCGATGAGCGCCGCGCGGCCGGCGTCGCCCCCCTCAGGGGTCCCTCGGAGCGTATGCGGCCGGCCTGAGATCGCGAACCGGTCTTCCTCGACGCGGACCTCCGCCCCGGCCTCAAGAGCGACCGCGCCCGGAAGCGCCTCGAAAACGAGCGGGTCCGTCCCGTCACAGCGGGGCGAGGCCGCTCCCGCAACCGCCCGCCGACCGAGGAGCGTCCACGTGACTGTCTCGCCGGGCTGGAGGTCGACGGTGCTCACCGACACCGGCGTCCGGTCGGGCTCCCACTGGTAGAGCGGGCGTCGCTCGGCGACCTTCTCCTGGTAGAAGATCGGCGGCGGCTGGACGATCTCCCGGCCCAGGCTGGACGTGTAGTAGTTGTCCGGGCCCACGGGGAGGTGGACGACCTCGGCGGACCGAGTCAGGCCCCCGAAGAGAGCGACCGGCCCGCCGTTTGTCGACGGTCCCCGCCCCATACACACCCGCGCGGGCTCCACGTCGGTCGCCGGGGGAAGGATGAAAGCGACTCCACGGAGGTACTTCCGAGCGGCCAGCCATGCGAACGTCGAAGTGTCCCTCCCCCACCCGGGAGTAGCATCGTTCCAGATGAGATCGTAGGCCGCGCTCGCGCGTGAGATGTCGCCCGCCGACGCGATCACGTCGAGCGCCCGGGACCACACGCCCGCCGCGGCGAGCACCCGCGCTTCGGCACGCCGGTAGGCCGTCGAGTCGATCTCGAACGTGAGATCGCCCGCCCGACGGGCGCGGTAGTACTCCGCGATGAGCGCCATCTGCTCGTCTGAGGTCTCCTGCACGATGGGCCGCACCTGGATCTCCAGCGACCGGGCGAGATCCACGCCCGCCTTGGAGTCCAGCAGGTAGGCGAACTCCAGTACGCGCCGTCGCTGCGCGAGGTCCTCGATGAGCGGCACAGCGACGGTGTCGAAGGGCGCGCCGAGCCGCTCGCGGATCATGGGGAGGTAGGCAGCCGGGTGCTCCCGCATCCGCTGCACGAGGTCGGCGTCGGCGAGCACGAACGCGCCGGTCGAGCCGTGAGACGGCGTCAGCAACGCCTCCACGTCCCGGGCGACAGCGTCCGGTGCGGGCTGCGCTACGACGGCCACCGAGGCCGCGAGGAGCGCGCCGAGGAAGGTGAGAGTCTGGAAGGAGCGGATCGACATTGAAGACGTTTAGTGGACAAAAGGGCTCTGCCGGGCACGATGGACAGTCTCCGAAGGGAGTCGGCGCATGGAGCCGACGGAATCGTCCTCTTCTCCTCCATGGAGAGGGAAGAAATACCCCTCACTCCGCCCCTCGTTCGGGTCCGAAGGATCGCCTTGCACGGCCAGAACGTGCCCGACCTCGTGGGCGAGAACGCGCATGGACACTTTCGAAATTGGGTTCACGAACATGACGGCGCGGTCCCCCACCAACTCAATCGTCGGCTCGATCTCGGGGAACCCCGGGTACCCGGCCTCCAGCAACTCAGCCGATGCAGCGAACCCGTAGGCGGAGGCGGTTACCGTCGGCTGACCGGGGCTTGCGCCAAGCCGGGCGGTCATGGTCGCCGTGTACACGACGGCGACCGATCCGGCTGGAACGAGAGCGGCGACGGACTGAATGATGTCGCCTTCTTCGTACCCCTTCCCATCTGCACCCCGCAAGAGGAGATCAAAATCGCCGTCCAGATAGGTCTCTGTAAAGAAGTCCGGACCGGGATCGTATACCGTCACGGGCTCGACCTCGACCAGAATACAAGCTTGATCCCACGACAGGCGCGTGCGGTCCACGACATCAGCGTGATAGTTGGGCGACTCCACCCTCCCCCTGACTTGACCGGCAGGCATACCATTCAGGCGTGGAGACATGAACTCTGGCACAGCGAACAACCCAGCCATCCGACTCACTTCCCAGTACTCTTCGAACAGCTCTTCCTTCTCCACTCGCCCATCTCCGTTCGAGTCGACATGATCCCAAATCCCATTGAATCGCCCCCTCACTTCGCCATCTGGACCAGAGTAGCCGCGATCGAAGTATGGCTCTTCCATGGCGAGAGCGTACACGCGAACGGTCCGCACCTCGTCCGGTGAGCACACCGGAAAGGCCTGGGTGTCCCCGCCATACTCGAAGGAGACGGTCCCACCCGTGACGCCGATGTGCGTTCGGTCTCCGACTTCGTCATCCCCGACAGTCTCGTACAGGGGCCCACCGAATGCATGGGGTCCGCCCGAGCGGTCTGGAAGCGCTTTTCCGGAGTGGAAGCGTTTTCCCGCCGCCGGCTGGCCGTCCTACCTTGGGGCATGAAGATCACCGTCCTCGGAGCCGGAACTGTCGGCACCGCCGTCGCCGTCGACCTCGCCCGCAGCAGCGAGACCGCGCACGTACAGGTGTGCGAGGCCCAGCCCGCCACCCTCCGCACCTTCCGCGCCGCCCACACCTACCCCGGCCTCCGCACCTACGAGGCTGACGCCCGCGACGCGCAGGCGCTGGAGCCGATCCTGAACGGGAGCACCTGCGTCGTGTCGTGCGTCGGGCCGGAGCACTCGCCGCGGCTGGCGCGGCTGGCGCTCGACCTGGGCGCCCACTTCGTCGACCTCGGCAACCCACTGCCTGACCCCGCCCTCGCCGAGCACGCCGAGCGGCGGCAGCGCTGGGTGGTGACCGGCTGTGGGCTGGCGCCCGGACTCGTCGGCGTGCTGGCCATGCGGGCCGTCGGCGCGATGGACGAGGCGCGGGCGGTGCGCATCCGCGTCGGCGACGTGCCGCAGGAGCCGCGCGAGCCGTTCCGTCACCGGCTGGCCCACTCTGCGGAGCGCCTCCTGGACGACTACACCGAGCCCGCCCCCGTCCTCGTGGACGGGAAGATCGAGACGCGCGAGCCCATGACGGGCGTCGAGAGCGTCGAAGTGGACGGCTTCGGCACCATGGAGGCCTTCTACACGGGCGCCGGGCTGGGCAGCCTCGCCGAGGCGCTGGAGGGCCGCGTCGCCAGCCTCGACGTCAAGACGATCCGCCACCCGGGCCACGCTGAGCGCATGCGCTTCGTGCTCGACCTCGGCCTCGCCGAGCGGACGTCGCTCGACGTGCGGACGCACCTGACGTACCGCGACGTGCTCGTCCGCCGCCTCCGCAAGCGCCTCGGCGGCGACTACGACGACGCCGTCCTGCTCCGCATCGAGGTCGACGGCACCCGCGACGGCGCCGAGGGGACGCTCGTCTACGAGATGGCGGACCGCTGCGACCCGGAGACGGGCCTCTCGGCGATGCAGCGCTGCACCGGCTTCCCCGCCGCGACGGCGGCCGTCCTGCTGGCGGCCCGCGCGCTGCCCGGCGGCGGCGTCGGCCCGGCCGACCAGGTGCTTCCGATCGAGCCGTTCATGGACCGCCTCGCCGAGCGCGGCATCGCCGTCCACGAGCGCTGGGTGGCGGTGTAGACCCCGGAGCGCCGAGCCCCCCCCCGCCCCTGCGCTCCATGCCCTCCGTCCTGCCTCACCGCATCGAGCCGTAGGCGCGCAGCACGGAGCCGCTGTGGACGCCGCCTGCCGAGCCACAGAGCGTCACGCAGAGACGCGCCACCTCGTCCGCCTCGACGCCGCGCGTGCCCTCCTCTTCGTCGCCGAACAGGATCATGGAGGGCGCGACCGCCGCCGCCGAGACCTCGTCGGCCCGGTACTCCGCCGCGACGGACTCGACCAGTCGCACCACGCCCGCCTTCGAGGCCGAGTAGGCCGCCTGCTCGGCGACGCCCTTGTCCGCCCCCTGCCCCGAGGCGAGCGCCACGAGGCGCCCGGTGTGCCCCGACGCCTGCATCCGGCGGACGGCCTCCCGGAAGACCACAAACGTGCTCGTCAGGTTGACGTCCAAGACCGTCTGCCACGCGTCGAGGGCGGTCTCGGCGAACGGCGCCCCGGCCCACATGCCGACGGTGTGGACGAGCCCGTCGGGCTCGCCGAGGTCGGACGCGACCCGCGCGAAGGCGTCGGCGACGGCGGCCTCGTCGGTCACGTCGGCCACGACCGAGAGGTCGCCCACGTCGTGCGGGGCGCGGTCGAGGCCCGCCACGCGAGCGCCCGCCTCGGCGAGGTGTCGGGCGACGACGCGCCCGAGGCGGCCGTGGGCGCCGGTCACCACGACGACGCGGCCGGAGAGGTCGGGGAGGGACGAGTCAGACATGGAGAAACTCAGGGGTGGGGGTACGGAAAGATGCCCCCACTCTCCCTTCGCCGTGCGGACGCGACGGGAAACTTCACCCGTCCGGCCTTCACTCGGCCGACGTGTGGTCGTGCACGACGCGCCAGCCGTCGGGTGTTTCGGCGAGGATCAGCGTGAAGAGGCCCCCCGGCCCGGCGCCCGGCGCGTCGCCGTCGCGCTGGAGGCGCCAGCGGCCCCACACGAGGGCGCGGTCGGCAGCGAGCGGCGAGACGGAGAGGTCCGAGAACGCGAGCTGTCCCATCGCCGCGGCGTCCGGGTAGCTGCGGATGTAGCCGTAGAGGGCCTCTTCCCATCCCTCGCGGACGGTGCCGCCGGAGAGGAAGCGGAGCGTGTCGGTCCGCGCGTAGCCGTCCATGAAGCCTCGCACCGAGCCCGCGTTCCAGGCCTCGACCTGCGCGTCGAGTGTTGCCCGGACGCCCGCCTCGATGGCAGCGGCGTCGACCTCACCGGATGGGGAGGGAGCCGTCGAGGCGCACCCGGCGAGCGCGAGGACGGCGAGCAGAGCGAGGACGTGGCGAAACGACGAGAACGGCATCGGGGGCGTCGGAGCGGGCGTGCAGACTACGCACGCCAGGGCGACCGTTGGGCCGGGCACACAGAAGCTCCCTTGTCGGTCTCCGCCGCCGCCGGTAGCTTCGCGATCCCTGGAGGGCCGCCGGTCCGCACGTCTGCGCGCCCCTTCTATCGTCCGCCTCAGCCCGCGCCCTATCGCCGCGTTCGCTACGCCCGTTCGTTTCCCCGACGCCCTGACGGCGACCCCGCGGTCGCCCAGCGTCTGCTCGTAGCCCGCCCCCGATTTGCGCGCGCCGTCGTCCCCACGGACACGCTTCTCTCGCCGCCGTGCCGCCACGCTCAGCGTGCTCGCTGCCGTCGGCCTTCTCGTCCTGATCGCCCGGCCCGACCGGACGGCCACGGCGGGCGCCGCCGCGTGGCCCTGGCTCGCCGCCGCCGACACCGACTCGGTCGCCGTCCCGGACCTCATCGACCCGACGGCCGAGGACTTCGTCGCGGACGGCTTCGGGCTGGCCGCGCCGGACACCATCGACGTGGACAGCCTAGCCGCCGACACCACCGAGGTGGACTCGACGCTGCGGGCCCGCACGTACTTCCAGCAGCCGGCCCGGACCGGCTCGTCGGTGTCCATCGTGCCGCCGTTCCGGCCCGGCATCCGCGGTCGCCTGGGGACGTACTGGCGGCGGGACGTGACGCTCGACTCGGCGGCCTACGTGTACCGCGTCCGCGAGAGCGTAGGCGACACCGAGGTGCGAGCCCCGGCCGAAGTCTCCCTCTCCGAGTTCCTGGCCGCGCGCCGCACCGAGGCGCTCGGCGATCAGTTCCGGACGCTCGCCGCCCAGCGCTCCGATCGCCAGCAGGCCCGCCGGAGTGGCTTCGGCTTCGCCGTCGACATCCCCGGCGGCGAGCAGAGCGCGTTCCGGACGCTGTTCGGCAAGAACGAGGTCGCGCTGACGGTCAACGGCACGTCCAACGTGAACCTGGGCGTCCGGTACGACCGCAACGACCTCCAGGACGCGCTGGCCCGCGGCGGCAGCCCCTTCGCGCCCGACTTCGGCCAGGAGCTCAACCTCAACGTGGCGGGCACCATCGGCGACAAGCTGGCCATCAACGTCAACTACGACACCCAGAGCCAGTTCGACTTCGAGAACCAGGTCTCGCTCGTCTACACCGGCTACGAGGACGACATCATCCAGCGGATCGAGGCGGGCAACGTGTTCCTCCAGACGCCCGCGACGCTCATCCGCGGCGGCCAGCGTCTGTTCGGCCTGCGGACAGACCTCCAGTTCGGCCCGCTCGCCGTGACGGCGGTCGCGAGCCAGCAGGACGCCGAGACCGTCGACCGCGTCTTCGAGGGCGGTGCCGACGCCCAGACGTTCTCGCTGGCGCCCTACGAGTACGAGGACAACACGCACCTCTTCCTCGGCTACGCGTTCCACAACTGGTGGGACCGCGCCCACGAGCGCCCGCAGAACCCGCAGCTGCCGCCGGGCGCCCCCGGCCAGGGCGGCTTCCGCCGGTTCGTCGGCATCGAGGTGTGGAAGCACGAGCCGGGCCTGATCAACTCGACCCAGGAGGGCGTCGAGACGACGTGGGCGGTCGCCCTGGCCGACCTCGGCGAGCCGACGAGCGTGCTCGACGGCGGCGAGGCCTACCTGGGCGCGTTCGACCCGGTGACCGGCCAGTACGCCAACGAGGCAGCGCCGCTGCCCAACCCCGCGCTCGACCAGTATCCCGACGCCGTGCTGGACGGGGTCCGCGTGAACGGCGCCACGGCCACCGTCGAGACCATCACCGCAGGCCTGGAGCGGCCGTTGCCCGCCTCTGGCGCCTTCGCCAACAACGTCTTCCGGCGCCTCCGCGCCAACATCGACTACACGTTCGACGCACAGCTGGGCTGGATCTCGCTCGCGACCTCGGTCACCGACAGCGACCTGATCGCGGTCGCCTACCAGTACGAGACGCTCGACGGACGCCTCGTCACGGTCGGCGACTACGGCCGCCCAGCGCAGTCGACCTCGCAGACCGGCCCGCGCACCATCCTGAAGCTGATCCGGTCGGACCGCGCCACGCCCATCGACCCGCTCTGGGACCTGACGATGCGCAACATCTACCGCGTCGGCGGACGGAGCCTCAACCCGACCACGTTCGAGCTGGGGATCACGTACAAGCCTGCCGGCAGCAGCGCGGGCACCACGCCGCCGGCCGCCGAGCTCTCGTTCGAGCAGCGGACGTTCCTCGAAGTCCTCGGCCTCGACCGCGTCAACGAGCAAGGTCTCGCCAACCCGGACGACGTCTTCGACTTCAGCTCGGGCGTGACCGTCAACCCGGACAATGGGCGCGTCATCTTCCCCGTCCGCCAGCCCTTCGGTGACTACCTGCGCAACCTGATCGAGACGGGCTGGACGGTCGGCACGATCGGCGCGCCGAGCGACAACGGCCGCATCGTGGTCTCCACCGGGTCGCTCACGCCCGCCCAGGCGGTCGCGAAGTACGTCCCGACGCTGTCCGACGGCACCGAGGCGGGCGAGTCGCTCTACGACCTCACCAGCGACAACGCGCGGCGCCGCCTGCCGCGCCTGTCCGACTACCGCGTCGAGGGTCAGTTCAAGAGCGCCACCCAGTCGGTGTTCAACATCGGCTTCCAGCTGGTCGAGGGGACGGTGCGCGTGACCTCCGGCGACCTGGAGCTGGTCGAGGGCACCGACTACCGCGTCAACTACACCGCGGGCACGGTCGAGATCACCAACCCGCAGTACCTGCTGGAGGGCCAGCGCGTGGCCGTCTCGGTGGAGCAGAATAAGTTCTTCTCGATCGGGAGCAAGACGCTGCTCGGCCTCCGGGCGGACTACCGCCTGAGCGAGGACTTCGGCCTCGGCGCCACCTGGATGCGGCTTTCGGAGCGGCCCCTCGGCGACAAGTTCCGCGTCGGCGAGGAGGCGCTCAACAACTCGATCGTCGGCTTCGACGGCGCCTTCCGCGCCGAGCCGCGCTGGCTGACGCGTGCCATCGACGCGCTGCCGCTCATCCAGACGCGCGCGCCGTCGCGCCTCGAGTTCCGCGGCGAGGTGGCCCGCCTCAACCCCGGCCACCCGCAGACGTTCGCCTACGACCGCACCCGCGACGCCCTCCGCGACCAGGGCCTCGACTTCGCCGAGGACGAGCAGTCCGGCGTCAGCTACGTCGACGACTTCGAGGGCTCGGAGAACGCCTACACGGCGCTCCGCTTCACCGACGGCTGGCGCATCGCGGCCCCGCCGGAGGACGCCGGGCCGGAGGGCAGCCGCGACGGCGCCGCCCAGGAGGCCGATGTCACCGACCCCATCCTCCGCTCCAACTGGCGCGGCCTCTTCACCTGGTACACCCTCACGGAGTCGGTGTACCGCGGCTTCAACCAGATCCTGTCGCCGGCGACCGAGCCCATCCCGGCCGTCGAGCTCTTCCCCGAGCGGCCCTACACCTCGTCTCGCGAGGAGGACCTGCCGCTGGACCTGCTGGACCTCTACTTCGACCCGACCCGCCGCGGGCCGTACAACTTCAACCGGACGGTCACCGGCGGCGAGTTCGTGCAGCAGCCGGAGGACGTGTGGGGCGGCTTCATCCGCTCCATCGAGAGCTCCTACTCCAACTTCGACGGGCAGAACAACATCGAGTTCGTGGAGCTGCTCGTGTCGCCGCTCGGCGGGCGCAACGGCACCGAGCCCATCGCCGAGGGCGCGCGCCTCTACCTCGACCTCGGGCGCCTCAACGAGGATGTGCTGCCGAACGGCTTCCTCAACTCCGAGGACGGCCTCCAGAACGGCGACGCACCCGTCGCGGGCGAGGTCGACGCGTGGAGCCGCCGGCCGACCGGCCGCACCAATGGCTTCGTCGACTTCTTCGACGAGACCGAGCGCACCGAGGACCTCGGCTTGGACGGCCTGCCCTCCACCAATGAGCTGTTTCCCACCTTCCCCTACGCGATCACCGAGGTGGACCAGTTCCGGCCGTTCCTCGACGCGCTGGCGGTGGACTCGCCCGAGCAGCGCCGCGCCGCGCAGGACCCCGCCGCCGACGACTACTACAACTTCGCCGACAACCGCTTCAACGACCAGCTGCGCTACCCCGGCACCAATGGCGCCTCGGTCCAGGAGCGGTACGCGCACTACTACCCGGCCTACGAGCTGAACTCGGCCGTCGCCCAGCAGCGGCTCCTCGCCGACGGCCGCGGCGTCTCGGTGCAGCCCAACACCGAGGACATCAACAACAACAACACCCTCGACCAGGCGGAGTCCTTCCACCGCTACGAGATTCCGCTGGACGCCGCCGGCATCGCCGCCAGCCCATTCTTCCTCAATACCCTCTCGACGACCAACAGCCTCAACCAGACCCAGACGTGGTACCTGCTCCGGATCCCGGTCCGCACCCAGAACAAGACCGAGATCGGCGGCATCGCCGAGGATGACTTCTCGCGCGTCGAGGCCGTCCGCCTCTGGACGACCGGCCACGACCGCCCGGCGACGCTCCGGATCGCGTCGTTCGAGCTCGTCGGCAGCCAGTGGCTCAAGTCCGAGGAGATCGGCTTCGTGCAGGAGGGCACCCAGGACGACCCTGCGGCGAGCGGCGGCCTGGACCCGATGCTGTTCATCGAGTCGGTCAACAATGAGGAGAACGCGTCCATCTACGCCATCCCCAAGGGGACCATCCAGAACACGGCTCGGACGCAGAGCGGCAGCATCCGCGCGACCCGCGAGCAGGCGCTCGTCTTCCGCGCCGAGGGCCTCTCCGACGGCCGCCGCGCCGCGCTGGCGCGCTCCTACGCGACCCGCCCGCTGGACCTGACCAAGTACTCCAACCTGCGCACGGCCATCCACGGCGACGGCTTCGCGCGTAGCGACTCGATGCGCGTCTTCCTCCGCTTCGGCGACGACGAGACGGAGAACTACTACGAGATCGAGCAGCCGGTCTACCCGTTCGACCCGCAGGACCTCGCGCTGGTGCCGGGCGACTGCCCCATCGACCAGCCCTTCAACTGCGCCAAGTCGGACAGCCTCTGGCAGACGAACGTGATGGTGGGCGGCGAGCGGGTGGACCTGAACCCCATCAACGTGGTCCTCTCGGAGCTGAACCGGGCCAAGCTGGAGCGAGACCGGAGCGGCCGACCGCTCGACGAGCGGTTCACGCTGAGCGACCCCGAGGGCGCGCCGCCGGGCGCCACGATCACCGTGCGCGGCCAGCCCTCGATCCAGGACATCCGGACGGTGGTCCTGGGCGTCCGCAACGGCCCCGGCGGGGCGGCCGTCGTGGACACGGTCTCGATCTGGTTCAACGAGCTCCGAGTGACCGGCTACGACGAAGGCGGCGGCGCGAGCGGCTTCCTGACGGCGACGGTTGCGCTGGCGGACGTGGCGTCGCTGAACGCACGGGTCAGCTTCACCGACGACGGCTTTGGCGAGCTCGGCGGCGCGCTCGGCGGGCGCAACTTCGCCCAGCAGACCGCCTTCACCCTGTCGTCCTCGTTCAACGCCCACAAGCTGCTGCCGGAGCGCTTCGGGTGGTCGATCCCGCTCTCGTACTCGCTGACGCAGAACGGCTCGACGCCGCGCTTCGACCCCGACAACGGCGACGTCCGCCTGGACGACCTCGTCCAGCAGGCGCGCGAGGCGGAGGTGGTCGAGGGCAGCACCGCGCTCCCCCCCGACCTCCGGGCGGACGCCATCCTGGAGCGGGCGCGCACCCAAACGGCGTCCCAGAGCGTCCGCGTGCAGGTGTCGAAGAACGGCAGCCGCTCGCCCTGGCTGCGCTACACCGTCGACGGCCTCTCGGCGTCCTACTCGCGCTCGATGCAGAGCAGCACCAACCCGTCGAGCAGCCTCAACGAGTCGGACGGGTGGACGGGCACGCTCAACTACCGCGTCACGGTGCCGGACCCGCTGGCGGTGAAGCCGTTCTGGTTCACGCGGTCGGTGCCGCTGCTGGGGCGGGCCATCGGCGGGCTGCGGCTGAACCTGCTGCCGTCCAACCTGACGCTGGCGACCGACGCCCAGCGGAGCCTCTCGGCGACGCAGCAGCGCCTCGGCAGTGAGTTCCTCTCGGAGCCGGACTCCATCAGCGCCTTCCGGGCCCTCACGCGGCGCTCGCAGCGCTTCGAGCACGGCCGCCAGATGAACCTCCAGTACACGCCCTTCCCGTTCCTCCAGATGTCGTTCGGGTCGGACACCGACCAGGATCTCGGTGAGGCAGGCCAGCGCGAGCAGTTCCGGGTGCTCGTCCGCGAGCGCGACGGCGGCTTCGCCCGCGTCTACGACCTCAGCCCGGCGGGCGCACGCTCCGACACGAGCATCGTCTACCGCGACCTCGTCGCCGAGTTGGACGGCTTCAACGACGGGGACCCGTTCCCGAGCGACCGCGTCGAGATCCTCGGCGGCTCGGACCTCCAGATCCTCCCCCTCGGCGAGGCGCTGAGCAACGTGTTCAACGGCCAGCTCCGGACGCGCCAGTACACGCAGCAGGCGACGGCCTCGCTACGGGTCAACATCGCGAAGCAGAAGTGGCTCTCGTGGCTGCAGCTCCAGCCGATCAGCGTGTCCACCAACTACCAGTGGCGCGATCAGCCGAGTGCGGCGGCGCCCGACTTGGAGGTGGCCTCCGCGGGCGCCTCGGCCTCCGTTCAGAGTTCGCTCCGGATCGCGCCGCGGACGTTCTGGCGGCTCTTCCCCTTCTACCGCTCCTGGGAGCGGCCCGCGGCGGCGTCCGACTCGTCGAGCGGCTTCGACCCGGCCCGTCTCGCCCGGCGCGTGTTCGTCGCCGCGACCGGCATCGACGACATCACCGTCACCTACCGGGGGGCGTCCACGACGGCCACGGGCGGCCTCGACGGGCAGGCCTACAGCCTGCTCTCCGGCCTCACCGGCGCTGCGCCGTCGCTGGGCTACCGGCTGGGGCTCTCGCGCGAGATCGGCATCGACCAGCGCATCGCCAACGACGCGGCCTTCAACACCTTCTCGGACCTGCTCGGCGCCAACCACGACGTGGACGTGCGGACGCAGCTGTCGCCCTTCCGCGGCCTCTCGGTCGGGCTGAGCCTCCGCACCGCCTGGGGCGCGACCGAGGAGATCGACTTCCAGATCCCCGAGGGCGGCGGCGACCCGATCCGCTCGGTCGGGCGGCGGTCGGGCCAGGGCGAGTCGACGGTGTTCGCGTTCGGCGGCAGTTACGATGCCATCGTCGCGCGCCACGCGGAGCGCTACGACGCCAACGCGACGCCCAACGCCGACGGCATCATCGTGTCGGAATTCCTCTCCCCGACCGGCTACGCCGACGACTTCGCCGCGGAGCTGGGGCGCGGCTTTGGCGCGTTCGGGCCGAACGGGCTCTTTCCGATTCCGCTGCCCAACTGGAACGTCACGTACTCGGGCCTGGAGCGGCTGCCGCTCATCCGGAAGATCGCCAACCAGGTGAGCCTCCAGCACGGCTACTCGGCGACCTCGCAGACGGGCTTCGCGACCATCTTCGACCCGGACGCCCGCCTGATCCAGCTCCCGTCGGAGTTGGGCGGCGACCTCTACGCGGGCGCCGCGGCCCTCTCGGAGAGCGGGTACGACGAGGCGACCTCGGTGACCGTCAACGAGCGCTTCCAGCCGCTCGTCGGCATGTCCTTCGGCTTCAAGCGCAACATCCAGGCGAGCCTCTCCACCAACCGGACGTCGCTCTACACGCTCTCGACGCCGTCCGCCTCGGTCTTCAAGCGCACCTCCCGCGACCTCCGCGTGGACCTGTCGTACGCCCGGACCGGGCTCCGGCTCTTCGGCCTCCGCGGCGTCAACAACCAGATCCGCCTCCAGCTGACGGCGCTCATCGCGGACGACGAGACCTTCACGGGGCTGCCGCTCCAGGTGGATGTCCTCAACCTCCTCCAGGGGAGAGACCTCGCAATCCAGACCCCGACCCTCACGTCTCGCTTCCAGCTCTCGCCGCAGATCAGCTACACCGTCTCCAGCCAGGTCACGGCCAACCTGATCGCACAGTACGAGCAGACGACCTCCGAGGTCGCCGGGACGACCAACCGGTTCACCGGCGGCGTCAGCCTGCGGATTCTGTTCTCGAACTAGGCGCCCTCCGACGGGTCGAGGCGGTCCGCCCAGGACTCGTCGGGACCCGCCGGGCTCGCTGCCCCCGATGCGTCTGCCCCAACCCGCTGTTCTCCACCGTCTCGGGCGGATGCCGTACCGCGAAGCGTGGGCCCTCCAGCAGCGGCTCCAGGATGAGCTCGTAGCGGCCAAGCGTGCCGACCCGCCGCGGGCCCTCCCGCACGCCGTCCTGGTCGTGGAACACCCGCCCGTGTACACGCTGGGCAAGAGCGGCGACGCGGCTAACCTGCTCGCCAGCGAGGCCGAGTTGGACCTCCTCGGCGCCACCTTCGTACCGGTCGACCGCGGCGGCGACATCACGTTCCACGGTCCGGGGCAGGTGGTGGTGTACCCGATCCTCGACCTGGACCGGCTCTACACGCCCGAGGGCGAGTCGCTCCACGACCTGCACCGCTACCTGCGCGAACTGGAAGAGGCCGTCATCCGGACGTGCGCCGAGTGGGAGGTCACAGCCGACCGGGTAGCCGGGCGTACCGGCGTCTGGGTCGGCCCCGACGCCCGCGGCGACGAGCGGAAGGTGTGCGCGATGGGCGTCCGCTGCAGTCGCTGGGTGACCATGCACGGACTGGCCCTCAACGTGACGACCGACCTGGGGTGGTTTGACCGGATCGTGCCCTGCGGCATCGACGACCGAGGCGTGACCTCACTCGCCCGCGAGTCCGACCGCCCGGCGACCTTCGACGCCGTCGCTGACCGGCTGCTGGTCCACCTCGGGGACCGGCTGGGGCTGGCGCTGAGCGACGCCTGAGACCGCCTGTTTCCCCGTTCCCTGCGGAGATTCGCCCTGCCGGGCAACTTCGCGGGGCGGCTGCGTACGTTCCCCATCCCCTCTTTCAACCGCGTGCCCATGCCTCCCTTCAACGTCGACCAATTCGCCCGCCAGCTCCTCGCCGAGGCCCTCTTCTACGATGAAGAGTACGGCGCGCTCGGCAACGTCAGCCTCATCGACAAGGAGAGCGTTCGCGAGCGCTACCTCGCGTCCTACGACCCCGACCGCGACATCTACCTCATCGAGGAGGCCGTCGAGTGGGAGGAGCTCGACGCCGACGAGGATGGCGAGGTGGACTACGCCCTGGCCGTCGATGGTCAGGAGTACGGTACCTACGAGACGCCCGAGGCCGCCGCAGAGGTGCTCATGACGCTCGCCCGCGAGCACAACCTCGGCCCCAGCTTCATGATCCTCTTCGACGAGGACACGGCCTAGCGCTCCGGACTGCGGAGACGACCGCACCGATTTCGATCCCGCCCACCTCGGCACGTTGCTGGGGTGGGCGGTGTCCGTCTCGGCGGCGGCCCGACCGGATCCTGCGGGCCGGCGGTCGGCCGTCTAGTCGACCGCGGTCCCTTCGCGCCACAGCGCGAGCGCGAGCGCTGCCCAGCCCGCCATGAACGCGAGGCCACCGAGTGGCGCGACAGCGCCGAGCACACCGAGGTCGAGCAGGACGAGCGCGTAGAGACTCCCTGAGAACAGGACCACGCCCGCCACGAACAGTCGGGCGGCCCAGAGCGCCACCGCCGAGCCGCGACGCCCTGCGAACACGCCCGCACCGACCGCCGCGAGCGCGTGGACGAGGTGATACTGCGCACTCGTCCGCCACGTCGTCAGCCGCTCCGGCGTCACGGCGTCGGCGAGGCCGTGGGTGCCGAAGGCACCGAGCGCGACCGCGAGGCCGCCGAGGACGGCCGCCACGGCTGCCAGCCGGAGGCCGGGCTCAGCCCGCATCGGAGCCGCCCTCGACCGTCCGCGCCGGGAGCACCTGGAACGGGACTGTCTTGCCGTTGAGGCGAAGCAGGTAGCTGCCCGCCGGGTACGACCCATCCAGCATCAGATAGAACCGGAACGGCCGGACGACGGCCGCGCAGACCGTCTCGCGCGGCTGGCGCATCGTCAGGTCGACGGTCACGAACTGACTGTCGCGGCTCTGCGTGACGTCGGTCAGTTCCGCGCACGCGTCGGGAAGCGCGCCCTGGACGAGCACCTCCACCGCGACGCCGTCGCCCGGTAGCGGGCGTCCCGCAGGGCGGACCGCGATGGAATCCACGACGGCCGGGTAGACGAGGTAGCGCGTGCTGTCCGAGAGCGGCCGGATCAGCATCGTCTCGCGGTTCGGGTCGCTCCCGACACGATAGCCGAAGCGGTCGCGGTCAGGGCCATCCGCTGCCCCCGACGATCCGCCGCAGGCGGCCAGCACGAGGGCGAATACGGCCAGGAAGAGCGCGCGCATCACTCGGCCTCGTCGTCCGGAGCCGCCTCATCGTCCGCGACCGGCGCCGCCTCGGCGGCCCGGCTCGGCGGCGGCGTCAGCGACGACGGCGCGTCGCCAGCGAGGAGCTTCGCCTCGGGCTGTTCGTCGGTGACGGTCTCGGTGGGTGCGTCGCCCCAGAGGCGCTCCAGGTCGTAGTGCGCCCGCAGCTCGGGGTCGAAGACGTGGACGGCGAGGTCGAAGTAGTCGAGCACGATCCAGCGGCTCGTGCCGGGCTGGCCGTCGCGCGCCACGGGCCGCTCGCCCGCCTGCTTGCGGATCGCGTCCACGACGCCGTCCACGATGGCGCGGATCTGAAGGTCCGACTCGCCGGTCGCGATCACGAAATAGTCGACCTCGCCGGAGATGCCGCGCAGGTCCATCACGGTCACGTCGCGGGCACGCTTGTCGAGGGCTGCGTCGAGCGCGATGCGGGCCAGCTCACGGCCGGGGGTGGGGCCGGAGCGGGGAGCGCGTTGAGACTGGGAGGCAGAGGCAGACATGGAGTCGGTCGAGATCAGAGAAAAGGTCAGTCGGAATCGTACGAGGCCAGCGCGCGGTAGTCGGCGCCGACGTACACGGTCACGTCGAGAGAGTAGTCGGTGGTCGGCCCTCCGGTGTCGACACGCTCTGCGCCGAGGCCGAGGGCCTGGGCCACGTAGCGAGCGTCGAGGGCGGTGCCCGAACGCACGACCACCGTCGTGGTGTCCCGCGCGGGCGCATTGCCGATATCGACCACGTCGAACCCCCGACGGCGGAGGTGGGCCGTCACCCCGGCCGCGAGCCCATCGACGCCGGCCGCGTTGCGGACCTCCACCTGGATGCGCGAGTGGTCCTCGGCGGCGGTGCGCTCGGGTACCGTCCGCGGCGTAAACGTCCGCGTGACGAAGCCGTAGAGGAGCACGAGCACCGCGAGCCCGCCCACCAGGAGGGCCGCGTTGAGAAGGCCGTCGCTCAGGCGGGAGCCGGACAAGAGATCGCTACTCGGCGTCGCGGAAGAAGAGGTCGTCTCCGGAGCCGACGCTGAATCCCGTGCTGAAGCCGGTGCCACCGCCGCCGTACAGGCCGTAGCTACGCGCCCCATAGCCATACCCGGACGTGCCGTACGGCGAGGCGTAGCTCCCGTACGGGCTCTGCTGGACGCTGAGGTGGATCATGGCGTTCTCCGTCGGCCGGTACGCGAGTTCCGCGTTGCGGAGGAAGACACGCGTGTCGCTGGCGCCGTCAAGCCCGAGGCCGCCCTGGATCTCGGACGAACCGAACGGGCTGTGCATCACGCCCACGTCCACGCGCCCGGCCAGGTTCTGGGTCGGCTGCCACCGGAGCGAGGCCGTGTACACGCCGAGGCCGATGGAGCCGCCCGCCCCACCGCTGTACGACGCCTCGTAGGACTGGCTGAACTTCAGCGTCTGGGCGTTGAACAACTGACCCAGGCCGAGAGCACTGGGCGTCTCAGACAGCACCACCGGCGCTGAGCGAACGGGCACATCGGCCGCGCGCTGAGCGCGGACGGGCACGGCGAAAGCGAGGAGAGCGGCGAGGGCGAGCGTGCGCATCGAGACGGTCGGGGCGGATCGGGCAGGATAGACTGCGCCGGAACAGGAGTCAACCAGAGGTGGGGGCCATCCGCAGAGACCACGGAGCCGCCAGGGACCCAACGCGGCGTCCTGCCGGGTGGTGCCTGGCCGACCAAATAGAGCCCGCGGGGCCCGAACGCAGCGCGGGGCGACCTCCCGAAGGAGATCGCCCCGCTGGCAACGGATCCGGGGCCGGAGCCCCGAGCCGATTACATGCCGTCGTCGTCGGTGGCCTCCTCGACGTCACCGGCGGTCTCGTTGACCTGGTCCTCGATCGCCTCGCCAGCCTGGTCGGCCTCGGCACCCATCTCGTCGATGGCCGCATCAGCCTCGGCGCCCATCTCGTCGATGGCGGCGTCGGTCTCGGCACCCATCTCGTCGATGGCGGCGTCGGCCTCGGCGCCCATCATCTCGGCATCGGCCTCGATGGCGTCGTCGGTCTGGTAGGTGTCCGTATCATCGCCGCAGGCGGCGATGGGGAGCGAGAGAGCGAGCGCGAACAGCGCAATACGCTTCGTCATGGTAGTAGGGGGTGGTGTGATACAGGGGACCCGGGAGCGATCGCCGGGACTCGCGCACCGAGGTGACGAGTGCTGCTACAACGGCGCCACCGCCCGGTAGTTGCCCACATTGCTGGACAACGGCGTCCAATTTTTCAGACACAGCCTCCAGAATGACGCCTCCCCGAGCACCTTATTCGGCCCTGTGGCCCTCTGAGGACTGTTTTCGACCGCTCTGTGAAGACTGTGGACCCGTCCTGTATCACAGACAAAAGGCCGCCAGCTCATCCAAACGGGAGAGCCGACGGCCTCGAATGGTCTCTGCGCGAAACTACATCGCCCCCCCAGTGAGGGCGTTGCCTCCTTCCGTCAGGGCCGAGCCGAGCGTCTGGAGAGACGCGTTGTCGCCAGCCGCGGCTGACGTGGCCTCACCGAGGCGCTGGAGCGTCGCGCCGACGGCCGCACCGTCGATGGGCGACTCCTGGAGCTGACCACGGAGGAGCTGGAGATCCTCGACGACTGGCGCGAAGTCCGGGTTGCCGTCGAGCTGGGCGATCCAGCCGTCGATGTTGCTGATGGCGGCCTCGCCCGGAAGCGACGTCAGGCCACCGGCTGCCTGCACCGCCTCGACGGTGCCTTCGGCGGTCACGTCGGTCGCCGGGGCGGCCATGGTGTCAGCCGGCATGGGGTCGACGGTCTCGACGACGGCCGTGTCCTCGACGACAGGCTCGTCGGGGGTGGACTCGCACGCCGAGAAGGGCAACGCGAGCACGAGTGCAAGAAGGGGAAGACGGGAGGTCATAGCAGGGCGGGTAAGGAGAGAGAGGGGCAAGAAGCCCTTTGTCTCCCTAACCCGCTACCGACGCACAGGATCGCCACTCACCTGCATTTCACGGCCTTATACGGACATTCCTGACCTCACCTCCCGTCGACAGGGACCGTCCAGGTGGCAGGGCGCTCCGCTCCGGCCAGCGACGCGGCGAGGCGGAGCAGGCGGGCCTGCTCAGGCCAGGCGAGACGCCGCGCGGCCGCCTCGACAGGAAGCCACGCCGCGGCATCGTGTTCCTCGTCCAGGACGGGCTCACCCTTGACCTCGGCCGCGAAGGCGGGCGCGAGCACGACCCGATCTGCAACCCAGTCGTAGTGGGCGTTGACGGACGGAAGCGTCCACATCGTGAGGAGCCCGCCCCCGGGATGCCAGCCGGTCTCCTCGGCCAGTTCGCGGAGTGCGGTCTCCCAGGCAGCCTCCCCTGCGTCCACCTTCCCGCCGATCATGCGCCAGGTACCTGCGTAGGCGTGCCCGGCGGCCCGCCGAGCCACGAGCCACTCGGTCTCCCCCGCCGGGGTACGGCGGTACGGGTACACATCGACGGCGTGGATCGAGAGGACGGGCATGGCGGGAGAACGGAACCGCCTCGGCGCGGTTCACACCCCATGGACGGTCAGATCTACCTCGTCATCGCCGGGACCTTCTTCGGGTTCATCCTGCTCGCGTTCGTGCTCCTGTACCCGGTCTACCGGTTCCTCCAGCGCCAGGAGCGCATCGCGGACGACTGGACGCCTCGCGCGGTCGCGGACCGGACGCGGGCAGCCCGGAAGGCGACGCCCCCTGACCCGCCGACGCCGGACGGCTGAGGGATCACAACCGGATCCACGGCCGCATCTTCTCCAGGGTCTTCTCGCCGATGCCGCGCACCTCGGTGATCTGCTCGGCACTCCGGAAGCGTCCGTTCACGCGACGGTACTCGACAATTCGCCCGGCCAGCGCGGGACCGATCCGTGGCAACCGCTGCAGTTCCGCCGCGGACGCCGTGTTGATGTTGGTCGGCGCGGGCGGGGGCTTGCCCGAGCGGCGCGGGGCCGCCGCGCGCTCGACGACGGCCTCGGCGATCTCGGACGCCGTCGAGTCGCTCTCCTCTGGCGCGGCGTTCGGGGGAGGCTCGGCAGCCTCTTCTGCGCCAGTGAGCGGCGCAGCGAAGGCCCGAGGGGTGAACGACGCCGTGTCCGCAGCGGCCGTGGCGAAGGCGGCGTCGGCAGCAGCGAAGAGGTCAGCCGGGACCGGCGCCGAGGAGGACTGGACGTGACGCGCGGCCGTGCCCCCCAGCAAGGCGAGGAGCAGGACGAGCGCCGCCGTGCCTTCGGGTCCGCTCAGTCCCGCGTGCGTCCGGAGGCGGTAGAGCCAGCGCATGGCAGGAAGAAAGTCTGCGAGAGTCCCCATAGACCCGCGACACCGCCACACGTAACCTCTGCCCCGCTCGCGGCACCGCGCCGACCGGCGAGCGTACGTCGGGCATGATCGTCCGCACCGACGCCATCGTCCTCCACGCCTTCGACTACGGCGAGACCAGCCGCATCGTCCGGCTGCTGACGCGCCCTCATGGCGTCATCGGCGTGCTCGCACGGGGCGCGCGGCGTCCGACGAGCGCCTTCGGCTCGACGCTCCAGCCTCTTTCGTACGTCCAGGCGGTCTACTACCACCGGCCCCAGCGTGGCCTACAGACGCTCAAGGAGACCGCCCACGTGGTCCGGTTCAAGCGCCTCACGTCCGAGATCGAGCGCGTTCCGCTGGGCCTCCGCGTGCTCGAGGTCACGCGCTCGCTCGTGGAGGAAGGCGAGGCCCACCCGCTCGCGCTTGACCTCGTCGTACGGACGCTGGAGCACATCGACGAGGCGGACGCCAACGCAGCCAACGCCGTGCCCTGGTTTCAGCTTCATCTCGCCTCGCTGCTCGGCTTCGCGCCCGACATCCGGCGGGAGGATGTCGAGGCGCTCGGGGACGAGGGCGGGCGGTTGCTCCTCCAGAGCGGTGCCGTGATCCCGGCGGGGGCCGAGGCGGGCGCATACGAGATGTCGTCTTCCAGCGGTGGCATCGAGGCCAGCCGCGCCGCGCTCCGCGCCTTCGCCGTGCTCGCGCGGACGCCGCTCGCCACCGCCGGTCGCATGCGCCTCGCCCCAGACGTCCGCCGCGAGGTGGAGGGCCTCGTCGACGCCTTCGTGCGGGTGCACACCGAGTCCACGTACCCGGAGCGCGTTCGCCAGGTGGCGGACCAACTCGATGCCGGACTGGGGCGCCAGGACGAGGCCTGAGTTCCGTACGGAACCGCCCTGCACCCCTCGCGAGGCGGCCTGGCTTCCGCCATCGGCTACCTGTGCAGAGTTGTGTGTGACGGACGCGTGCCCTACCTTCGCGACGGACACCCTGGTCCTCCATGAGCCGTCGACAGCTGACCCAGAAGCAGCACTCTTTCCTCGAATACCTGCGCGAGCACGTCGAGACGCACAAGGTCTGGCCGACCTACCGCGAAATCGCCGACCACTTCGCTTACCGGTCGCCCAACTCGGTCACGCAGAACCTGCAGGCGCTCTCACGAAAGGGGTTTCTCCAGCGCGACCGAAACGGCTACGCGCTCGTGGAGTCGACCTCGCGGGACGGGTCGATCCGCGTCAAGGGGGCCTTTCGCGACGGGCGCATCGAGCCGTCCCCCTCGGACCGGCTCTCGCTGACGACGCTCTTCCCGGACTTCTCGGGCCTCCACGCCCTGGAAATCGAGGACGACACTGCCCGCACGTCGGAGCTCGGAGATGCCCGCTACGTGTTCGTCTCCGATGACGAGGCGCCCGAGGGCGAGACTGTCGTGGTGATGGACGGCGGCCGCCTGTCCCTCGGCACCGTCGGCACCGACGGCGACGTCGAGTGTGACGAGCCGACGGTGGAGCCGCAGGTACTCGGCCGCTACGCCGGGCACGCGGGTCCGTACGGCATCGTCCGCGCCCCGCGGCGTCCGCAGACCGAGGCGTAGCAGAAGTCGGGCGCCGGGATTAAGGCCCGCTCGGAGGGAGCCGATATCCGTGGGGATGTCCGCTCGCCCCCTCCTATGACTGCCCTCCGCGTCCTCCTCGCCGCCACGGTCCTGCTCGGTCTCTCTGCCTGCGACTCGAGTGGCTCGTCCACCAGCGCCACGTCCGGCGTCTGGGCCGGCACGGCCGAGTTCCAGATCGACACGCTCATGGCGGGTCAGAACTTCCGGGTGCTCACCGACTACGAGACCCGCTACGAGTTCGAACTGACCGAAGACGAGGACGGCCTCGTTCTCGGCTACCTCTACCAGTACAACACCGGCACGTTCACGCTCCGCGAGCCCCGCGACGACGAGGACGGCAACCAGACCATCATCGAGCGGACGGCGATCTGGGACGACGACCTCGTGCAGACGTGGCCCGTCTACGGCACCTACGGCCGCCCCACG
>NZ_MVOI01000005.1 GCF_002283555.1 Rubrivirga sp. SAORIC476 | reverse complement strand
CGGTGCCGGTGGAGGGAATCCAGGTGGCGGTGGCGGCGTCGTAGCTCGTCTCGAGGTTGGGCGGGTTGGCGGCCGGGTAGTAGCCGGGCACGCCGCGGACGAGGTTCATCGCCGCGAGGTCGTCGACGGTGAGGCCGGCCGACGGGGTGCCGAGGAAGCGGAAGCCCTTCGGATCGTCGATCAGGATCGACACGCCACCCGGGCCCGAGCCACCGACCTCGAACGTGATCGGAATCACGGTCGACGGCAGGGCCGGGTCGTTGGTCTCGATCGTCAGCTCCGCGTTGTAGGTGCCGTCCGGCAGCTCCGAGGCGTCAACCGAGACGGTGACGGACTCCGAGGTGCCCTCGTCGACCGTGCCGGAGGCCGGCGCGACGGAGGCCCAGATCGTCGGGCTGTAGAACAGCACCGCCTTGTTGGAGGCGACGTAGGCCGCGTTGTTCACGACCGGGAGGCCGACCGAGCCAGCCGCGTCCTCGATGCCGACCGAGGCGCTCGAGAGCGTCGCCGCCGTCATCGTGCCGTACTGGTACTCGATCGTACCGTCGGGCGCGAGGATCACCTGGAAGGTCAGCGACGAGCCGGTGTCCGCGTAGCGCGGCACACCCGTGTACTGGACCGCGAAGCGGCCATCGGTGAGCGTCCCGTAGTGCACCGAGCCGCCCGCGCTCTGATCGAGGTCGTCCCAGAAGGGCGCGATCAGGTCGTTGGGCGTGCCCGAGGCCGGGATGGCCTGGTTGGTGAACGAGTTGGCCGCGAACGTCGAGAACGTCAGGAAGCCGTTCGAGAAGATGCGGACGCTGGTCTTCGCGTCGCCGTAGAACGGGAACGAGAACGGCAGCGTGACCTCGTCGTAGCCCTCGTCGCCACCGGGGAAGGAGCCGGTGGTGGTCCAGGAGACCGGGGTGCCGGTGCCGGAGATGTCCTCGTAGCCGACGGTCGGGCCGCCGGTCTCGTCGGAGTCGATCCAGGCATAGCCGAACGCGTCCGGGCCGCCCGAGCCAAGGTTGGCCGACGCCGGCTGGTCCTGGTAGCTGATGCGAGCCGTGAAGAGGCCGTCACCGTCGCCGGGGACGCCGTTGTGCGTGATCGTCACGTCGCCCGAGTCGGAACCACCGGAGGCAGCGCTGAACGAGAGCGAGGTGGGCGAGACCGACAGGACGCCCGAGGTGATCGGGGTGTCGAAGGCCTCCACGTTGTCCGTGATGGAGCCCGAGGAGCCCTGGTCGGCGGAGACGCCGAGGCCACGGCGCGCGAACGCGCTCCAGAGAAGCTCCTTGTGGACGCCGCCGTAGAGGGCGTCGTCGGCGGCGAGGATGGCGTCACGGCCGTCCACGAAGCCGGGCGAGCACGGCTGCAGCTTCATGCCCTCGGTCACGAGGGCGAGGGCGATCTGGTTGCCCGCGCCGCCGGCGGCGTCGTAGAGATCGGCGTCGAAGCCGTACGTGTCGATCAACTCCCAGGTCATCTCCCAGAGGATGGTCGACCACACGAAGCCGATCCCGTGGGGGACCGAGAGACCACTGGTGGTGTTGCCGTAGGTGTAGTCGTTCTCGGCGAAGTCCGTCGAGTAGGGCGCGGGGCGGATGCCGACGCCGGTCGTGGGCTGATCCAGGGCGTAGGTGCCGATGCCGCGACGCTGCGGGCCGGTGTCGCCGACCTGCTGGGTCAGCATGAGGCCGTAGTAGTCACTCCAGCCCTCACCCATCTGCTCCGTGTTGCTCAGGCAGCCGGTGGTGGCGGGGCCGCCGGTGAGGCGGTTGGACGTACCGTGCGTGTACTCGTGGATCACGATGCCCGCGTCGAAGTCGCCGTCGAGGCGGGGGGTCGCGGTGGTCCACTCGTACATCTGCATGCGCGGACGCGAGCCGTCGGCCGGGGTGGCCATGTTGGCGTTGTTGGTGCCGCCGCCGTCCTGCGCCTCCGCGCGGACGTCGTCGTTGCCGAGGCCGCCGTTGCCGTAGTTGTTGACCTGGAAGTTGCCCGACGCCTCGTCGAAGCCGTACTGGTACTTGATATCGTGGATGATGTTGTTCCAGTAGAAGAGGTTGGCCGTGGCCGCCGCCGTGTAGTTGACCGGGTCGACGGTCAGGTCGAGCGGGAAGTCACACGTGAGGCCCGCGCCGCAGTCCGGCGAGTCGGTCGCGCCGCCCGTGTTGTCGTTGGCGCGATCCTGGTAGGCGTGCACGTTGTTGCCGCGCGTGATCGTGAACTCGGCGCCAGCGGCACCGTTGGTGTCGTGCCAGCCGAACGGCGAGGCCGTGCCGTCAGCGGGCTCGGAGATCACCGAGCGGCCGTCGGTCGGGGGAACCGTGGGCGAGTGGATCGGGCTCTCGTAGGGGAGCGGGTACACGTTGTAGCTCGAGCCGTCGGCCGGGGTGGCGCTGGCGGCAGCGAGGTTCGGAGCCGGGACGGCCTCCACGAACGCCATCGGGGTGGCGCTGGCGGCGGGCACGTCGCCGTGGGCCCAGTGGTCGCTCACGACCATGTCGTAGCGGCTCAGTTCGGCGCCGGTGGCGGCGTCGACGCGGACCACCCAGACGTGCTGGGCGTCGGGGGTCGGAACCTGAACCTCCCACGCGAGCGTGGCGGTGCGGCCGTCGGTCACGTAGACCTGGCGGGCCGTCACGTCGAAGCCGGTCACTTCACCGAAGCGAACCACCTTGTCCATGCCCTGGTTGAGCGGCGTGGTCGGCGTGCGGGGCGCACCGACGAGGCCGGCAACCGTGGCGACGGCCTGCGAGGCCGAGAGGCTCACCGCGCTCCGAGTCGCCGGAGAGTCGATGTTCGGGACGAGGTCGCCCGCCGCGTGCACGACCGTGCCGCGTGAGTCGACAGCGACCGTCACCTGTCCGTCGACGACGGGGATGCCGCGGTACAGCTGCTGGACGTAGACGTAGTTGATGCCGCTCAGCGCGCTCCGGTGCCCTGCGGACACCTCGAGCTCGGCGACATCACCGCCGGTCAGGCCCATCGCGGGCGCCTGAGCGCGGAGATAGTCAAACGCAGCCTGCTCGGCTACGGGTGACAGATTGGAAGACTGAGCGTACGCGGACGCAGTCAGCCCCAGCGCGAGTGCGCTGACGAGTAGAAGTCGTGACATAACGTGGGGGAGGGGAGGGACCCAGAGGGACGAAGGTGGCTGCCACCTGGACAGAGGGCTCATCGCGAGCAGGCTTTCCTGGGAGGACCACAGGCTTCGAATATATTCGGCGTCGAACAATCCATGAAGGGGACGGCGAACATTTCTGGAAGGAGCGCTCGGGCGGGAACGTGCTGTGGCCGCGATCACGCGCTCTGTAACGGAACGGGGGCGCTCGACCTCTCCTCCAGTGAGGCGGGCCGGTACCTACAGAACTTCCGGATTCAGGGCAGAACCGGGATCCTAACGCTTTATACGTTATCCGACATCCTCAATGGTCCTCCCGTTGGCTCCGAGGCGGGATCCATGCATCTCGGAACTAGAGCTGCCACGTGCACAGAACGTTCTTCTGTGCTTCACATAGTCGGCCGGGGCTGGACGCAAAGCGCCCCGCCGACAGCGTGTGTCGACGGGGCGCTCCGAGCCTGAGTGTGGGGCCGACGGTGCCGGGTTAGCGCACCACCACCGCCTGGCGCGTCACCACCGCACCGCCCGCTTCCAGGCGGACCACGTAGACGCCCGCCGCCAGCGAGCCGCTGTCCAGCGTCGCCTCGTGACGGCCCGCGCTCAGCGGACCGTCCACCAGCGTCGCCACCGACCGGCCGCGCACGTCGTACACCGTCACACGCGCTGTGCCGGCCTCCGGCAGCGCGAACGACACCCGCGCCGCGCCCGTCGACGGGTTCGGCGCGATCGCCGTCAGCTCGACCTCCGTGATCGCCGCCTCAGCCGAGGCCGAGGTGCCGATCCGCAGCACGAACCGGTCGGTCGCGTTCGCGCCGTCGGCAAAGTCGCTCGACGGGATCACGTCGGTGAACGCCTCCAGCGTCCGCGCGACG